>JBDSIB010000179.1:0-46960 GCA_039918155.1 Ferruginibacter sp.
CAAATAAAATTTTTGAATTTACCGGTCAGATATTAGGTGAATCACTTGCAAACTTTATTATGTTCTCTTCACCGGAAGCCATTGTATTATTTGGCGGGCTTACAAAGGCTGGAAATTTATTACTAAAGCCAACCCGCCAACATATGGAAGCTAACCTGTTGCCTATTTTTCAAAATAAGGTAAAATTACTTTTTAGTCAGCTGAAAGAGGCAGATGCAGCAATATTAGGAGCAAGTGCTTTAGTTTGGTAAATTACCTGTACAAATATTTATTACAAAGGCATGATCTTTCATGCCTTTTGTTTTTTCCATATCATAATTAAATGATAACAAAATGTTTTCAAATGAGCTTTTATCTTTATGGCATAATTTTTTCTCCTGTAAAAAAATCCCTAACAATTAAAAAATATAAATTTTGAAAAAGATACTTTCCCTTTTTACGCTTGCATACCTTTTATGCATCGGCAATAATTCATTTGCTCAGATAAGAAAAATTCCTGCAGCAGTAACAGATTCATTTTCTGCAAAATTCCCCGAAGCCAAAAATCTTGAATGGGGCGATCGTATAACTGTATTTGAAGCAACATTCGATATGGATGATCATAAGTATCAGGCTAGCTTTAACAGCGATGGGAATTGGAAAAAAACAGAAAAATTTTTAACCGATGATGAAGTTCCTTCTGCTGTAAAAGACGGGCTTGCAAAAAGTAAATACAGTGACTGGGAAATAAAAGCAAATGTAGAAGTTACACGAGATGATGATAGCCTTCAATATCGTTTGTTTGCAAAAAAGAATGATCTTCAGAAAAAGTATTTATACTTTAATACTGACGGAAAACTTATCAGAGATTCTATCACATTATAGAGATTAATTTAAAAACCTCCGTCAATAAGCCGGAGGTTTTTAATTATCATTGAACTATTATCTTTTCTTTTCTGGAATAATTATTATCACCGGTTATTTTTACAACGTACAATCCTTTTGTATAAATGGGAAGCTGAATAGAAACCGTACCTAATATATTTCTAAGATCTTTTTCATAAACTACTCTTCCATCCATTCCAATTATTTGTAGTTTATTTACCAAAAATGGGAGATCTAATTTTAAGTCTTTTGTTGCAAGAAGTGTCGGATAAATTTTTATCTGTTTTGAATTTGCAGGTACAGCTACTATAGATGAATATTTTATTGCAGCATTATTGTCTATAGCAGCAATGCGATAATAGCCCTTACTTACGGAAGATATTACATGGTGATATGTGTAAACGCTGCCATTACTATTGCCTGATGCGGCAACCTCCGCTATTACAAAAAAATGCAGATTATCTGTACTGTATTCCACATTAAATTTCCTGGTGTTCACCTCTGTAGCTGTTGTCCAATGAATATCATTATAATCAAAGAAATGATTTACGGCGATATCGCTAAATATTACCGGTAAAACGTTGGTGACTATTACTTTATAAACTGTTCCTGTGGGGCGTTGAATAGCATACAATGTTCCGTCAACCCCTTCTCCGAAAGATGCAATAGACCCTACAGCAGAACCTGTTTGTAAATTACTAATTGCTCCGCCTGAACCGTTCGGTTTCATTACCCAAATATTCCCTGATATATAATCTGCTGTTATGTAATATCCTGTTAGTGCAGGCTGGTCTGGTCCACGGTAAACATAGCCCCCAGTAATTGCAAACCCTCCGGTTGCATTGGTATGGTTGTACTCAAATATAGGATTAGTAAAACTTCCGGCGCAGCCTGCACCATAAGCGTGTAGCCCTTCCCGACAGTTCCAGCCAAAATTCAGGCCTGAAGTTGTACCTGCAGGCACGTAGTTTACTTCTTCCCATGCACTTTGTCCAACATCCCCAATCCACATATCACCGGTAGCTCTGTCAAAACTCCACCGCCATGCGTTGCGTAAGCCAAAGTCAAATATTTCATCCGCTATCCCATCACCCGCTGTTTGAAAAGGATTTGTGGGAGGTATATCATAAAAAGGTGCAGCAGTTGCAAAACTGTTTACATCAAGGCGTAGCATTTTACCTAAAAGCGATGCTCCATTTTGTGCATTGTTAAATGGGTCGCCACCACTTCCGCCATCGCCAGTACCAACATATAAGTAACCATCAGGCCCAAAATTAAGTTTGGCTCCATTATGATTTGTAAAATAAGGGCTGCCCGGTTTTGCAATACTTAAAAGTACCAGGCCACTGGCAAGATCAGCCTTGTTTATATCGGTCGCATTTCGCTTATATCTTGCTAGTGTAACAGCACCGGTACTATTAGTGTACCACACAAAAAAATATCCATTTGCTGTATAAGATGGATGAAAAGCGATGCTTAATAAACCTTGTTCTCCTCCGGGAGAAGGAGTTATAACCGAAGAAACATCCAGGAAAGTTGATAATGCAGTACCATCCCAAAGTTTTATTAAACCATTTTGTTGTACAATATATAGTTTGCTATCACCGGCATTTACAATATCCACAGGGTTGGAAAGCCCCGTGATGGCTGATTGAAAGCCTATTACAGGCTGCGAAAATGAATTTAAAGCAAAAAGAAATAAGGCAGAAGCTATCAGGGTACTAAGTTTAGTATAAACATTTCTCATAATCTTGTTTTAATAAAATGCTACAAAATCAGTGCCTGATAGCCATGAGAATAAAATAAGAGTATTTTAAATACCTGAAGTATAACTTTACAAAGAAAATCTCAAGATATACTTAACCAAATTTTTTTTTATGTGGTGGTTATATGCACTTCTTTCTGCACTGTTTGCATCGCTTACAGCAATTTTTGCAAAGATTGGGATAGCCAATGTAAATTCTAATTTGGCTACTGCAATCCGTACTGTAATTATTTTAATAGTAGCCTGGGGTATTGTTCTTGCTAAGGGGGAAGCAAAGGGAATTACTGCAATTTCAAAACACAGCTTTATATTTCTTGTTATTTCCGGTATTGCAACAGGCCTTTCGTGGATATTTTATTTTAAGGCATTGCAAATTGGTAAAGTGACCCAGGTGGCTCCGGTTGATAAATTAAGTGTCGCCCTCACTATTGTTCTATCTGTTATTTTTCTGGGTGAAGCACTCACCATTAAAACTGCAATTGGCGCTATTCTTATTATTGCCGGCACATTGGTGATTATTAGCTGAAAGTAAAGTTTTAATAAATTTGTGTATATTAATAATTCTGTATATCTTGCAGGTATCACAAATCCACTCCTTCGAAAATTAGCTCACCCAGAGACCCAACTTTTTACCTTAAGACTTCCATTTTCCTTAGAAATGTTCTTTTAATTCTTCATTAAATTAAAATGTAAAATTATGAACAAGAGTTACTTAATGCTTGGAAAAATCCTGGGTGGAATAGCTATTATTGCGGGGTTTTATGCAATTATGTCTTTCATTTTAACTTAAGCTTATACCTGGGTTACCGAACCAAAAATTAGGGATGATAAATCACATTATCGTCCCTTTCTTAGTTTCTTTTATTATCCTGTCAAACCTACTTTCAATCCCAACCAAACAGTTTTTAATAGCTTAAATAATCCGTATTACTAACATCAATAAATTGCAAATATTGTACCTCACATATATTTTTTAAGATTCTTGATAATAGAAACAATGCAAGATTTCTTTAGGGAAGAAATGAGGCAAAAATGTACTTCAGGATAGAGTAGGTAAAAAAATCAGGAAAGCTGTTTTGTAGTACGACCTATAATTATTCCATTTTGATAAAGCATGAATGTATAGTTCCCTTTTTGATATTTATCAGCTGCAAGCCAGAAATTTAATTTTTTTGTTTCACCAGGTGCACATTGCGTTGATATTTTACAGGAATATATCCTTTTGCCATTGGCAGTCTCAAATGAGCCGGACTCCCAGGTTGATTTCTGCATGGTTTTGCCATCGGGCTGCAATACTACTACCATTATTTCCGCATTACTGTTTTGCTCAGTATTATTTTTTACAGCAAATGTGCCAGTAAGTTTATCTGCATTTTCAGCTTTCAATGTTTCTCTACCATTGTCAGGAGTAATAGCATTCAACTGTAAATCCCATGCTGTAAAGTTTGAGGCAGTTTGTGTGACAGCAGTTTCAGTTTTTACAGGCTTATTTTCGGGAATAATATTTTCCTGCAACGTTGTATTCGTGTTGGTTGCAGTGATATTAACAGGTACCTGTAGTGGACTAACTGCAGCCTGATTTTTTTTATTCTCTTCAAGATATTGCTTTAGCAAAATGTTCAGCCGCTTATTTTCATTTTCTACATCTGTATTGGATGATCGCAATTGAGATATTCTTTGCTGTAATTGTGAGATACGCTGATTGGCTATTGTTATATCTGCATTGCTGACTTTGTTTTTAAATAGATCTGTTATCTGTTTACGTGTCTGATAAAAGTCGGTCAATTTCTCATCAAGATTTCCTTTCAATGAATCTGTATGGTTGTAAACAGAATCAATTGTTTTATCAAGATGATCCAAAGTAGCGTAATAAATTTTCTGAAGAGAGTCAGTTATTTCAGCTTCTGACCTTGTATTTGTTTTAACAGGAACTGTTTGAGGTGCATTATCTTGTTTATGAGAAAAACTAAATTGGTAACCCCAACTCCATAGCAATGTAATAGATGCCAGCAGCAGCAGTAATGATACAACCAGTAATAACAGGGTTTTGCTATCTTTCATGCAAATACTATTGCGATAAATGCTGATTTACATAAGCGGAGATCCATCCCACCTGGCCATTTTTTACCAGGTAAAATTGTTTCTTTTCATACACTCCTTCAAACTGGCGCATTATGTTTAAAAGTAACCCGGTACCCGCCAACAGTGATTTTTGATCAAATACTTTGTTTACTCTTTTTACTTCGCTGGTGATGTTATCTTTGTCTGCAGATTTATCAGTAAGTGTACCGGTAATCACAACATCGGAAAGTGAGGAATAATTATTCATGATCCGGTCATTAAATTTTACCATATCCTCATACGTAACTGGTACCACAGGATTATCAATCAATTCAGGAAACATCAGTGTGGCAGCAGACCAGGCAATACCACCGCTAAAAGCAATGTAATCACTCATGTTATATGCATTGCTTACATTAACTGCATATACAATTTCATTTTTTGCATCGCCTGATAAAACACGGTAAAGATTTTTATCAAATGTTGCAAGAGATTTATCATCACCTGATCTTTTATCTGTGGCATTGGCAACACTTTTTGTACCCCAGCTTAATTCAAACAAGCGTAAAGTTTTTGTATCCCCATTCGGGAAAAATCCACCTTTGGTATTACCGCTTCCTATATCAATTAAAAATGTGCTGTATCTTCTTTCATCCGGCACTATGCCCATGTGAGAAAGCCTTGCTTCATCTGTAACATCTATTACAGCTACCTCACGTGAAGGATCATCCACTTTCTTTTTAAAATCATTTGTAAGTTTTGTTATCCAGGCAGATTTATCAGATTTTTCTGCCTGAACTTTTACACCACTGCTAACTACGGTATATATTTTGGAAGGTGCAATCTTATATTCGGTAACCGCCGTATTATACAGGTTGTAAAATGAGTTTAGCGTTGCCGAATATGTAGGGTCTGTAAAACTAATAAAATCAGTATTGGATGAAGTGTCTTTTAAAATGTTGAAGATGTTTTCTTTCTGAGCATTTTTTCCAATTTCCAGTATACTCATTTTTACTCCTTTAGAGCCGACTTCTATTCCGGCATACACATCAGAATGCTTGAATTTTAAATTATATTTTGGCTGAGCAAATAATTGATTGGCACTGATAAGTGTACACAAAAGTAATAACAGGCGTTTAAAAAAAGTATAAACCATTGTTAGGGAATATTTGATCAATAAAATTAGTAAAATTATACCAGCGCTACCAGCTGAAACAGCACTTGTGTAAAAAATGTGACTAACAATATTAGCAGTAAAAACAACGATGGAAGGGCTTTTCAGGCGATCAATTCTTTTTTTATAAATAAAGTCTTTCTGTTTCTAAATTGTAACCTTTTATATTTGCAACGAATTTGGTTCACAGGATAATTTTTAACTATAAAATTACCAGGTGATTAAAAGGGAATCCCGTTACAATCGGGAGCTATCCCCGTAGCTGTAAAGCCAGTTCCGCCCCGGCGGAGAAAAACTTTTGAAAATATTCGGCCACTGAGCATCTTGTTTCGGGAAGGCATTTCAAAAGCTGGCAAGCCAGAAGACCTGCCATTTTTCATTACTCATCATTATTAAGCTTTCGGGTGAAAGGCTAAGAAGATACTGCCGCTCTGCTGCATTATTTCCTTGTACTAACCTGTTTGCAATAATTTAATTATTTGTTTTTGAAAGCAGTTAAGCTTCATACTCTTCTTGCAATAATCAGTTCATTCTATTTTACGAATGTTAAGGCACAATCCATTGATACCTTACCTGCCGTAAAAGTATCCGCACAAAAAGAAATAGATGAAACCAAAACAAATGTTCCTGCCCAACAATTAAATAAAACTGAACTTTCTAAATTAAACAGCCTTTCTGTTGCGGATGCAGTAAAATATTTTTCCGGCGTTTTAGTGAAGGATTATGGTGGCATCGGGGGCTTGAAGACAATTTCTGTCCGAAGCCTGGGTGCCAATCATACAGGCGTAATGTACGATGACATCATACTTAGTGAAGTGCAGGGTGGGCAGGTAGATCTTGGTAAATTATCACTTGATAATATTGAAAGTATTACGTTGTATGATGCCACACCTGGAAATATTTTATTGCCTGCCCGTTCCTTTGCATTTGCATCAGTGCTGGTACTTAAAACTACAGCGCCAAAATTTGATCCGGCTAAAAAAGCAACTCTGCATATTTCATTGAAAGTTGGTTCTTTTGGTTTTATAAATCCGTCTGCATTTTTTCAATATCATTTTAATAAACATTTTTACAATACGTTCAGTACAGAATATCAGGGAGCAAATGGAGCATACCCTTTTAAAGCGTATGAAGCTGGGGCTGGCACTGCAAAAAGAATCAATTCTGATATAAAATCTTACCGGGCAGAATATGATGCAGGTTATAAAATAAATGACAGCAATGTTATAAAATTTAAAACCTATTATTATAATTCTGACAGAGGTTTGCCAAGTTCTGTTGTGTTATACAATCCAATCAGTCATCAAAGATTAAAGGATGAAAACTTTTTTACACAAGCCTTCTGGCAAAAGGCTTTTACTGCAAGCAAGATTTTGTTTAATGCGAAATACAACTATGCATATACCTACTATTTAGATCCTGATTTTCCGAATATTCAGGGTAAGTATGAAAGTAAATTTCATAAGAAGGAATATTACTTTTCCGGGGCTTATTTGTATAATTTTTCTAAAATATTTTCTGCTTCTTATTCCAGTGATTATTTTATAAGCACGCTCACCCGTTCTGATGATTTTGCTCAGGGGTTTGCGATTCCCATAAGGAAAACCTGGTTGAATAATATTGCTGCAAAAGCAATTTTTTCGTCAGTAGAATTTCAGGGTGATCTATTATATACTCACCAGCAAGACAAAGTGAAACTGGGTAATAATGGTAAAGATATTGATGTACTCTCTCCTACTATTTCTGCAAGTTATCAGCCTTCAAAGGCTTCCCCAATAAAGATCAGGGCATTTTATAAAAATATTTTCAGGGTTCCAACTTTTGATGATCTGTATTATACTTATATAGGAAACACAAACCTTAAACCGGAGTATGCCAGGCAGTACAATGTAGGAATTACTTATCGGCAATCCAGCAATGATTTTCTACAGTCAGGATTGTTTACCATAGATGGTTATTACAACAAAGTAAAAGATAAGATACTAGCCGTTCCACGGCAAAATCTTTTTCAATGGACAATGTTGAATATTGGAAGCGTGGATATAAAAGGAATTGATGCAAACGTGCAGTTCAATTTTAAAGATATCAATGATGTTCATCTTTCGGCAAAACTTGCATATACTTTTCAAAAAGCTTTGGATGTTTCTGATAAAACTTCTTCATCGTACCAAACACAATTACCTTATACTCCTGAACACTCAGGAAGCATAAATATTAATGCGGATTTTAAAAAATTATCTATCAGTTATAATATTTTATTGAGCAGTTATAGATACCAATTAGGAGATCAGATTTATGAAAATCTTGTTAAAGAATGGGGTAACAATGACATATCGCTTTCTTATACATTCTGTTCTAAAAAAATGTATAAGTATAAAGCTTTGATAGAATTAAATAATGTTTTTAATAATCAATACGAAATCATTAAATATTATCCAATGCCCCGTTTCAACTACCGGGTAGGGATAAGTGCAGAATTTTAAATAATTACTATAAATTTTAAACATTAAAAACAAACATGAAAAAGAGTTTAGCAAAATGGCTGTTGCCAATGATCGTAATCCTGAATGCGTGCAGTAAAGACGACGTAAACCCGGGGCCACCGGTGTTAACAGCCGCTAAGGGTTTGTATATCTTAAGTGAAGGAAGTTCAAATAATTCCAAACTTGGTTATTATAATTTAGCCACAGGTGTGTTGACAGGAGATTTTTTTGGGCAACAAAATCCTTCATCATCAGGCTTGGGTAGTCTTGCAAATGATATGATACAATATGGAAGTAAATTATATATTGTAATGAATGGCTCAAGTAATGTAACCGTTCTAAATGCTTCTAATGCAGTTTTTATAAAGCAGATCCCTTTTATTAATGGAAGCGTTGCTATGCAACCAAGATATGCTGCTTCTTATAAAGGCAATGTGTATGTAACTTCAACAATTGACAGTTCTGTAAGTGTTATAGACACCAGTTCTCTTAGTATAATTAAAACAATTCATGTTGGGCGTAACCCCGAAGGTTTGGCAATAGTTGGCAATAAAATGTATGTCGCCAATTCCGGAGGCTACACTTTTGGAGCTGTTGATTCCACCGTTTCAGTAATTGATTTAAATACTCAGACAGAGATAAAAAGAATTAAAACTGCCACAAAAAATGGACAAAGAGTAGATGTAAATTCTATGGGCGATGTGTATGTAAGTGGCTATGGCGATTTTGCAGATGCACCAGCAAGTGTGTCTATAATCAGTAGTATTACCGATAATGTAAAATTAGAAATGGGACCTGCTTTTGGATATTCTAATGTTAGAATATATGATGACGTTGCTTATTTCTATAATACTTATGGCGGAACAGGAACCTGTAAACTTTATAATACCATAACAAATACAGTTTTAAGACCGGAGTTTATAACAGATGGTACACTAATTACCAATGCTTATGGAATTAATGTTGATGAACAAAATGGGGACGTTTATATTCTTGACTCAAAGAGTTTTCCATCTACGGGTGTTGCAAATTGCTTTGATAAAAATGGGGTAAAGAAATTTTCATTTTCTGTAAGTCCTGGAGTGGGTCCTAATAAAGTTCTTTTTATCCGTTGATAATTTATCTAAAATAAAAAAGCATCCGCCTTTAAAAGGCGGGTGCTTTTTCTTTTAAACCCTCATCGTATCCGGCACCCAATTTTTAATAGATTTTTTAACATCAGCAGCACTTAAATTTTCATCAAGTGCTTTCTGTAAGAGCGTAGGCAACTCTTCATCGGAAGCAAACCTTAATGCGGCAATTTTACCAAAGCCTAATTTTTCTTCCAATGGTTCCAACCTTTTTTGCGTAAGCTGAAAATATCTTAAACGCATTTCTAATCTCACAATCCTGTTCTGGTTAGTAAGCGCATAATGCTGCCGTAGCATAAAAGAAAGCCAGCCAATTAAAAACGTCAAAACTGCTACTGCAGCCCATTGCCACTTATCATCGCCTTGTTTTAAAAAGCATTTTACAGCAATAAAAAGCATAGCCATAATAACAGGGTAAAAAATAAAATGGTGTGGAGTATAATACCTGATGTGATTTTTATAGTTCTGTATTTTCATGTTTATTTTTTGTAAAATAGGTAGGCAAATGTCAAACCATATTTCATAAAAAAAAGCGATGACATTTGCCATCGCTCTTTTATTCTTTAAATAAGTTATTACTTCATCAATTTATTATTGTAAAGTAAATTGCCATTTTCATCGGAAATAGCAATGATATACATTCCTTTTCCAAGGTTTGGTAGGCTTTGCATTGTATGCCGGCTGCTTCCTTTTGCTACAGCTAATTTTTCTGTAGCTACCAACTTACCGGTAACATCAAGCAACCTGATGAACATATAAGTATTACTTGTAGTAACAAAATCAATTGTAATAGTATTGTTTACAATTGGATTTTGAAGAATACTGATTGCTGTTTTATCTGCCTTTATATTCACCTTTGCAGTACTTGAGTATTTAAAGTTACCATCAATGTCAACTTGTTTTACACGATAAAAATTAGCGCCTGCTGCAGGTTTAGGGTCATATATATTGTAATCCTTTTGCAGGTTACTATTACCGCTTGTATTAACTGTATTTAAAAGTGTCCAACTGTTTCCTTGATCTATACTTCTCTCAACACTAAAATATCTGTTGTTTGATTCTGATGCAGTGCTCCAGTTTACGGCAACACCAGCACCTTTTTCAGTAGCTGTTATCTTAAGAAATTGAACAGGTAATGGACCTCCCGCCGGGCAGGTAGCAAATTTTATATCATCAATTGCGAAATCATTTCCACAACCACTAACAACTCCATCAGACAAAGTCAATCTTATTCTTGCAGCAATTACAGGCAGATCAAAAACACCACCTAATTGTATCCATGTAGGAGTAGCTGATTGGGCAACTGCATTTGCAGTAGAGCTTTGTAAACTTACCCAGCCGGTTGTTCCTGTAGCGGATGTATTATACTCTACCATAAAAGTAATAGTTGGTAAGAGTGGATTTGGACTACAGGTACCAGGCGTATTTACGTTCATTAAAAATAAGCTTGCGCCATAAGATCCCGGAAGAAAGTTAGAGGTAGTACTTGTGATTTCTTTTCGAAAAAAAGTTTGATTCGTGCCATTTACAACCAGCATTTTACCATCGTTATTTCCGGTGTGGTCAGGTGCGCTATGCCATTCACCTCTTTGCTGTGTATTATTTACAACCCTGTAATAGCCATCATTTAAAAAATCTGCTGGCTGAAATATAAGTCCACCGGTAACATCTACCTCCGGGCTGCCGGTAGCACTTGTTCCACCGCCAAAATTTTCTGAATAAATAACTAATTCATTTGCACAAAAATTCTGTGCTTTTGTTTGTAGACTGAATAAGCCGCCTAATAAGATTGATAAAACGACAATTCTAAAATTGAAAATACGTGCTGTTGATGTAATTTTTTCTTGCATAAAAAAAGTTTAAGAGATTAAAAAATTGGATAATCAGAGAATGGATAAACTTTCTTCAGTAAGAATTGGAGGGAATATGACGATCTAAAACATTACAAATTGCAAAGATGCAAATGGCTTTAATAGTTTCAGAATGCAAATGTTAATGTTTTTTTTGAGAAAAAAAAGCATTTTCCTTTTTTTTTTCAGAAAAAAGGAAAATGCAGCATTAGAAAGTCTAAATTATGTAGCTTCGCTTTAAATGTCACTTAATGAAAATATTTGTTGCTGGCTTACCTTACGACCTTGACGACGCTGAATTGATGGAAATTTTTGAAAAATTCGGAACAACTCTTACAGCAAAAGTTGCAATTGATAAGGAAACCGGAAAAAGTAAAGGTTTTGGATTTGTAGATATGCCTGAAAAAGCAGAAGCATTGGATGCAATTGAAAGCCTCAATGATATGTCTCTCGGTAAAAAACCACTCGTAGTTAAACAAGCTGAAGAACGTCCTCCAACAGGTGGCGGTGGCGGGTTTAGGCCAGGTGGAAACAGTGGAGGCTTTAACCGGAATAATAATGATAACCGTGGAGGTGGCGGTTACAACAGGTAATTTCTCAGTGTAATTTATTTATTCTTTTTCTTCGGGGATTTTCTCTCCGGTCTCATCTCTGCGCCCTCTTTTGTATATAATCAGCCCGTTTAAAAAATTACGCAGAAATTGATCGCCTGCTTCCACATATCCCGGATGATCTTCTTTACGAAAAAGATCTCCCAATGCGCCTTTGGTTATTTCAAAATCTACCAGAGCGAGGATTTCTAGAATGTCATCATTGCGGAGTGCCAGGGCTACTCTTAGCTTTTTTAAAATATCGTTGTTGCTTAACATAAGTGTATATTTTTCCATTCGCTTTCCAGCATACTCATTTCAATCATGCTTCTGTACTTCCCTTCCTGGAATAATACGTCCCGAAAAATGCCCTCGGTAACAAAGCCTGATCTTTCATAACATTTAAAGGCTGAAACGTTGTCATCGTACACTCCTAGTGTAATACGATGAAGTTTTAATGTTTCAAATCCTATTTTCAAGACAGCGTTTATCATCTGCCTGCAATAACCCTTATTCTTTTCAGCTGTATCACCTACTAATACTCTGCTTATTCTTGCAGATTTATTTTTGCGGCTGATGCCACCAAGTGAAATATGGCCAATTACCTGGTTGCTTTCTTCATCAATAGCTTTATATACAAATGCATCGGATTCTTGTAAGTCATTTGTATCATCTATATACCATTTCAGGCTTTCTTTACTTAGTGGAAAACGAAATAAAAACCCTGACCAGTTAATCATTAATGCTTCCGAATCTATCCATTTTATCAATTGTTCAAAATCTTCTTCGCCGAATTTTTCTAGTCTTATCATATATAATTGTCCGGGTATTTTTATTTAAAATTATGTGCTGTTATTTTATTTCCAGATATTGTTTGAGATATCTGCATCCATAAATATACCACCATCAATATTTACCGAAGTAATTTTCTTTTGACCCGGAATAGTTACGGTTGCAGCATTTATATTGCTTTCCCATATAGCGGATGTCTGGTGAAAAGTTTCTTTACTGCCATCAGAAAAACTTACGATCACATCTAACGGAGCAGGAAAGCCACCAATATTCTGTAGCGTTACTTTTCTTCCTTTTACACTTTGTATGGCCATATCTATATACCCATGGCTAAAGTACCAGCTATTCCAGAACCAGTCCAGGTTTTTGCCGGAAATATTATTAAAACTGTAAAAGAAATCCCACGGAATAGGATGCTTGCCATGCCAGCGATCCATAAAACCATGCAGGCATTTTCTGAAAAGATCATCACCCAACATATCTTTCATTGCCAAATAACCCAGAGAGGCTTTTCCATATTCATTGCTGCCGAGGCCACGACCATAAAATACATTTCCGGGAGTAATGATGGGTAGTTCCTGTTCTGCATTTTTATCATTTATCCATCCATTCACCCTGAACTGCTTGTAAAAATTATCCGCTTTTTCTTTACCCATATCTGCTATGCCGATCAAATGCTCAAAAGTTGTAGCCCAGCCTTCATCCATAAAACCATATTTATGTTCGTTAATACCCATGTAAAAAGGAAACCAGGTATGCGCTATTTCATGCTCTGCTACAAATTTTGAAAAAGTAGTATCTGGTGTTGTATTATCATTTACCATCATCGGGTATTCCATATCGGCAAAGCCCTGCACAATAGTTGTTTTTGGAAACGGAAATGCTACACCTGGCCAATTATTACTAAGCCAACTAAGGGAATGGCGACCAAAACTAACCATATAATGAAAATCTTTTGCGCTGTTTTTATAGGCAGATTGTACACTGGCACGACGCCCGGTTTTATTATCCACTACCACGCTTGATGCATCCCACACATAATGATCACTGATGGCAAGAGCCATATCCGTAATATCATTTGCTGCCCATTTCCAGGTATTAACTGCATTTTGAGCGGTAACATTTTTAGCATTAATATCTGCCTGCGTAGCAATGTTGATGATATCGTCAGACGTCATTGATCTTTCCAGCTTTGCAGCATATTGTGGTGTAAGTACTTCATCTGGGTTTTGTAAAGTACCCGTACTCCATACAATAAAATTTTTAGGAGCATTTACTTTTAAAGTATAATCATTAAAATCATTATAAAATTCCTGAGCATCTGTAAATTCCATTCTATCCCATCCGTTTATATCATCATACACAGCAAACCTTGGATAAAAATAAGCGAGGAAATAAGTTGTAGAATCCAACATACCTTCTCTCCCACTCTGCTTTGATAATTCTGCATGCCAGCTAACGGTTAGCTGAACAGAATCATGCGGTAATAATCTGTTTGGCAACTTGAATTGTTGCCATGTAACATGCGAGCTGGGGTTTCTGAAAACTACTTTTTGGCCATCGGCTGTAACTTCATCAATGGTTGTTCCATCAGTAAGGTAATCAGGAGAAGCATTTCCAAAGCGGGTTGCACCTGCTTTATGAATATTTGATATCAGTTTTAATACAGGATTAAGAATTGTATCAGGACTATTATTGATATAAGTTATCTTTTCATTGCCTTTAAAAATTCTTTCCGGTGGCGTTACAGTAATCTCAATATCATACCGACCTTTATTCTGCCAGTAATTTTTGCCCGGTTTCCCATCTAATGCTCTTGTTTGATTCTTATATGCCTCTTTTACATCTCTTGGCATGTAAAGATTTTGGCCTTCGGCAGATGTGGCAAGAATGAGGAAAGCTACTGTAATAATTTTATAAAACATACAAATATTTTTAAGGCTCGTAAGGTAAAACGAAAAGAAATAAGAAAGATAGGTTTTCGATGAAAGGTAAAATATAAGTTCGTGAAAGATTAATGCAGGCAATATTGTATTGATGATAATATTCCTGTATTGTCATTAAGAAATAAAAATATCTTTTAAACGATACTCTGAAATATTTGTTTAGGAAGATTTGTATTAGTTACTGTATTTTTGCACTGATATCTAATTGAAAGAAATATTATAAAAATAAACCAGTATTTATGCGTTTTAATTACGACTACGAACCAACCGAGTTTTCAAGATCTATTCTTGCAGGAGTTTTTGCAGGCATTGCCGCAACTGTAACCATCCTGATCTGGAATTTTTACTATAGAGGACTAACAGGATATTCTTTGTCAGATATTGTAAATGTATCCACCGTAATATTTGTTTCAGTTTTATTATTAACCGTTGGAGGACTACTATTTCATGTATTTCATCATTATATTAAACAGGGTACAATTGTATATATAGTAGTTTCAGTATTGCTTACTATCCTTCTAATTTATATGTTGCAAGGTGTGCAGCGTGCCGCTAATCCAACTATTGCTGCACAATTCAGGCAGTTAATGCTTGGGGTTACTATTATTATGGGCGTATATTGGTGTTTTGTTATTCCGTACTTATTTAAAAGTGATAAAATATAAAGATGCCTTTTATCTTATTGATATTTTAATTAGTAAAAAATGCCGGTTAATTTAGCCGGCATTTTTTATTGCAAACAACAATTCAAATATATTCGCATTATATACCAACAGCAATCATAGTAACAATTTCAATTATGAGATATCTGAAATATTTATTTATTCTTTTCTGCGCCTTTAATCTTTTCTCCTGTAGCACTACAAAAAAGAACACGGCTACAAACAGTTCAGAAGAAATTAAAACGGTTCATTTTTTAGGACAGTACGTTGTGCCGTATAATTTTCAATACAACAATACAACTGTGGGAGGTTTATCAGGCATAGATTATAATCCGTCAGATAAGAACTATTATATGATCTCTGATGACCGGAGTGCTATTAACCCTGCCCGTTACTACAGTGCTCATATTTCTTTCACCGACAAAGGAATAGACAGCGTAAATTTTACAGGCGTTCATTATTTATTACAGCCTGATGGAAAAGTGTATCCTAACAGCAAACAAGATCCTTATCACACACCAGACCCGGAAGCAATGCGTTTTAATCCAATTACAAATCAATTTATATGGAGCAGTGAGGGCGAAAGGATTGTAAAACCAGGGGAAGTCGTATTAGAAAACCCTGCTGTTACCAGCATAGAACCGGGAGGTAAATATATTGACACTTTCAGCCTGCCCTCTAATCTTTTAATGTCTGCAAAAGAAAATGGTCCCAGGCAAAACAGTGTATTGGAAGGATTGACATTTACCGATAATTACAAAACGCTTTTGGTAAGCGTAGAAGAGCCTTTATACGAGGATGGTCCCCCCTCAAATGTAAACCAAGGCACCATGACAAGAATAATGAAGTTTGATGTAAGAAGCGGAAAAAACATAAGCCAGTATGCTTATCCGTTAGACCCGGTTGCCCATCCGCCCATTCCCGAAAACGCTTTTAAAATAAATGGTATTCCGGATATTTTATCAATTGGCAAAAATAAACTATTAGTTATGGAACGCTCCTATTCTACAGGAAGGTTAGCATGCACCATTAAAGTTTTTATGGCAGATATGACGGAAGCAACAGATGTTAAAAATATTTACTCTTTGCAAAATGATAAGAATTATAAACCCATCACAAAAAAACCATTAGTTAATATGGATGACTTAGGTATTTATATTGACAATGTGGAAGGAGTAACATTTGGCCCTGTATTACCAAACGGAAAAAGGTCCTTGGTATTTGTTGCGGATAATAATTTTAACCCTCTTGAAAAAACGCAGTTTTTACTTTTTGAAATAAATTAATTGTGGCATGGTATTCTTATAAATCAAAATAAAGAAAATGCCGGAAGGTCCATCATTAATTATACTAAAAGAAAAATTAAAAAATTTTACTGGTAAAAAAGTAACCCAGGCCGGTGGCTATACCGATATGCCGACGGCCTGGATAAAAAATAAAAAATTACTCGAAATAGAAACCTGGGGTAAGCACCTGCTGCTGTGCTTTTCAAGCGGAACTGTAAAAGTGCACTTAATGCTTTTCGGCTCAGTGGAAATTAATAAAAGAAAAAAAGTAAATGCAAGTTTCTCCCTGCATTTTGCAAAAGAGGAGATCAACTTTTATGTGGTGAAAGCTGAAAAGCTCACAAAACCTTTGGAGGAGATATACGACTGGCGTACCGACGTAATGAGTAAAAGCTGGGACAAAAAATATGTAAAGCAATTACTGAAAGAACATGAGGAAGAATTAATTGGCGATGTATTATTGGACCAATCAATTTTTACAGGTGTCGGTAATATTATCAGGATTGAAGCACTTTTCAGAAGTAAGCTTCATCCACAAACAATTATAAAAAATATACCTGCTGCTGAAATTACAACTTTGCTTAAAGAAGTGAAATTATATGCTAATGAATTTTTAAAAGGAAAAAAAGATGGTACTTTAAGTAAACACTGGCAGGTTTATCAGCAAAAGGAATGCCCACGGGATGCTACAGAAATTAAAGTGGCTGCTATTGGCAAAACAAAACGCAAGACTTATTATTGCCCGCATTGCCAGGTAAAATACCGATAAGTATTAACCATGGTAAACCCTGGATCCGACAATAAGTCCATCTTGTATTTCAAGAATTTCTGCAACCATCATTTCAGGCTCGTTATCTGCTTTTCTCATGTATTCCATCAAAAGCTGTTTATCATCTACAATAATATTTTTCAGTTTATACTGTAAAGAAGGTATGCAGTTGAAAGCATCTGCCCACCAGTCTTTCAGTGCAGTCTTACCTTTTATCCAGCCATTTGTGTGCGGTTGTTTTATTTTTAATTTAGGACTGTAATGCGTTGCATCTTCTGCATAAAGTAATAATAATTTTTTAAGATCATGTACATTGAAAGCATTGATCCATTTTTCGGCAATTGCATTATTATTTTCTAAGATTTTCATCGTCAAAAATAATTAAAATCAGTCCTTCTCAAAATTCATTTTTGTTTGTGTAAACATTCAGTTAATAATTATAGTACATTAGCAAAGATGTTTTATACTAAGAAATTATTTATTGCAACAGGTTTACTTGTGATAGGTATAACTGTATTTATCAGTTGTATAAATAGCACAGATAAACAAGCCGATGTGCGGGGGCCTATGTATGCCGGTGATGTAACCTGTATCAGTTGCCATAAAAATGTGTATGATTCTTATTTACACAGTGCTCATAAAAACACTTCCAGGCTTGCCTCCCGGGCCAGTATCATTGGCAGTTTTACTTCTCCGGAAAATGAGTTTGTATACAATGCTGCGGACAAAGTAGTGATGGAACAAAAAGGCAATAGTTTTTACCAGACAGAGTATAAAAATAATGTAAAAGCAGCCTCCTACAAATTTGATATAGCGATCGGCTCAGGAAGAAAAGCGCAAACTTATTTATTTAAACAGGGAGATGAAATCCGCCAACTACCCGTCTCTTATTTTGTTCCATCTTCATCCTGGGCTAACAGTCCTGGTTTTTTTTCTGACAGAGCTTATTTTGAAAGAAATATTCCCAGCGGCTGTTTTGGATGCCATGCTTCGGCTGCGAATGTAGAAGTTGCACAAACGGGCGGAGTACAACTATCAGAGAAATTTATTCCGGGAGGTATGTTATTAGGTATTGACTGTGAAAGATGTCATGGCCCTGCAAAGGAACATGTGGAATACCATACAGAGCATCCTGGTGAAAAAATTGGTAAGTATATTACTGATATCCGCACACTAAGCCGCACTCAAAAAATGGATATGTGTGGGGTATGTCATTCGGGAATAAAAAAAGCGATACAGCCTGTGTCTAATTTTAAACCCGGAGATAAATTAGAAGATTTTTATTATCCTTCCGGCCTTCGGCCTGACGTTAATAGTATCGATGTGCACGGTACGCAGGTGCAATTTATTATGGCAAGTCAATGTTATATTAAAAGCGACAATCTTACCTGCACCAGTTGCCATGATCCACATCAAAAAGAAAGCAGCGATCTTGCCGTATTTTCTCAGCGCTGCATGAATTGCCATACAGAAGCCAATCATAATTTCTGTAAAATGGCGCCGCAATTGGGTGAAGCTATTAAAGCAAATTGTATTGATTGCCATATGCCAACAAAGCCTTCAAAAGTAATTCAGCTACTTACCAATGGTACGCAAAATCCTTTGCCGGATTTTATCCGCACACATGTGGTAGCAGTATATCCGCAGGAATCACAAAAAGTATTGGCGCTGTGGAAAAGCAAAAAATAATTACAAATGGCGTTGTACGATTACGGCATTTACTCTTTCAGAAATTATTTTCATTTTAGGTAAAACATCTTCTTCTTTTACAGGAGTAAATAATGCAATTATATATTTTATCTTCCCATTATCTGCAATACCAACATCATGTGTAAAATAACTCCACCAGCCTGTTTTGTGGTAAAACATAAAATCTGCTGGCAGACCGGCAGATATTTTAGATACATCCAATTGTCTGCCCAGCAAAGCTTTCAGCTGCATGCTTACCCAGGGATTAATTAATTTGTTGTTGTAAACTCTGTACATGAATTCTGCTGCGTGACGTGCACATGTTTCTGTGCCACGAATGGTGTCATAGCCCGGATCTTCTACCTTTCTAGATAAAAATTTACGGGTAACCTCACTCCCCTGCCAGCCAAGACTATGCATGGTCTCATTAATATTTTTTCTCCCTGCGATATCTATCAGGCAGTTAGCTGCAGAGTTATCGCTACGGGTTATCATCAGATCCAAAAGATAATCGATGGTAACGGTATCACCTGCATGTAGTAAAGGTCTTGGATCGTTATCAATTTCTTTGGAATGATCTACATCATTGGGGGATGGTACAATGTATTGCTTATAGAGAGAATATTTATTTTCATTGACCTGTTTCAATATCTCCATTGCAACATACATTTTGTAAACAGAGGCAGGGTAAATAAAATTATCTGCATGTACGCCGGCAAATACCGGCTTTTTACCCGACATGTCTATCACTGCAAAAGACACCTGTTCGCTATCCTTGTCACCAATGTAAAAGCTGCCATCGAGTTTTACATCATGCAAAATGACTTTTAGGGAATCGGTTAAAGAATTACTTTGTTTAAATGCTAAAGATATATTTTGTGCATTTGCAACCAATGCAAACATGCCAAAGAAAAGTATAGTAAAAAAAGATTTCATCCTGAAGAATTGTAAATGCAAAGTAAAAGTATTTTCAATTGGATGCAGCATTCAAATGCAAATGTTGAATATTGTCCCTATAGTTAAATCGAGATGCGAATGGCCATCCAACGCTGAAAATTTAGCTACATTTACTGCATTATGAAAGTCTTTATCACAAGAATAATTTCCGAAACCGCTATTAGTAAACTTAAGGAGGCGGGGCTGGAAGTACTTGTGTGGAAAGAGAAAAGAGACCTTACACCTGAAGAATTAATTAGAAATTGTAAAAATGTAGATGCCTTATTAAGTGCCGGCCCAAACAGGATCAACAGTAGTTTTCTACATGAGTGCAAGCATCTGAAAGTAATTGCGTTACATGCTGTGGGGTATGACAATGTTGATATAGAAACTGCTACAAAACTTAAAATACCCATCGGCAATGCACCTGGTGTGTTAAATAATGCCACGGCAGATACAGCTTTTCTATTAATGCTGGCTGTTTCAAGAAAAGCATTTTACCTGCATAAAAAAATAATTGATAACAACTGGAATTTTTTTGAACCAACAAAAGATCTTGGGCAGGAATTGTATTGTAAAACTTTAGGTGTTTTTGGCCTTGGCAACATTGGTTTTGAAATGGCGAAAAGATGTATTGGTGCTTATGGAATGAAAGTTATTTATCACAACAGGCATCGGAATGAAAAAGCGGAAAAAGAATTGAATGCAACATACGTTTCCTTTGAAGGATTATTAGAACAAAGTGATGTACTTACTGTACATACTTCTCTCACACCGGAAACAAGAGGCAAATTTGATAAAGTGGTTTTTGAAAAAATGAAACCATCCTCAATATTTATAAATACTGCAAGAGGTTCCATACACAACGAACAAGATCTCACAACTGCTTTACAACAAGGAATAATTTGGGGTGCAGGTCTTGATGTTACTAGTCCGGAGCCAATGCACGCAGATAATCTATTATTGCAAATGCCCAATGTTGCTGTGCTTCCGCATATTGGTTCTGCCACTGTTGAAACAAGAGAAGCCATTTCAAGGCTTGCGGTGGAGAATATAATGGCTGGCTTAAAAGGCGAACGTATTCCCTATGTTGTGAATAAGGATTTGTATTTATAGTATCATTTTATCACTCACCCATAAATTCACATAATAAAAACGGTTAGCAATATAATCAGATAAAAATATTTTTGTCTGCGTTTTAAGGTATTGCCTTGCAGTAATTTAAAAATAAAAAAGGCTACATCATTATTACATCAGACATTTTTATGGTCACTTCGGCTTTTTTTCACTACCATTTATGGTTCTAATTAATATGAGCCCTCACATTAATATACCTGGTTGAAATATTCAATTTTTTACGAGAATAGATTTATATGCAAATCTATCTTTTACGCCTAATGCTAAACCATCAGCAAATTTGTATCTCGAGTTATAAAATATTCTTTCTAAAATAATTATTACGTAATTTTCAAAAATATATTTTTACTCTAATTCCAAAACATATTAATGGAAGAACAATTACCCAATAATAATTTACCGGACGGAGAAGATCCGCCGCCAGAAAATAATCCCGAAGAAATTGTAATTGACCAAAGCAAGCAAATCGAAAATATGGAAGTACATCATCACACCCATCCGGGTCATCATAAAAAAACATGGAAGGAATATTTCTGGGAATTTTTAATGCTTTTCCTGGCTGTATTCTGTGGCTTCCTGGCGGAGTATCAATTGGAGCATGTTATCGAAAAACAGCATGCCAAAGATTTTGCTGTTTCTTTCAGGCAGGATATAAAGCATGATACTGCAGAGATTAAATACCAAACAAATTATTTGAATTCCTGCATCTATAAAATTGATAGCATGATAATGCTTTTAAATCAACCGAAACAAAACAGTATAAGTATTGAAGCTGTTAATCGGTTAGCCATATACGCTTTTGTATTTCCCGTCAGTTCGCCAAATGAAGCTACCCTACAACAGTTATTAAATTCCGGTTCTTTGCGTTATTTTAAAAATAAGCAACTCATCGACTCAATAACGTTATACAATACACAAATACAACAAACCAAAAATTTTAATGTTAGTACACAGGAATTTAACACGCAGTTTCGTATAAAACAGTCGCAGGTAATAGCACTAGATCCTTTGATTACTACATATTACCAGGATAGTAATGCGAGCCAGCAATTGATAAATGGAAGTGGCTTAAGCACAGGAGACTCTTCATTGCTTACCAATGATCCGGCAAAGCTAAAAGAATTTGCAAACTGGTGTGTACTTAAAAAGTTTTATATGCTTAATGAAAGAAAACTGTATAAAAAATTAGTACATCAAATGGAAGCAATATTAGAAATGTTAAACAAAGATTATCCTATAGAATAATCTTTGTTTAGTAAATATTACTTTACACCTACAACATTATCTCTCCCCTTATTTAAATTTCAAATGCAATGTGACAATATTTGCATTCATACCAGTTGTTTTTTGATAATGCCCATATCTTAATTCCAAAGCATTAATATGCTTATTTTTAAAGATTCCATTTGGGGGAGCTATTCTGAAACCTGCCCCAAAAAAATTACTGTTGAACTTCGAAAGGTCATAATTACTGGTATAAAATTCGTCTGCCGAAGTATGCTGTTGAAGGGCTGCAAATTGATTTGCTGCAGATTGCTGATAGAACCGATAAAATGGTGTTACTGAAAAGAATGGAGTTATCTTATAAACTGTTTCAAGTTGTACTGCATTTGATTTAATGCCCCAGTCATCATGATAATTCCTATACCAGGTGCGGAAAATAAGTTTGTCGCCCGCAAAATAATTTGCTCTAAAAGCCAATGGAACTTTTATCCTCGTTGAGGGTAACTTTTCAATATGAACAGAATTATCATTAAAATATACCCGATGAAAAGGCAATGCCAGATAACCTTGCTGGTACACCATTTCGCCTGAAAAGGAAATTTGCAGATTTTTATTGATGATCTGCGAATAACCCAGTTCTCCATTAATACTGTTTCTGGGAGCAGTTGCATAATCGTTGTGATCCCCTCCCTGTTGATTTGCGGGGCGTAATTCTATTGGATAGATAAGTGTGACCTGATCAAGATATGCGGAAATTTTTGCAGAAAATTCTCCATTCTTGTTTTTTGTTTTTTGTGCAAAACTGATATTTGCACCAAAAGACTGATAATCAAACTCTGTTGAATAAGAAACTCCTACACCGATGGTTGATCCTTTCTTTTCGTTTTCCATCGTCCAGTTAATAGAAGGATAAATTCTTGTATCTGCATGGGAAGCAGAAGAAATAGTTTTTGGATCTATTTTGTCTGACGATGCAGATGTGTAATGATCTATTCCGACATCCCCGGTAAAACTATGTTTCCGATATCTCTTGTCATAACCGCTGAATTTTACATCGATAGAATTAGAGATGTCAGTTAATTTTTCTGTACCGATACCCCCTGTAACAGCAGAATTATTTCCGTTTTGACCATAGAAACTTGAAACAAGATTTGCTTCTTCAAAACTTAGTTTTCTATTTTTATAAACAGAATCAGTAGTAGTTTGAGAGAAAGCAGCGAGTATGCCTATATACATACCTATCACCGAAAGCAATAATTTTTTCATATTATATTTTGATTCAATAAATTAATTACACCCGCAGCCACCGCCGGTTTTACCACCATTTCCACCCGAAGAACCTTCCCGGTAGGTTAGAAAATTTAGTTCGGTCTTTTCCGCCTTACGACTGGAGAGATTCATCTCCGAATCATTTAGCTTATTCTTTTGGTATTCCTTTACAGTGGTGCAGGAGTTCAACAATACCATTCCTGTGACCGCAAAACAGCACATCAAAAAATGTTTTTGTTTCATTGTAAGTTTATGTTTTTAGAAGTGAAAATATTATCGTCTTCATCAATGATGATACAACCTGTTTCTTTTATCTGGTTGATCATGTGAATACCAGCTCTTACGCCCATTATCATAACGGGTGTTGCCATTGCATCTGCCAATTCCGGATTTGTTGCAATGATGGTAACACTTTTTATGCCATGCACCGGCATTCCTGTCTTGGGATCAATTGTATGCGAATATTTTTTACCAGCAATCATTACAAATTTTTCATAATTGCCTGAGGTGGCTATCGAGGTATTGGTAATATTAAGATACGAAAATGCCTTTCTTGCAGCACTAGGGTCGGCTATACCAATCGTCCAGGGTTCACCCTTAGGTTGGTAGCCCCAGGCAGTAAGATCACCCGCTGCATTTACAATGCCACTTTTAACCCCCAGTTGTTGTAAAACTTCTTTAGCTTTTTGTGCTGCATAGCCTTTTCCAATACCCCCAAAGCCAATTCGCATGCCCGCCTCTTTTAAGAAAACTGTTTGTTCTTTTTCATTAAGTATAACATTACGGTAATTGATAAGCTTTACCTGCTCTTTTGCCGTATCAGCATCCGGAAGGCTTTTCATATCCTTATCAAAATTCCAGAAACGTTTATCCGCAGAGCCATAGCTGATGTCGAAAGCACCTTGTGTGATACGGGAAATATGATTACACCTTACCAGAAGTTCAAATAATTCTCTATCTACTTTTACAGGGGTTATACCGGCATTGCGGTTAATGAGATTTGTCTGGCTTGTTTCACTAAAGGTTGTCAGCAGTGTTTCAATTCTTTTTATCTCTGCTACGGCTGCATATATTTTTTCATCGGCGTGTTTTGCATTCTCATCCACTACACTTATCTCAAACCGGTTGCCCATTAGTTTCAGAACTTTTTTAAATACCGAAGGCGCTATAAAAAGTGTATCATTGCTTATTTGCATCTGCTACCATTTTTATTTCTTCAGTAAATTCTTCCACAGACTTGTTAGGAACACCATCCCATTTTTTTAAAACTTTACCGTCAGCATTTATTAAAACTGTTAAAGGAAAAGCACCATCTTTGTTATAGCGATCTGCCATCGCATCATTTTTCTGCTGTTGTTCTTTACTGAGCTGGTTTTTTTTAAGGCGTGGAAAATCTGCATTGACCATTACAAGATTAGTATTGGCGTAATTTTCAAAGACTTCATTTTCAAAATAGTCTTTGTGTAACCTTATACATGGCCCGCACCAGTCTGAGCCTGAAAAAGTTAGTAATACACATTCATGACTTTCTTTTGCTGTTTGGAGTGCTTTATCCAGATCGTTTCCCCAGTTTGTACCGGTAAATAAAAGGAGACTTAATAATGCCAGGAGCTTCATAATATTAAATTTTTCTGAAATTAACTCTTTAAGTACTGCAAAAAAAGTAGCACTCTGTAAATTAACAGTAATTAAGAAAACCATTTGTTAAACAGTTATATGGTACATACCTTCATTTATGAGGAACCGGGTAGGTCCATTGTATTCCAAAAAAATAAAAATTATGAAAAAATTGTTGTTGATATTATTATTTGCAACCGCTTTTTTTGCCTCAAATGCACAAACAGTAAGACTCCTTGCAAGCGGCCCAAAAGTGAGCTTACGTGGCCTCAGCGTAGTAGATGATAAAACAGTGTGGGTTAGTGGCAGCAACGGCACAGTAGCTAAAAGCCTTGATGGTGGTGCAACCTGGAAATGGATGAAAGTAAAAGGATATGAAAAAACTGACTTCAGGGACATTGAAGCATTTGATAAAAAAACAGCGGTGATAATGGGCATTGATTCGCCGGCGTATATATTACGCACAGTGGATGGAGGGGAAACATGGAATAAAGTATTTGAAAATAACAGTAAAGGAATTTTTCTGGATGCTATGGAATTTTGGAACGAACAAAGTGGTATAGTAATCGGAGACCCGATAAATAATCACTTTTTTATTGGACGCACTTTCGACGGTGGTAAAACATGGCGAGCCATTCCGGAACCAAATAAACCTGTTGCAGATAGTGGTGAGGCTTGCTTTGCAAGCAGCGGGACCAACATCCGTAAATTAAATAGATCACAAGCAGTCTTTATTACCGGCGGCCTGGCATCGCATGTTTTTATAAAAAATAAAAAAATATTATTACCAATTATCCAGGGTAAAGAAACGACTGGCGCAAATTCTATAGCTGTAAAAAATAGTAAAACATTTATTATAGTCGGCGGTGATTTTAATACAAAAGATGAAACTGAAAAGAATTGTGTGATAACTGCAGATGGCGGTAAAACATTTACAGTACCAGACACATTACCACATGGCTATAGAAGTTGTATTGAATATATTGGAAAAACGAACTGGATCACTTGTGGTCTTAACGGTGTGGACTATACGCAGAATGACGGTAAGACTTTTAGCTGGATAAGCAAAGAAGGCTTTCATGTATGCCGCAAAGCTAAGAATGGTAAAGCCGTTTATTTTGCTGGTGGAAATGGGAGGATTGGGAAGCTGGAATACTGATTTTTGGATTACACGGATTACTTTTTAAACATAAAATAAACTGCTCCTAAAAGCAACGCAAAACTCACCAAATATTTCCAATGAAAGGGTTCTTTCAAATATAAAACTGCAAACAAAGAAAACACTACAAGCGTAATTACTTCCTGCGTCATTTTTAACTGGAAGCCGCTATAGCCATTGGCAAAGCCACTTTTATTTGCCGGTACCATAAAGCAATATTCAAAAAAAGCGATACCCCAACTTATCAATATTAATTTCCAGGTTGGTATAGATGCGCCGTTTTTGAGATTGCCATACCAGGCAAACGTCATAAACATATTAGAAGTGGTGAGTAGCAAAATTGTTTTAAGCATTGGTATTTATTAAAATATTTTTTTGAATAAATTTAAATTTTATTTCTAATAAAAAAACCCGGGTTATGACCGGGCTTTCTTTAAAATTATATGGAAACTTAATTTAAACTTCTGAAATCAACCGGCACTAATTTACTTACACCTGCTTCCTGCATAGTTACACCATAAATTACATCTACAGCACTCATCGTTTGCTTATTGTGTGTTACAATAATGAACTGTGAGTTTTCACTGAACTGTTTTATCATGTTTGTAAACTTACCAACGTTGGCATCATCCAATGGAGCATCTACCTCATCCAAAATACAAAATGGTGCTGGCTTTATTAAATAGATGGCAAATAACAATGCAGTTGCCGTTAATGTTTTTTCACCACCACTCAATTGGCCGATAGAAGATGGTCGCTTACCTTTTGGTTTTGCCACAATGTCAATCCCTGTCTCAGCAAGGTTTTCAGGATCTACCAAAATCATGTCAGCCGTATCTTCATCTGTGAACAACGCCTTAAATACTTTCTGGAAATTCTCTCTTGTTTTATTAAATGTATCCAGGAACTGTTGATTGGCAGTAGCTTCTACTTCCTGAATAGTTTGCATCAGGCTATCCTTTGCAGTTACCAGATCATTCTTTTGTTCTAAAATAAACTCATACCTTTTTTTCATTTCGGTATAAGCTTCGATAGCAGTTGGATTTACTTCACCCATATTTTCCAAACGCTTTTTCATGCGTTCGTTTTTTTCCTGCAGGTCTTCTAAAGGAATATCACCGGTACGTGGCTCATCAATAATAGCATCCAGATCTACCTTGAATTCTACACTCAATCTTTCTTTCATTCCGGCCAACTGAAGTTTAAGATCGGTCAGTTTATCTTTTATCTCATTCAGTACATGATCAATTCCTTCTTTTGATTTTTGCTTGTGCCTTAACTCACTCTCTTTTTCAGTAAGAATATTACGGATGTTGTAATATTCCTGGTCGGCATTATTCAGCTTCTTTTCTTCTGCTTCTTTGTTTTGCAACATATTCACCAGCAGCAGTTCTAATTCTTTCATTATCTCTGCAGTCTGGCTGATATTTTCTGCAGCTTCTGTAAGCTGGCTACTACTGCTATTTACCTGTGCATTTAATTCTGCAAGCTGGTTGCTTTTAAACTCAAGTTCCTGTTTTAACGCAGCAATTTTACTCTGCTGTTTTGTGAACTGTAGATTATTATCGTTGTATGTAACGGTAGCAAAATTATACTCCTGTTCAGCGGAGGCATAATCCAGTTCAACGGCTTGTAACTTATCTGCAAGTTCTTCTAACTGAAAATTAAATTTTTCCAGTTCCTCTCTTGTTGTTGAAATAGCCTCATGGTTATTTTCCAATTGCATTTGCAACTCCTCTACTCTGCTGCTGCTATTGGTTTCAAGCTGATGCAGATTTTCAATTTTATTCTGAAGAGAAAAAACAAGATTGGTAAGATCATTTATTTCCTGCTGTGTTTGTTTAATAGCATTCTCTTTCAACTGCTCATTAAACGTTATCACTTCATTATGGCGAACTTGTATATCTGCTTTTAAAACAGTAACAACTTGCTGTTGTGCGGCAATTTCTTCACGGAGTTTTTCCAGGTTTTTTGCACGGCCAATTTTTTTACCTTCAAACAAGCCAACACTTCCACCGGTAAGAGAATATTTGCCTTTTACATATTTACCCGTTTTCTCTAAAATTACTGCACCATTACTATTGTGAAGCGCCTCTTCATTTTCTGCAATAAAAACATTCCCTAATAAATTCTGTGCAAGTTTCGCATACTTACTATCTATCTCTACTACATCCAATGCAGGTATAGTTCCCGCTGGCTGATGATGATTTTCTGCATCGGTAAATTTATCCAGTAAAAAGAAATTGGCTTTTCCTTTTTTATTATCATCTAATAAATGCACGGCCTGTAAACCTTCGGTTAAATTATTTACTACATAATAATTCAGATAAGGTTCCAGCACATTTTCTACCGCAGCACGGTATTGCTCTTTTACATAGATGATATCTGAAAGTAAGGGTGCTGTGTGGTTCCAGCCATTATTGTTGTGTAAAAATTTCACACTTTCCGGGTAGCCTTCCATTGAATCTACCAGGCTTTTTAAAAGATCGTGTTCATTTGTTTTAGAGTCGAGCTTACGGCTTTCTTCTGCAAGGTTATTGCGAAGCCCTTCCATCATGTTTTGCGTTTGCAGAATTTGCTCTTTCGTAAACTCATGCTGCTCCTGTAATTGCTGAAGATCTGTTTTTTTAATTTCCAGTTCCTCCTCTTTTATTTTTTTATCTGCTTCCAGTTGTGTTAGCTGAGCCTGGCGCTGACTTTTTTCTTCCTGTATCTGTAAGATAGTACGCTGCAGGTTTTGAATGGACGTATCGGCAACGGCTACCTTTTTTTCTGCATCAAACTGGTTACGCTGTATGGCCTGGTTATCTTTCCGCAAAGCATCAATGCTGCTGCGTTTATCATCAAAAACCCTCCGCTTATCTTCTACTGTATCTTTCAGATCCTGCAGCTTATCTTCCAGTTCTTCGAGTTTTACCTGCTCTTCATTTATATGCATGCCGGTAAAGCTGATACTTTCTTCAAGTCCTTTTAATTGACCGCCTGCTTTTTGTAAAAAATCATCCAGGTTGGTTTTACGTTCCTGCAGGTATTGCAATCTCTGTATACCAAGATTTTTTTCATTTTCCTTACTCCGCACTTTGTCCAGCATATCATTGTAAGAATGCTGCATTTGCTGCAATGCTTTTTCTTTCTCTACAAACGCAAGCTTTTCATTTTCAAGTGCTGCATCTTCTTTTGCAATGGCAGTTTCCAGTTCTATACGTTTATCCACTTCCTGCTGTTGCTGCACATTCAAGTCACGATAAGTAATATTGAAACCTTCAAGCGCTGCTTTTGCCAGCTCAATACTTACTTCTTTGTATTCTTTTTTTATTTCAAAATATTTCTCTGCTTTTTTCGCTTGGCTTTCCAGGCTTTTAAGCTGGTTGTTTATTTCAAAAAGAAGATCTTCGATACGGGCAAGATCCTGCTCCGTTGCATCTAATTTTAGTTTGGCTTCTTTCTTCCGTGTTTTGTAAATGGTAATACCCGCCGCCTGCTCCAGCATTTTACGACGACTGTTTTCTTTGTCTTTAATGATGTCATCTACCATTCCCAATTCTATAATAGCATAGCTGTCTGTACTGATACCGGTATCCATAAAAAGATTATGAATATCTTTCAACCGACATGCTACATCATTCAGTCGGTATTCACTTTCGCCGCTCTTATAATATTTTCGGGTAACCGTAACAGTATTGAATTCTGTTGGTAAAAGATTTTTAGTATTTTCAAATGTGAGGCTCACTTCTGCCAGGCCACTTGCACTCCTTGTTTTGCTACCGTTAAATACCAAGCTCTCCAGGTTCTCACTACGCAGGTTACTAATTTTATGTTCGCCAATTACCCAACGGATACTATCAATAATATTGCTTTTGCCACAACCATTTGGGCCAATTACGCCGGTAATACCTTCGTCAAAATTCAAGATAGTTTTATCGGCAAAACTTTTAAATCCTTTTATTTCTAAACTCTTTAAACGCACAGTTTTCTAAATTTTAAGTAATTTTTTATCGGGCGGTAAATATAGTTGAATGCCACAAATTCAAAATTGAAAGTATATACATTTTAAGGGTAGTTATTCACAGTTTGTACACAGGCAGTGTTTTTGCTTATAACTTATTATGATTCATTAATATTTATCAGTAAAATCGGTGTTTACAATATGCGGTTAAAAATCAAAGTTTAAACTTCGAGTATCGGAAAACCACTTATATTTACACTTTAATAAACTTTAAAATTAGTAACATGGAAAATGTACAAAAAGAAAAATGGGTAATTGATCCAACGCACAGCGAAATTGAATTTAAGATCAAGCATCTGATGATCGCAAATGTAAAGGGTAATTTTAGAGAGTTTGATGCGAGCATTTATACAACTGGCACTGACTTTAAAACTGCTGAAGTTGATTGCTGGATAAATGTTGCATCAGTTGACACCGGGAGTGCCGATCGTGATAAACATATTAAAAGTGCTGATTTTTTTGACGTAGAACAGTTTCCGCAGATATCTTTTAAAGCAGATACTTTCGAAAATGTAGATGGGGATGGAAGTTTTGAACTTTGGGGAGACCTTACAATAAAAGGAATTTCAAAAAGAATAAAATTGAATGCTGAATTTGGTGGTGTAGTCAAAGATCCATGGGGAAATGAAAAAGCTGGTTTTACAATAAATGGTAAAATTAGCCGCAAAGATTTTGGCCTAAACTGGAACACAGCATTAGAAACAGGCGGAGTACTTGTGGGTGACGAAGTGAAGATCAGTTGTGAGATACAATTGCAAAGAGGTGCTTAATAATGCTGTTAAATAAATGAAAATAAGGATGAAAAACAATTTCCTTACGCAACAGCATGTACTTTTGAGTACATAAATTTAAAAAATGAAATTATTTTTAGTTTTCTCTTTTGTTGCCAGTTGCTCTGTTGCAATGGCACAACCTAAGCTTATCAGCCAGGCTATTGTAAGTACCACTACAAATGTTATTGCACCTGAAGATGATGAATTACAGAATGTACAGAACCAGGGCCAAGGCGGTGGTATGGGTGCTATGTTCCGAAACTTTGGTGATGGCGAAACAAAAGCAACCACTTATCTTAAAAATGACATGGTAAAAACGGTTATGAAAACTGATATGGGTCGTACCACGGTTATCAGGAATAATAGCACAAAACTTACCACTACTCTTATTGAGATGATGGGAAATAAAACTGGTTTTTATATAACAGACTCCGAACAGGTTTTAATGCGTGAAAAGATGGACAGCATGATGAAGTCTAGGAGAAAGGATTCTGCAGAGCAGGCACGCCCGGCTTCCACGTCCAATGCTGTAAATATAATTGTAACGGATGAAACCAAAAAGATTGCTGGGTACAACTGTAAAAAAGCATACCTGGTAACCACTCATATATTGGGTATTAAAGACAGCGTTTCAGTATGGTTTACACCAGATATAAAGTTAGAAAACGTTTCATCTACCGGCGGCTTGAGCGGCTTTGGAAATATGGGCACTGTAAATGGCCTTGATAAAATTGATGGCTTTGTAATGAGCTATGAAACTAAAATGAGAAGGAACAGACGCATGACAGTGGAAGTGACTAAAATAGATACTTCAAAAGATGTTGCAGATAAAGAATTTTTAATACCAAAAGATTTTGATGTAAAACCAATGAAAGATATGCAGGGAATGGGTGGAGGAAATTTTTTCCAGATAAGAAGAAACGGAAACTAAACTTATTTGATTTTACATAAAAATAGTTAATAAAAAAGCGCAGTTTAAACTGCGCTTTTTTATTAAAATCAACTACTATTAAAATTTAATTGTTCCTTTTTTCTTATCGTACTCTGCTGCCTTTTTAGCATCGCCTTTTGTATTATACATATCGCTCAAAAACTGAAGTGTATTTTGAAACGCAGCTTTCTGAGTCGCTTTCAAAGTTGGTTGTGCATCATAATATTTTACGGCTGTTTCTGCATAAGGTATACATTCATCCATTTTTTTAATTGCGGAAGCTTTTAACTCTGCTTTCTTTTTAATATCATCTGGTTTAGTTCCTTTAACCAGGCTCGCATTGGTGCTATAATCTGCAGCCCAGTTATATAAATGATTTACCATCAAATTGTCAGCATCAATACCTTTATCGTTTGCAATTGCAGCTTTTAAGACAGCAGTAAGCTTATCTTTTGCTGCAGGAATATCTTTTGGCCGTACTCCATCCTGGCTATATAAACTGTTGTATAATTCAATTGCGTAATTGTAGGTCAGATTAAAATCTGTGGGATTTTTTTGCGATCAACTCTTCATATTTAGTATACAAAGCATCTCTGTTGCCACTTGCGGAGACCGTTTTAATCTCCATGTCATTCCAATATCCTTCCTGCGGATAAAGTTTTTTCCCTTTGTCTATCATTTGCTGAAGGTTTGCATCATCCTTCTTCTTTGCGTAATATTCTGCCAGATATTCATATACTTCAAGATTATCTTTTCCGGAAACGCCTGCATCTGCAAGTTTCCTGAAATACTTAACAGCATCGTCCTCGTTTTTCGCCTGTGTAGATGCTATGGCAATATTCAGAACCAAAGCTGTATCAAGTGGATGAAGTGTTATCTGGTTATAAGCGTAGCCTTTACTAATAATATAATCCTCTACATCATTTGCCTTTTTAAAAGCGGCGGCTGCGCTGGCATAATCTTTTTCATTGAACTGCTGAGCTCCTAAATCGTAAAAGCCGCCATAAAGATCAAGAAATGAACCGTAATTTTCCACTTTCATCCTTAGATCCTTACTATCCAATTGCTGATTCTTTTTAAATGCATCGAATGCATCCGATTTTAAAGTGAATCTTTCTGATTTACTCAATGTAGAATCATACGAATAAGAATTATAGACCCTGCCTTTGTAATAATAAGTATCATATTTATCCGCATTTTTAGAATCTGCAGCTATTTTATCGATAGCATCTTTCGCTTCTTTTAATTTCTTTTTTCCCAGCAAACTATTTACTTCATCAAAGTTTTGGCTAAACGCAGAGGAACAATAAATAAAAAGGGCCGATGCAATAAAAATTTTCTTCATGATTCATGTTTTAATTACGATAAAGATATTGGTTAATTATAAAATTTTCAATTTTTCATATTCACTTTTTCATAAATCATGCCACAGAAGGGGAAATAAATAATAGCAGCTGTTATTATGTATAATGTTCCTAATTTTATCACTATTTATACATTTTGATCAGCCAGGAAACCATACAACAAATACTCAGCAGGATAGATATTATAGAAATAGTTGGTTCATTTGTAAAACTTAAAAAAAGAGGAGCTAACTATCTTGGCCTATGCCCTTTTCACAATGAGAAATCGCCCTCATTTACAGTTTCGCCTACCAAAGAAATTTACAAATGTTTTGGCTGCGGACGTAGTGGCAATACGATTGGCTTTTTAATGGACCTGGAAAAGTACAGCTACGTGGAAGCCCTAAGGTGGCTAGCAAATAAGTATAATGTAGAGATTGCGGAAACCGAAGTTTCCCCTGAAGTGAAATTGGTAAGGCAGGCAGCAGACAGCCTTTATATCATTAATAGTTTTGCACAGCAATTTTTTTCAAATGCATTATTCAATACCGAAGTAGGAACAGACATCGCATTAAGCTATTTAAAACAACGTGGTTTTAGGGAAGATATCATTAAGAAGTTTCAACTGGGGTACAATCCAGCTGCAAGAGATGAATTTGCAAAAGCTGCGCTTGCCGCACAATACAATACGGAGTATCTTCATAAAAGTGGACTTGTAGTTGTTCGTGATGACAGGCCTGCAGATAATTATCGTGGCCGCATCATTTTTCCCATCCATAATCAGAGCGGTAAAATACTGGGCTTTGGCGCCCGGGTTATTAAAGCAAATGATAAGGCACCCAAATATATTAATACACCGGAAAATGAGATCTATGTAAAAAGCAGAGTACTTTACGGTTCTTATTTTGCCCGCATGGCAATTGATAAGGCAGATGAATGCTTATTGGTGGAAGGTTATACAGATGTGGTTAGTTTGCACCAGGCCGGCGTAGAAAATGTGGTTGCCAGTGGTGGTACTTCTCTTACGCCGGATCAACTGCGGTTGATAAAAAAATATACAAATAATCTTACCATTATTTATGATGGTGATAATGCCGGAATAAAAGCAGCACTGCGTGGATTGGATCTTGCATTGGAAGAAGGCCTGAATGTAAAGCTGGTATTGATTCCTGACAAGGAAGATCCGGATAGTTATGTAAATAAAGTTGGTGTAGAAGCATTTACTGAATTTGTAAAAAAAAATAAGAAAGATTTCATTCTTTTTCAACTGGAAGTATCATTGGCAGATGCAGGGAATGATAGCGCAAAAAAATCGGCGATTGTAAATCAGGTAGCAGAAACGATTTCAAAAATAAATAAAACAGAGGAATTTACCCGCCGCCAGGATTATATAAAACAGGTTTCTGAAATTTTAAAGATTGGTGAGGATGGCCTTAATGCGCTGGTAAATAAATTTATACGGGATAAAGTAACCAAAGACGAGAACCGTGTGCAGCGAAATACAGCTTCTGAAACAGAAAACGTTCCGACTGATGGTAACCGGGAAGAAGAAGAACTGCAAAATCTTTTTAATAGGGATGAAATGAATGAGCGGGCGCTAATACGAAGCCTGCTGGAATTTGGAAATAATGAATGGGATGAAAAACAAACTGTGGCCGATTATCTGTTTGCGCAGATCTCAGAAAATGAACTGGATAAAATGATGGACAATAAAGCCATCTTGAATATCTACGAGATCTATAAAACCTGGTATTTTGAAGGGCTAAAGCCTACGGCAAAAACGTTTTTATATCACGAAGACAGAGGTATAAATACGCTTGTTATCAGCATTATGGATGTCAACACAGATATAAGCCCAAACTGGAAAGAACACTTTGAAGGCCATATTCCTACGAGAGAAGAATTATTTAAAGAAGAAGTAATATCTACTTTAAACTATTTAAAACTTCGAAAAATAAAGAAGATGATTGAGGAGAACCAACGGGAATTGGAACATGCAATAACCTTAGAAGAGCAGTTATTATACCTTCAAACGCATCAGCATTTAAAAAAAATGGAAATAGAACTTACGAGGCAGATCGGCACAGTAATTTATAAATAAACTATGCCATTGAAAGCGCCTTTCTCTTAACTTTTAAAGGAGTTGCTTTTAGCCGCTGGGAAAAACGGACTGCAGTCCACACATTATCCAATGCTACTTCGCATAGCGCATCCAGTTCATTATCCTCAATACATTCCCAATTAGTATCTCTTGTAAGATCACTGGCAATTTTAGAAGCTACTTTAGGATAAGCTATCCAGAAATTTGCATTAGGCGCAAGGGCGGGTATTACATCACCCAGTATCTGGCAAAGCTGTTTTTTATTAACGGCGAAAACTAAACCAAAGTCAATACCGCGGCTTTTTAATAAGGGAGTAACACTTTTAGCGAACGGTAACTTTACAAACTGTTTTTCAATTGAAGAAGGAAGACCTTGTATTAAAACATTTTTCTCATTTTTTATCTGCAATTTTTCAAACATCGTTTGTAATGACATAGTTATAAATGTTTAATTAAAGAATAAATTCAAAACTCATCGCCTAAGGTTATGATTAAAGGTCAATCTCTTTTATAGTAGCAAATAAGTTTTGGAGGAGCATAAAGATAGCAAAAATAATGGGTTTAACCATCATTAATACGCAAAAACTCCGCATTGAGCGGAGTTTTGACAATATTTATTCTGTAATTAATTATTTTCCAATAGGTTTGTAATATTTTAGGGCTTCGGGCATATATCCTTTTAATCTTTCTATCCTGTTATCATCATTAGGGTGATCAGATAAGAATTCGGGTTGTTTTGCACCTCCACTCGCCGCAGTCATTCTTTGCCAAAAAGGGATTGCTTCCTGCGGATTGTAACCAGCCATAGCACAAAATAAAAGTCCGTAATGATCTGCTTCATATTCCTGGCTACGTGAATTTTTTAAACCATAAGCCTGGCTGCCAATACCGTATACACCATTAAAAATACCCGCAGTCTGTTGATTATTAATTAAACCGCCAACTAAACCACCTAACCCCTGGGCAACCATTTCTTTACTCATTCTTTCGTTGCCATGTTGTGCAACAGCGTGAGTTATCTCATGTCCTAACACAACTGCAAGTGCAGCTTCATTTTGTGTGATTGGTAAAAGACCGGTATATACAACCACTTTACCTCCAGGCATACACCAGGCATTTACTTCTTTGCTATCTACCAGGTTAAATTCCCACTTGTATCCACTTAATACATCCGCTTTTCCTTGTTTAGTATAGTAGGCGGTAATTGCATTTGCAATACGACTTCCTACCCTCTTCACCATTTCAGCATCTTTATTAGAGGTAGAACTAACTACTTTGTTTTCTGATAGAAAACTTTGGTATTGCGTTAAAGCCATTTGTTGCAATTGATCTTCAGGTATCAGGCTTAATTGCTTTCTGCCGGTTACTGCATTTGTAGTACAGCCAACTAATAAAGCGAATGGCAAAATCAGTGTAAATAATTTTTTCATGTTTACAGGTTTTATGTTGGGAGTGTATAAACAATTGGCGTACCAAAGTTTCAAAAGAAAATATTAAGGATTGTTCCGGCGGGATTTCCTTTTATCTCTATGCTTAAGAATAGGTACCCGACTTTCTACGCCCCGAAGAATGCGACCGATATTTTTTTGATGCGTAAGAATCACCATGGAGGCGACCAATATGGCAAAAACCCTGTAGATCACTTCATGCTCATTCCATATCCATAATACACAGATAGGAAGCATTACAGCTGCCAGTACTGAACTCAGCGAAACATATCTTGTAAGAAAAAGTACTAAAAGAAATACACCCACGCAACTTACAGCTATAATTGGTTGAATGGCGAGGATCATACCAAATAGAGTAGCGACACCCTTACCACCTTTAAAATTTGCCCAGATGGGAAAAACGTGGCCGAGCACAGCAGATAAACCCAGGGCGATCATAAAATTGGTACGCTCCAACTCGTTGTGAAAGTAGTAAGGTAGAAGATTAAATAAAGCAACCGCAGCCATGCCTTTTAAAATATCGCAGGCCATAACAATAGTACCATAGCGGGAACCTAAAACTCTAAAAGTATTTGTAGCACCCATGTTTCCACTGCCGTACTCACGTATGTCTATACCAAAAAATTTTCGGCTGATAATGAGTGCTGTAGGAATTGAACCAATGAGATATGCACAAATAATAAGAAGTAGTTCTTTCATCTTATTGCTTTAGTTGAGTTGACTGCGAAAATACAAAAAAATCGTTAGCCTTTAACGTTAAATTAATACAAGATATATTACTTCTTTATGTACATTGTTTCTACTGCAATCCAGTTTTGCCTTTCATAGCAATCGATGATAGTGATACCAGCGCTATTAAGTGCGTCAACAATAATTTGTTTATCCTTTACCATTATTCCGCTAAAAAGAATAATAGCAGCATTATTACATGCATTTATAATTTTGGAAAGGTTTGCTGTAATTATATTTAAATTGATATTGGCTAAAATTATATCAGCTTTTACTGCGCCTGGTATTGTATCTGCTTTTTGCAACTCTATTTTTGTACATCCATTCGCATTAAAATTTTCGGTTGCATTATTAATGCTCCAGTCGTCATTATCAATTGCAATAATTTTTTCAGCACCCATTTTCTCGGCAAGTATTGCCAGTACTCCCGTACCGGTTCCAAAATCTAAAACCGTTTTATTCTGAAAAGAAATATGCGATATGGTTTCCATCATCAAATAGGTAGTGGCATGATGCCCCGTACCAAAACTCATTTTTGGCGTAACCTCAATATCATATTTTACATTTTCTGATCTCTTATGAAAGGATGCCCTGATCATTGCAAAAGGAAGTTTAGTAACCGGATCTAAAACTATCACCGGTTCAAAATCACTCTCCCACTTCTCATTCCAGTTTATTTCGTCTATTGTTGATCGTGAAAATTTTACTTGTGTGATCTCAGTAATATTATGAAATGATTCTTCATCAAAAATGGCTGCAGGGACGAATGCTTTTAAATTATTCTCTTCTTCTTCAAAACCATTAAATCCTGCATCAGAAAGCATGGCTATCAAAATATCTTTTTTGTCTTGAGAAACCGTAATGAATGTGAACTCTAAATGTTGCATAAAAACAAAAGCTGCAAATAAAATTTATCTGCAGCTTATTAAAAGGATTATAAAAATTAATTGTTTTCTCCCTGTGGCCTTGCTTGAGATTCAGGCTTTGGAATCAGAGCTTTTCTGCTCAATTTAAATTTGCCGGTGCGTTGGTCAACATCAAGCAATTTCACTTTCACTTTATCACCTTCTTTAAATATACCGTCCATTGTTTCCAGGCGTTTCCAGCTTATTTCACTGATGTGTAATAAACCTTCTTTCTTAGGAAGGAATTCAACAAAAGCACCAAATTCTTTTATGCTTTTTACAGTTCCTTCATAAGTATCTCCTATCACAGGTGTTGCTACCAGGCCGTTAATCCACGCCAATGCTTTATCCAATCCTGCTTTTTCTTTAGAGAAAATGCTTACTTCACCCTGGTTGTTTACTTCTTCAATATTTACAGTAGCGCCGGTTTCTCTTTGTATTTCCTGTATCACTTTACCGCCGGGCCCGATTACAGCACCGATATATTCTTTATCAATAATGATTTTAACCATACGTGGTGCATGTGGTTTCACATCTTCTCTTGCGGCAGGTATAGTAGCATACAATGCATCCAGAATATGTAACCGACCTGTACGTGCCTGTGCCAAAGCACTACGCATAATGTCCATACTTAAACCATCTACTTTAATATCCATCTGCACCCCACAGATACCATCTTTGGTACCGGTAACTTTAAAATCCATATCACCTAAATGATCTTCATCACCTAAGATATCAGTAAGTACTGCAAACTGGTCGCCTTTTTTAATAAGCCCCATTGCAACACCACTTAAATGTTTTTTTAATGGAACACCTGCATCCATCAATGCCAATGAGCCAGCACAAACAGTTGCCATAGAAGAGGAACCGTTACTTTCTAAAATATCACTTACTACTCTTACAGTGTAAGGATATTCAGAACCGGGCATCATTTTCTTTAAAGAACGCATTGCAAGGTTACCATGTCCTACTTCTCTCCTTCCAACGCCTCTCATCATTTTTACTTCACCTGTACTGAATGGCGGGAAATTATAATGCAAAATGAATTTTGTATAATCAGATTTATTAGCACTTTCTACTAATAATTCATCTAATGGAGTTCCTAAAGTAACTGTTGTAAGTGATTGTGTTTCACCTCTTGTAAACAAAGCAGAACCATGTGGAGAAGGTAGAATATCTGTTTCCATTGTCAGCTGACGGATATCTTCCGTACCACGACCATCCAATCTTTTACGATCGTTTAAGATCATATCACGAACAACATTGTATTGCAATTCGCCAAAATAGTGACTTATCAGTTTTTTGTCTTCATCTGGTAATTCTTCACCTAAATATTCTTTCACTTCTTTCTTCAAACTATCGTAAGCATCGCTGCGTTCGTGCTTTGCAGAAGCTGCAGAAGAAATAGCGTACATTTTGTCTTTTGCAAAAGCCTGGATTTTACTATCAAGATCCTCGTTGCGGTAAGGTTTTGTATACTCTCGTTTTGTATTGCTACCAACTAAATCTCTTAATTCTTCCTGCGCTTTTACCTGAATTTTTATGGCTTCATGTGCAGCTTCAATTGCTTTGATCAGATCTTCCTCCTGGCACTCATTACTTTCACCTTCTACCATCATGATATTTTTATCGGTAGCTGCGATGATGAATTCCATATCAGAATTTGCTAATTCTGAACGGGTTGGATTTATGATCATTTTACCATCAACACGGCCAATGCGTACTTCAGATATAATTTCCTGGATAGGGATATCTGAAACTGCTAAAGCAGCCGATGCTGCAAGGCATGCAAGAGAATCAGGTAATATTTCTGAATCTGAAGAAACCAGCGAAACTAAAACCTGAACATCACATAAGTAATCTTCCGGAAAAAGTGGACGCAATGCCCTGTCTATAAGACGTGAAGTAAGAATTTCATAATCATTTAAACGGGCTTCTCTTTTAAAGAATGAACCCGGGATACGACCTGCAGAAGCAAATTTTTCCTGGTAATCTACTGATAACGGAAAAAATGATTGTCCTTCACGAGGCTCTTTGTTTGCAACAACAGTTGCTAATATTACACAGTTACCCTGGCGAACTGTTACGGCGCCATCTGCTTGGCGGGCCAGTTTGCCTGTTTCGATGGTAACCATGCGGCCACCACCTATATCAAACGTAACTGATTTTGGTTGTAATGCTGACATTTAAAATGTTTTGTGCAGCCGTATTTTTTTCGGCGGCAATGAATGTAGATATCTATAACGAACAATTCCCAACGGCAAAAACAGTTGGGAACAATTCAATAATTACATAGATATAATTTTACTTGCGTAGGCCTAATTTTTCAATTAAAGCTCTGTAACCGGTAAGGTCATGCTTGCTTAAGTAGGTTAATAAACGCTTGCGTTGTCCCACCATCATCATCAATCCTCTTTGAGAAGAGAAATCTTTCTTATTAACTTTAAGATGATTAGAAATGTGGTTGATGCGTTCTGTAAGTAGTGCTACCTGACCTTCAATAGAGCCAGTGTTTTCAGCTTTTCCTCCGTATGTAGAGAAAATGTTTGCTGTTTTTTCGAGTGTTAAATGCGACATTAATTTGTTTTTTTTAAAACGGTTGTTTTATCTTTTTTTATAATTGAGTGCAAAAGTACTGTAAAAATTTGAGATTTAATACCTGACAACCTACAATTATTAGCATTATTTTTTAAATTAATCCGTAAATGATCCCGGAGTTACAAAACATCCACCTTTAAATGCACACGGAAGTTCTTATTGATGCCGCTGCTAGCTGTAATGGCATATCCATCTCTTTTTCCAAACGCATTGTAAGGGCCTACTACGGGATATTTATGGTTTGCATCGATTATTTTCCCCCCATCATATAATTTATTTATAGGAATTGTTTCATAAATGGGTGCCTCCATTTTAACATGAGATGAAAAATCGTCACAGGTAGCGCAGGATTTATGAGCAGAGTTAAGGTATGTCTTTACTAATAAATTAATACGCCCTTCTGCCAAAGCTTTTTTGCCGACTATAAATTCATTCCATATTCCGGCAGTCACATGAAGCTTATTTTTTTTATCCTCTAGCAACCCATGTGTAAGTTGAGGAACAGGATTATTATTTATAACATAAAAATTACTAACGTTAGTTACCTGACGACTATGAAAAACTGTAAAAGTATATTTATCAATAGTAATCGGATACTCCGGTCTGTTCCAAATTTCATAAGGCCGAAATGATTGTAAAGTCGCAGATTCGGGAGAAGTTTCCAAAACTTTTATATCTATTTGGCCAGAAAATCGCTTGCAATCCGGTGTATGTATTTCGGTAGATATGCCATAAAAGTCAACCAATATCTTGGCAATTTCATCAGTTCGAATCCCACATATTTGTTCTAAATTAATGTGGGCGATAGAATTAGAATAAGAATTTTCTGAGGGGAATTCAAAACAGGTTTTTATATAAACCAACATACCCTCCGGAACTTTTATCGAAACATTTTTTAGGGAAAAAGGAGCCGTAATTTTTCCATCTTTATCTTTTACAAAATTGGCGCTTTGTCCCTGGTAATTGGGTTTTTCAAAAACTTTAATAAGTGATGCAACTATGATATTGGTTTTTGCCTGTTGATACTGAGGAGCTAATTGCAGTTGAGTTTTAGCAGTGTCTTTAATTTTAGCATTAGCCACCGGTATTTTCTTTTGAGCAATCAAGCCAGGAATCATTGCCGACATTATTAAATTTATAAGAAATATTTTTTTCATATTTTCTCTTTTTTTAAAATATAAAATTGTAAAAAAAAGGGTTATAATCCAATACCACTATTGTGTAATGAAGCTACCTGCTTAATTAGCCCGGATATGGACTACTGCTGAATGGCTGGCGGATAGAAGTGGTTACCCCGGCGAGGCTTTTTGCCGGGTTGGTTTGTGCCGGAGTAATAACGGATAGCCGCATAACAGCTGATATGCATTTGCTGCCGAAAGCCCACCTTGTTCCGGCTTTTTTTAACCCTTAACTTTACCCTATGAAACCAACATTTGCAATAATAGGTTGTGGGCGTATTGCAAAACGCCATGCAGAACAGATCAGTAAAGTGGGTACACTCATGGCGGTTTGTGATATTGTGCTGGAAAATGCAGCAGAGCTTGCCAGGGAGTACGATGCAAAAATGTATTTATCGCTGGATGATTTATTACTAAAGGAACCTGATATAAATATTATAAGTATTTGCACACCTAATGGCCTACATGCAGAACACAGTATTAAAAGCCTTCGGGCTGGTAAACATGTGCTTTGTGAAAAACCATTGGCCACCACAACGGATGATTCGAAGAGAATGATAGCCGCTGCTACCGAAAATGATAGAAAATTATTTGTGGTAAAACAGAACCGGTACAATCCGCCGGTGCAAGCTGTGAAGAAAATATTAGAAAATGGCGGCCTTGGAAATATTCTTTCTTTCCAGATAAATTGTTTCTGGAACAGGCCTCATGAATATTATTTGAATACCTGGAAAGGAACAAAAAAATTAGATGGTGGCACATTGTTTACGCAGTTTAGCCATTTCATTGATCTGATGTATTGGATGTTGGGTGATGTGAAGGAAGTAAAAGCAGCAACCCGGAATTATGAGCACCCATTGATTGAAATTGAAGATACCGGTATTGTAATGTTGGAAATGCTGAGCGGGGCTATTGGTACTTTAAACTATACCGTAAACAGTTACCTGAAAAATATGGAAGGCTCGTTCACTATTTTTGGTGAAAAAGGAACGGTGAAAATTGGCGGACAATATTTGAATGAATTGGAATACCAATGCCTTGATGGAATAAAGATTGAAAACCTTGCAGAAGGAAAGCCTGCCAACGGCTATGGTTACTACCAGGGCAGCATGAGTAACCATGATAAAGTGTATGAAAATCTTATAAAAGCGATAGAGATACCGGGGTACGAATTTGCAAGTGCGATGGACGGAATGAAAACCGTAGAAATAATAGAGAAAATATACGCACAGGCTGCTGTGAAATAAATTGCTTTTATTTGTTGCAAAAAAAGAACCCAATTGCCCACCATTTATTTTACGGTAACAACTGACCTTACTTACGACCAGCGTATGATACGCATTTGCACTTCTCTGCAGGGCGCTGGTTATAATGTTATATTGGTGGGTAGAAAAATTTCCTCTTCGGTTTCATTGGTAGAGCAGCCTTTTAAACAAAAAAGAATTAAATGCTTTTTTGAGAAAGGAAAATTATTTTATTCAGAGTACAATCTGCGGCTGTTTTTCTTTTTACTATTTAAAAAAATGGATGGTATTTGTGCAATAGATCTTGATACGATTCTTCCCTGTTATTATATTTCAAAAATAAAAAAAGTAAAACGCATTTATGATGCGCATGAACTTTTTTGTGAGATGAAAGAAATTGTAAGCCGGCCTAAAATTTATAATGCCTGGAAATGGATAGAACGTAAAACGGTGCCCAATTTTAAAAATGGCTATACAGTAAATAAACCCATAGCTGATGAGTTTTATAAAATGTATGGTAACAAATATGAAGTAATAAGAAATATTGCGGCATATAGTGATGCAAAACAAAACCAGCCAAAAGAAAAATACATTTTATACCAGGGTGCGGTGAATGAAGGCCGCAGTTTTGAAACCTTGATACCAGCCATGCAGTGGGTAAATACGCCTTTATACATTTGTGGCGATGGTAATTTTATGCAGCAGGCTAAAGAACTGGTGTTAAAATACAATTTGCAGGATAAAGTTATTTTTAAAGGAATGATTACTCCGGATTTGCTGAAAGGCATTACTGCAAAGGCTTATATAGGTATTACTCTTTTTGAAAACAAAGGCTTAAGCAACTATTTTTCTTTGGCAAATCGCTTTTTTGATTACATACAAGCTGCTGTGCCACAACTTTGTGTTGATTATCCTGTTTATAAAGAGATAAACGACCAATATGAAATAGCGGTATTGATAAATGAACTAAGCCCGGAGAATATTGCTGCGAAGTTGAATGATATGCTGAATGACGAAGAGGAATGGCAAAGGTTGAATGAAAACTGCAAAATTGCAGCTAAGATATTGAACTGGCAAAACGAAGAAAAAAAATTAATGGCATTTTATAAAAATATTTTTGGATAAACATCTACACATAATAAGTTTTGATGTACCCTACCCTGCTGATTACGGTGGTGTGATAGATGTGTTTTATAAAATCGTTTCATTGTACGAAGCCGGCATAAAAATTAACCTGCATTGTTTTACAAAAGACAGGCCTGCGCAAAATGAATTGAATAAATATTGTGTTTCGGTAAATTATTATAAAAGACAAAAAGCGTTCTCCTTAACTACGCCATACATTGTACAATCCAGAGCAGATAAAGCCTTGCTTGCAAATCTTCAGAAAGATGATCATCCGATTCTGATGGAAGGGATTCACTGTACTTATTTGTTGGGCAAAGGATTATTAAAGAACAGGAAAACGTTTGTCCGCCTGCACAATACCGAACATAAATACTATGCTTCTCTTGCGAAAGAAGAAAAAAATATTTTAAAGAAAATCTATTTTAAAAGGGAAAGTTTTCTTTTAAAAAAATATGAAGCAGGACTTGCGCCAAAAACAATTTTTGCAGCACTGAGCAAAGATGATAAGGAGTTTTATGAAACTCATTTTTTAGCAAAACATGTTTATTTTATTCCGGCTTTTTTACCGTGGAATAATGTGGCTAAAATAAGCGGAGAAGGACAGTATTGTTTATACCACGGCAATTTAGCCATTAATGAAAATCAAAAGGCAATATGTTGGCTTTTAGAAAATGTATTTAATGATATTGAGATACCATTTGTAATTGCAGGTAGTAATCCATCAAAAAAACTACAGGAGTTTGCAGAAAAGAATTCAAACGTCTGCATGGTAGCTAATCCATCAGAAAGAGAATTGCAGGATCTGATCGTAAAAGCCCAGATAAATATTTTACCATCTTTTAATAATACGGGTGTAAAGTTAAAATTGCTAAATGCATTATTCAATGGAAGATACTGCCTTGTAAATACTGCAGCAGTAAAAGGTTCAGGGCTTGAAGACTTATGCAAAATTGCAGAAACAGGTAAAGATTTTAAACAACAGATACAACAAATCTTTAAACAGGAGTTTTCAGCAATCGATCCGGATAAAAGAACACAAATTCTTCAACAATTCTACAATAATGCTGACAATGCTGAAGCGCTTATCAGCTTGCTATACTAGCATTGTCCCAAACCTTGTTGCCTTCGGTTTTAATAGTACGTGCCGGAAATTTATTGATCACTACATAATCATGTGTAGCCATTACAATCGTTGTGCTGTAGTCTTTACATATCTGGAAAAGCAGTTGCATGATATCATCACTCGTTTCAGGATCAAGGTTTCCGGTTGGCTCATCTGCCAATATTAATTTGGGCGAATTTAATAGTGCTCTTGCTACGTCTATACGCTGCTGTTCGCCGCCGCTCAGTTCAAACGGCATTTTAAAACCTTTTGTTTTAAGATTTACTTTATCTAATACATCGGCTATTTTTTCATCCATTAATTTCTCATCTTTCCAGCCGGTTGCTTTTAATACAAATTTTAAATTATCATTTACATTACGGTCAGTAAGCAATTGAAAATCCTGGAATACTACGCCCAAATTTCGGCGGAGAAACGGAACCGTTTTCCAGGTTAATTCTTTTAAGTTGTGACCAGCTACCCAGCCCTCTCCTTCTCTCAATTCAAGATCACCATACATGGTTTTAAGTAGACTGCTTTTACCGGTGCCGGTTTTTCCTACCAGGTAAACAAATTCGCCTTTATCCACGGAAATATTTACATCACTTAATACAAGGCTGCTGCCCTGGTATATATTCACATTTTTTAATTCAATAATGGCTTGAGACATGGGCTTTATTTATTTTATTTTGACCTCGTCGTAAAATAGTTAGGGTTGACAGGTTGCAGCAAATTTAACAGTTTGATTATGAGTAGGAAAATAATTATTTTATCAACATGTTAAATATCTTATAACATTCCCCATAATAATTGCGTTAACACTGTACATTTCTAATTTTAAGGATAATTTTTAAAGCCTATCTATGTATAAAACTCTTTTAATGTTTTCGGTTTGTGCTTTTACCATTTGCTTAGAAGTCAATGCTCAAAGTTCCGTGGAACTACAGCCACCATCCGTTGCTACTTCAAAGTCTGCGCTGAAAATTAAAATTTCTACTGGTGCAACAGGTTTTTCCAATGGTGTGAAAATTATAGATGCTGTGGTAACTGTTGACACTACCATCAGAGTTT
>JBDSIB010000180.1:0-25039 GCA_039918155.1 Ferruginibacter sp.
ATTTTTTATAGTTAGGAGATTCTCTGCTATGGTATAAACTCTAATACCTTTCACTTTCAGCCTTGCAATGTCTGATTTGGGAAATTGATAACTTAATGAAACTGTTTTTACTTTGAAATAACTACCATCTTCATTGAACATACTTGTAAAAGGTATGTACTGGTAATAGCTCGGGCCAAACGGGTTAAGTGATGGAAAATCAGCTTTATAATTGGGATCTGCTTTTGCCTTTTGTGGTGTCCAATAATTTAAGCCACTTATATCTGGCAAACGGCTATTGGCAAAAGAATAAATACTGCTTGAATATCCACCAACTACATTACTGATCTGTTGTTGAAAGAATGTATTTACAATAGTTCTCTTCCAGGTAAAGATGCTTAGAATATTAAGTGAAAAATTTTTGTATGTGAATGTATTTGTCCAGCCTCCGGTAAACTTAGGATTAGGATCACCGGTAGGAATACGATCACCATAGGCTGCCCCATTATCCTCATCGCTCCATACATCACCAATTTTATTTACATCCAGCCAGATAGGATCTCCGGGAACCACCACATGATTACCTTTAAAATAAGTAAGCGTCTTACCAGTAATAGGGTCAAAAGGTATGTCACTTTGTTTATTGTATACACCCTGGTATTTTAGCTGGAACATTTCGTTCAGCGGTTGGCCTACGGCATATATTCTTGTAACACCATAACCATCATCCTGTAAAAAAGTTCGGTTATTATCCGGGAGTTTGGCAATGATATTATTATTGTGTGAAAGTGTAATATCCATATTCCACTGCAGCTTACTGGTGGGTGATAAATTTTTTGTACTTACTGTAATATCAATGCCTTTGTTATTTATCCAAAGGTCACGTGCATTAAATACTATACTTTGATAGCCAACATAAAACGGCAGCCCAAATTTGTAATAGTCGTTCTTAGATAATTTTTCATAAGCATCCACTGACAAAGAAATTCTGCTATTAAAAAATTGCGCATCTAATCCAAAATCTTTTTGGGCTGTGCTGGTCCAGGTTAAATTATTTTTAGTAAGCCCATTGGTATAGCTTGGCTGTATAACCTGTGCGCTATTATATGTACCAGGTACTGAATATGAATTGAAAGGTGCATAAAAATCGCTTGCCTGAGTACCTGAAATACCATAGCTACCACGCAGTTTTAAATAAGAAACTACATTCTTAATTTTATCCATAAATTTTTCGTCGGTTATTATCCACCCAATACCTGCGGCAGGAAAATATCCCCACTTTGTATTTGCACCAAAACGGGAGGATGCATCAGCTCTGTAAGACCCATATAAAAGATATTTATTATCCAGGTCGTAACTTAGCTGGCTGGAAAAAGAAAGCAAACCATCGGCTGCGTAACTTGAATATCCTGAAAGGTCAGATTGTGGAATACCACTTACCACCTGTATATAGTTGGAAGGAACATTGTAGCCTGAAACTACGCTGCTGTTGGAAACATCTGCATTAAACTGTTGTGAACCTGTAAACGCAAAATTATGTTCATGCTTATCAGTTTCTATTTTCTTACTAAAATTTAAAGTATTGGCAATAAAATAGCTGGCATAGGTACCCTTATCACTCTCAGCATATGACTGTGTTGGAATACCCTGGCTTGCGGCTATGGCATCAATATTTGAAGGTTGAAAATAATCTCTGCTTGATGAAGTAATATTTGCTCCTCCCTGGAAAGTATATCTCAATGATTTGAGCATCTGATAATTTACAGTTAAAGAAGCGCTGTAATAATCATCAATATTTTTATTGCGCAACTTACTTGCAATACCGGTAAAATTAGAGGAATCAAAACCACTTAACTGGTAAAGCGAGGAAGGCTGTGATGAGCCGCTGACAGGAGTATTGTCATCACTGTTGCCATAATATTTTGCCCCACGCTGCCGATCGCTTTTAGAGATAGCTACAATAAACTGGCTGTTTAATTTAGGACTGATTATAAAATTAAAATTACCCCGAAGACTATAACGGGTAAATCCAAAAGATTTAATGATACCTTTCTCATTATAGTAATTCATACTTAGCCTATAACTCACATTATCACTTGCTGCAGACATTGAAGCATCAACATTCTGAATAGCACCTGCCCTATAAAATAATCCCTGCCAGTTGGTTGCATTATTGAACGATGGATTGAACTGATCAGTTAATATCTGAGGAAGACTCGCAAGAATTGCAGGAGTTGCATATTGATTAATGAGGCTTAATTTTTGATCTCTTTCAGCAGCTCCTGTAGAAGTTTTGAGCAAATCGGGAATTTGTGTGGTACCGCCATACACATTTACTCTGAATTCAGGGATTTTTGAAAGCCCTCTTTTAGTTTTAATGTAAACTACTCCATTCGCTCCTCTTGAACCCCACGCAGCAGTTGCTGCAGCATCTTTTTGCACATCCACACTTTCAATATCACTTACATTAATCCCTGCTAAAAAATCCGTACCGGTGGCATCAAAAGAATTACTAATATCTTCAGGGTTTGTAGGTATGCCATCAATAACATACAATGGTCCACTTAAAGCATGTGCCAGCGCAACATTATTATCTGCTATATTGGTACTTAACCTACTGTTTCCTCTAATTACAAGACTGGGAGAAACCCCTGGTTCGCCAGAACTTATCTGTACATTCAGCCCTGCAACTCTTCCCTGCAATAAATTATCAATACTTGGAGAAGGCAGGTACTGTATATCTTTTGCTAACACAGTAGAAATTGCAGAGGTTGTTTTTCTCCGGGTTTGAGTTTGCACCCCTACAACTACCACAGCATCCATGCTATTATCAGCATGTGCAGATAATACCGGGGTTACATTCTGGCCAGGCAGTACATTTATTTCCTCTTTATTCATCCCTACTGATGTAATAATAAGGATAGCTTTGTGCAAGCCTGCAGGAAAAGCAATAGAAAATTTACCATCTTCAGTAGTAGCTGTACCCGATTTTGATCCTTTAAACTGGACACTTGCGCCCTCAAGCGGTTTGCCGCCTTTGTCTTTTACTGTACCGGTTACCTTTTCCTGTGCAAGCAACGCACCCCAAAAGGCAAACTGGAGTAAAAAAAGCAGTAGGTATTTTATTCTCATCTTAGTTTTGGTTTTTAAAATGATTGAAATATTTGAAGATATTTAACTCAATATTATATTATTTAATCAGCAAAAAAACGTAGCAGATTTTTTTTAAAAAAAAGTGTTTTACGCAAACGTTTGCAATGGCTATGCAATCGTTTGCGCTATTTTTCAGGCGAATTGATTTTATGCGAGTCACAATCGTTTGTTTTATTTAAATCCATTTGCTTATTTTGCATTTACTCATTATGGACAATAAAATAACGACACTAAAAGAGATTGCCCGCCGGTTGAAATTTTCTGTATCAACTGTATCACGTGCATTGCACAATCATCCAAGTATTGGATTAAGAACCACTACGCAGGTACAACAGCTTGCCAAAGAATTAAATTACGAGCCTAACCAAACGGCATTATTTTTTAAACAGCAAAAAACGCATACTGTAGGGGTTATACTTCCGAATCTTAAAGAAGAATTTTTCTCCCAGGCAATAAACGGTATAGAAGATGTTGCACAGGATAATAAATACAGTGTGCTTATTGGCCAATCGCATGATGATATTGAGAAAGAAAAGCAGATCATCATTGCCATGAAAAATCAGCATGTAGATGGGCTGATCATTTCTATTTCAAAACATACAAAAAATTATCAGCACTTGCTTGCATTGGAAAAATACAATATCCCCGTTGTATTTTTTGACCGTGTCCCTGACCTGCCAACGGTACATAAAGTATCTTCTGATATTAATTCAGGAACAAAACAGGCTATAGAGTTTTTAATAAAAAACGGTCACCGTAGAATTGGTGTGATTAACGGACCAGATGAAATGCAATCATGCAAAGACCGCACTGCCACTTACATGGATGTTCTACAAAAGAAAAGAATAAAAATAGACCTGTCACTTATTGTTAGCTCAGATCTTACGCAGCAAAGCACCTGGGATGCAATGGATACTTTACTAAAGCTGAAATACCCTCCAACCGCTATACTAACTATTAATGATTATGTAGCCCTTGATGCAATTCAGTTTGCCAGAAAAAACAAACTGAAAATAAATAAGGATATATCTTTTGTTAGCTACGCCAATCTTCCAATTACAAATTACCTGGAGTGTCCTCCCCTGGCTTCAGTAGAACAATACCCGTATGAGCAATCCAAAAAAGCTGCTGAAATATTATTTGAACTATTAGCTTTAAAAAATACAAAAACAGAAAATGAAACCGTTTATAATAATATCCTGATCGAAGGTGACCTGGTGATACACAAAAAATAAGGCAATCGTTTGCGCTGTTCAAATAAACTATGCTGCCCTAAGTTTGTTACTTCTTATAATTAATTGAATTCTTTCTAATGCTGCAAGAAGTTCTTTCTGACTACAATCTTATTTACGATCAGCTCAAATTTGAGCCGATAAATAATGGCCTCATTAATAAAACATGGCTGGTAAAAAACGGCCGTAAAAATTATATACTTCAAAAAGTAAATCACCACATTTTTAAAACACCAGAAGCCATTGCTTCTAATGTAAGAAAGATTGCAGATTACTTAAAACTGCATTACCCTCAGTATTTATTTGTAGCTCCTGAAAAAACAATTCACAATGCCGAGATGAAATTTATTGAAGGCGAAGGCTACTACCGGTTGTTGGCTTTTGTTGAAGATTCAAAAACCATCAATACGGTACAGAACGCAGTACAGGCTTATGAAGCGGCAAAAAAGTTTGGAGAGTTTACAGTGCTGCTTTCAGACTTTCCGGTTGACCAATTACAAATTACACTTCCGGATTTTCATGATCTTTCTTTACGCTACAAACAATATTGCAATGCTTTGAAAAATGGAAATCGGGAAAGAATAAAACAGTCCGCAACAGCAATAAGTTTTATTGAAAAAAATAAACATATAGTTCAGGTTTATGAACAGATACTAAAAAACAATGCATTTAAAATCAGAGTAACACATCATGATACCAAGATCAGCAATGTACTTTTTTCAGAAAATGATAAAGGCATTTGTGTGATCGATCTTGATACTGTTATGCCTGGATATTTTATAAGTGATGTGGGTGATATGTTCCGTACTTATCTTTCGCCAGCCAATGAAGAAGAAAAAGATTTTTCAAAAATTGAGATAAGAGAAGATTATTTTAAAGCTATATGGAATGGCTATATGAGTGAAATGGGGAAGGAATTATCCACAGAAGAAAAAGCGCATTTTATTTATGCCGGAAAATTTATGATCTACATGCAGGCGATCCGGTTTTTAACGGATCACCTGAATAATGACGTTTATTACGGTGCCGCCTACCCTGATCATAATTTTATAAGAGCCGGTAATCAAATCACACTTTTAGAGAAACTGATAGAAAAAGAAACCACATTAAATAAAATGATTGACTTATAATTTTCGTATAAATACATTTACCCGTTTTAAATACTTTATCCACTTTTTTTACATTTGATCCGTACCTATTTCTTTTTAGATGATTCACTTGTCATCTATTCTAAATTGGCTATTTTTAGCCAATGATTCCAAAGATATTTTACGCATCAAGGGTTGAAACATTATCTGCAGAAAGAAAAAAACTCATACAAAAAAAATCAATATTCGGGATATTAAGACTTGGCTCTATAGCATTACTGATTGCAGTATTCTATTTTTTATGGTCAGCGGGCGTAGTATATGTTGTAAGCGGCACTATTATTTTGATTACTATTTTTGTTCAGCTCATCCGTAGAGATCTTGCTACAAAAGATGCTATTAATAATCTAACTCATTTAATAAAAATTAATGAGGATGAATTAAAAGCATTAGACGGAAAATATTATCATTTTGAAAATGGAGCAATCCTTACGCCTAAAGAACACTATTATGCAAACGATATGGACATTTTTGGACATGCGTCGTTATACCAGTTCGTCAATCGTACTACTTCTGAAATTGGCAGCGTTCAATTAGCAGAATGGTTATCTGCCCCGGCAAAGCCAGGAGAGATAATTAAAAGGCAGGATGCAGTAAAAGAATTAAAAGATAAAAATATCTGGCGGCAACAATTACAGGCTTTAGGCAAAGCGCATAGTATAACAATAAATACCACACAGCGATTGAAAGATTGGTTTAGTGAACCGGATATCTTTTTTCAGTTTAAACATTGGCAATGGCTCAAGTATCTTTTGCCGGCAATTATTTTAAGTATAAGTGCTGCGGCATATTTTGATATTATAACTATGCAGGTTTTTTACGCTTCCTTATTTGTGTATGCAATAATTGCTTTCCAGATAAATAAATATGTAGGGCCGCTGCATGAACAACTTTCGAAAATGATTGATGAGCTTGATATACTTTCGCAAAGCATCAAATCAATCGAGAACGAATTGTTCAAATCGCCTATGCTTATTGAGTTACAGGCTCAATATTCTGCTGAAGATGCCAAGGCTTCTTATAAGTTAAAGCGCTTAAAGAAAATACTTGATAAGCTGGATCTCCGTTATAACATTGTAATTTCTGCACCATTTAATTTGTTTCTTTTATGGAATCTGCAGCAGGTGCTGGACCTGGAAAAATGGAAACACAGCTATGCAGATAATACGATGTTATGGTTTCATAATATCGGTGTATTTGAAGCATTAAATTCATTTGCAACCATACATTTTAATAACCCTTCATGGGCTTTTCCTGTTTTAAAAGAGCCACACTTTTTTATTGAAGCAGATAATCTCGGCCATCCACTTATCAATGAAAGCAAAAGGGTAAATAATTATATCAGCATAGAAAGAAATGCAGAAATAATGCTGGTAACGGGCAGTAATATGGCTGGCAAGAGTACTTACCTGCGGAGTATAGGCATCAACGTTATACTGGCGATGGCGGGCGCTCCGGTGTGTGCAGATAAATTCATTCTTTCTCCGGTACAACTCATCAGCAGCATGCGTATTGCAGATAACCTGGAAGAAAGTACCTCTACTTTTTATGCCGAGTTAAAAAAACTTAAAACAGTTATTGATAAAGTAAATAACAAAGAAAATGTTTTTATTCTTTTAGATGAAATACTAAGAGGCACAAATTCGCTGGATCGCCATACGGGCTCTGCTGCATTGATAAAGCAATTGATAAAAGAAAAAGCAGCTGCCGTAATTGCTACTCATGATGTACAGTTAGCCGAATTAAAAAACGAGTATCCTGAAAATATTATGAATTACCACTTTGATGTGCAGGTAAATAATGAAGAATTATATTTTGATTATAAACTGAAACCTGGCGTGTGTACGAGTATGAATGCTTCTATATTAATGAAGAAAATCGGGATAGAACTGTAAAATATTTCCGGAATTCTTCCCTTTAAAAGTTGTCAGGGTGAGCTTGTCGAACCCGGTCTGATTTTTATTTTAACATACTTTATTCGCTGAATGTAAAATTTATAACTATAATATTTCATCGTTCAGCTTTGAAACCTTTTGAACATTGAACTTTTAAACTTTGAACCTCTTGAACTCTTCCTCACCTATTCCTCCCACTCAACATCGGTACAAATGAAAAATTGCTGAACGTTTCTTCTTCATAAGTTCCATCTTCATTTTTTGTAAGCCTTAGCATGCGCTGATGACCACCGGATTCAAGTGGAATGATCATCAGTCCACCGGGTTTCAACTGATCTATTAATTTTGGTGGAATAAATGGTGCAGCGGCCGTAATTATTACTTTATCAAAAGGAGCATACGTTGGCAGACCTTCAAAGCCATCACCATAAAAGAATTTGAGATTTATATACTTGCTTTTAAAGATATATTCCTTTGTTTTATCAAAAAGATTTTTTTGTCTTTCTATGGTAAAAACTTTTGCACCCATTTCTACCAGAACCGTTGCCTGGTAAATACTTCCGGTCCCTATTTCCAATATTTTTTCGTTTGGTTTTACCTTCAGCAATTGCGTTTGATAAGCAACTGTATATGGTTGAGAAATAGTTTGCCCGTCTGAGATAGGGAAAGCACGGTCTTCATAAGCGATATTATCCAAAGCGGTATCTAGAAAATAATGCCGGGGAATATTATTAATTGCCGCCAACACATTCTCATCTGTTATACCTTTTTCTTTTAAAATATCCACCAATTGTTTTCGTAGTCCTTTATGCCTGTATGTATCTTCAAATTTTCTCATAGCAGGTTGCAAGATAAAAAAATGTCAGGAGGACATCCTGACATTTTTTTATTTCTTTAATTTTTATTTATAGTGCGGTGTATGTTCACTAAAGAATGAGTTCACTGATTTATTCCAGTCGTCCAAAGCATCACTCCTCATATCATTCAGATTTTTATTGTTGGTATTATACAATTTCGTGGCTTTATTAACATCATCCACTGCTTTATTATAATCACTCACTTCCTGCTTTGATGCATCAGATTTCTTTTCAAATTCTTTCTGAATAGTTTTGAAACGTTCTGTCTTTAATAGATAATCCGTTACTACACTCATCATATCAGCTTCCTTGTTATAAAAATTTAAGATATTCTTACATTCTGCTAATACAGAATTATCGCCTTTATAACCCTTCATTGTTGCAAGTTTAGTCAGGCCTTCCTGTGCATATTTCTGCATACTGTTTTTATCCTGCTCTATACCAGTAATGTTTCCTTTTTGCGTAGCTTCCAGTAAATATTTTTCCTGTACATATGGTTTAAAAAATACAAGATACACATCATTGTAATATTTATTCAGATCCCCCACTTCATTCACCATGTTATCCAGGTCAGACGAACTGTTTGTCAAAGTAATATTATGCTCAGCTGCAAATTTTTGTTGTGCCGTTTTCATCTTTACGTTTCCTTCCTCCAGCTTTTTATCTACTGCTTCTTTTAAAAGTAAATAAGCTTCCATTTCATCATAGCTTTGTTCAGCAATATCTTCCATGTTTACAATTTTGCTGTAATCATCATTCAAAACATTGTAATAAAGTTTCATAAAATTCACCGTCGTATCCCGGTAACTTTTATCTCCTTTAAATGATGGCATACCACTTATATTCATGCGTGCATCCTGCACTTCATCCAGTAATTTTGTACGAAGATTGTCAACTTTCTTAGCTTTTTTACCATGTGCAGAAGCACTTGCATAGCTCATGAATTTTTTAGAAATACTTTCCTGCTGTTGTCCCAGGTAGCTCATGTACGTAGACGGATTATCAAAATCCTGCGCCTGAGCAGTAAAGCTTTTTGAAAATAAAAAGGTAAATAATAAAAGAGGTAAATAATGTTTCATAAAGTGAGTTTTGGTAAAGAATTATTAATGTTTAAAACGAGTTCAAATATATTTTATTTTTTAAAAGACACAGTAAATTAATTATTGATCCAGTCCATCATAATATGATAGCCTTCTTCCAATGTTTTATCAGTTTTTAAATGTTTAACATACGTATCATTTATTTCCTTGCTTTTTTTGGTAGATGTAACAACAGTTTCATTATCAAAAGAATTATTAGTAATTGCCAGCCCTGATGCATCCTTTTTAGTATCGTCATCGTCGCTTAACTGGCCAAATTTTTCTGTGATCGCTTTGTAATGTGTAACGTACGTTGGCCATTGCAAAGGAATTGTTCTTCCTGCATAATAACTGGTGGTCCATTTATTAAACTCTTTAATTTCATTATAATAAATGCTGTTACTTACCCTTTGTGCACTTTTAATTTTCAACTGATCAATGGGCAAAGCTGCTGATTTATTATACATACCAATTTTACTTTGATCGGGCTGCAATGCACTTTTATTAGCTTTTTCTTTATAAACATCATTTGCATATAAGTCAGGCAATTGTATATCCGGTATCACGCCCTGCCATTGTGTTGTGCTGCCATTTACCCGGTAAAATTTTTCATCTGTCACTTTTACAAAATCTTCGTACTTACGGTTTATAGAAACTGTACCTGTATCCATCGGCTCTATTACCTGCGCTGTACCCTTTCCATAAGTAGTACCGCCAACAATCAATGCCCTGTTGTAATCCTGCAGAGCTGCGCTGGTAAATTCGCTGGCACTGGCACTGGCGCCATTTACAAGTATCATTAATGGTCCGTCGTAAATGGTACCACGGTTTGGGTCTTTTAAAAAATGTACTTTTCCATCACGGTCTTTTACAGAAGCTACGGGCCCTAAATCAATAAATATCCCAGCAAGCTGCATCGCTTCCCACATACTGCCGCCACCATTAGAGCGCAGATCAATGATCAATCCGGCAATCGTATCTTTTTTCAACTTCACTATTTCTTTACTCACATCATTGGCGCATCCATTAAAATTTGCTTCGTCCCCTTTCTGGTCTGTTTCTCTGGAGTAAAAACCCGGCAGATTAATGTAACCGATATTTTTAGTGCCATGCAGTACATAACTTTTCACCACATTTTCATCATCAGAAATTTTGTCTTTGCTCAGTTTTACTTTGTTTACCTCACCAGCCTTTGTGCGTACCGTTATCTCTACTTCATCCTGGCTGCTTCCGCTTAGCATCGCTTCCAATTCTTCCAGTGATGCATCCTCGGCATCCGTTTCTGTTTTATTTATTTTAATTTTAAGCAACACATCATCCTTATGCAGTTTTCCACTCACCCATGCACTGCTGCCGGGTTGTAAAAAATTGATCAGCTTTTCTCCCTTATCATTTTCAGTAAGATCACAACCAACTGTATATTCTGAAGCACTCATTTCCGTTTCAAATTCATTCTTCTCATGCAGGTTCATGTATTCTGTATGCGGATCATAGCACCAGGCAATGCTGTTGAGATAAGCATCATTCTGTTCAGAAATAAATGTCGCAGGATCAGAAATAAGATTTTGCAGGTAACCAATCTCCTGCTTTTTTTGTTGTAGCCGCACTGTTGATTCCAGTTGCACAAAATCTGCAGGTAAAGTTTGTATCAGTTCTTTTTTATCGTTAGATAATTTCTCAGCAACTTTATTCAGCAATTGCCATTTTAAATATTGTGTCCAGCGGCGGTAAAGTGCATTATCATCCGCAGCATAATCTCTGTTTGGCCATTCAATATTATCAGGTTTGGAAAAATCAAAAGGCTTTGCCGTAATAACTTTAATAATACTGTCAACTTTTAAAAGTTGTTTGTAATAAATATCTGAGGAGATTTTAAAAAAATTCCATTCCTCGCCGTTAAGCTCATCATCCAGCTTTGTTTTGTAAGTATTTAAAACAGCCATATTATTTTTAGTGAGAAATAATTTTTCATCATCTAAATGTTCAAGCCATTTATCAAACAGCATAGCTGAAGAAGTATCGTTCCATACTAAAGGCTGGTAATGATTTTTTTGAAGGAAACGTACAAGCACAAACGCTTTCTGTTTCAGGGTGGGGGAAGTTTGCTGAGCCTGTGTGCTTACAGAAAAGCACACAAGCATCGGCAATAAAAATTTTCTCATAGCGGAATTTTATTTATTTCAATCCCAGTTGCTTTTCAATCCGGGATATTTTATCATCCAGTTTTTTCTCCGTTTCATCAAAAGCGGCTGCATCTGCTAACGGCATATTCACACTGAAATAATATTTAATTTTTGGCTCTGTACCACTTGGCCTTGCAGATACTTTTGTACCATCTGCCAGTTCAAACTGCAACACATTACTTTTTGGCAGATCAATTTTCCAGGTACTTCCATCAGCAATATTCGTTCCTTCCTGCAATTCATAGTCCATCACTTTTTGTACCGCAACACCATCTATTTCCTGCGGCGGATTTTTCCTGTCTTCTTCCATCATCTTCGCAATTTCTGCAGCACCGTTCATACCTTTTTTTGTAATGCTTATCAGGTTCTCTTTGTAAAAACCATATTGCACATACAGGTCAACTAATTTATCAAATAAACTACGCCCTTTATTTTTTTCGTAAGCTGCCATTTCGCATATCAATGCAACTGCACTTACAGAATCTTTGTCTCTCACCTGGTCACCAATCATCAATCCAAAACTTTCTTCACCACCGATGATGTAATTTTCTTTTCCTTCTTTTTCTTTTATTAAAGAAGATATCCATTTAAATCCTGTCAGCACATTGTAACACGCTACGCCATTGGCTTTCGCAATAGCATCAATCATATCTGTAGTAACAATTGTTTTTATCACCATATCATTGGGCTGTGCAATTCCTTTTGCCTTGCGGGCTTCTATCATATAGTTAAACGCCAGCATTGCAGTTTGATTGCCATTCAGCAATATCCATTCGCCTTTATTATTTTTAACGCCCACGCCTACCCTGTCTGCATCCGGATCCGTTCCTAATAAAATATCCGCATCCAGTTCTTTAGCCAGTTTCAATCCCATGCTCATCGTTTCTTTTTCTTCCGGGTTAGGATATATTACTGTCGGAAAATTTCCATCAGGCACCATTTGTTCTTTCACAATATGCACATTGGTAAAGCCAAATCTTTCCAGCGCCTGCGGCACCAGCATAATGCCAGAGCCATGTATAGGTGTGTACACAATCTTCATATCATGTTGTGCTTTACATACATCAGGATACACACTCAAACCCTTCACCATGTCAAGATATAGATCATCCACTTCCTTACCAATCATGGTAATATTTCTTTCGCCACCCTCCCATTTTACTTCATCCAGCTTGGTTATTTTTTCTACTTCTGTAATCACATTTTTATCATGCGGCGCTACCATCTGTGCGCCATCATCCCAATAAGCTTTGTAGCCATTGTATTCTTTCGGATTGTGACTTGCAGTACAAACAACACCACCCTGGCATTCAAAATGCCTTATTGCAAAACTCAGTTCCGGCGTAGGCCGCAGACTTTCAAATAAATAAACTTTTATACCATTCGCACCAAAAATGTTTGCAGCTATTTCTGCAAAATCGCGACTGTTATTTCTGCAGTCATGTGCAATGGCAACTTTTACATCATCACCAAAGCATTGCTTTAAATAATTTGCATAGCCTTGTGTAGCCATGCCCACTGTATACTGATTCATACGATTTGTCCCAACGCCCATTATACCACGCAGGCCACCAGTTCCAAATTCTAAATTTTTATAAAAGGCATCTGCCAACTGATCGGGATCTTCTGCCTCCATTTTTCTTATCACTTCTTTTGAACCTTCATCATAATCACCCGCTAACCAGTTATCAATTTTTGCTTGAATATTTTTATCCATAATATGTCGTTTTACATCTCTACAAATATATTATTCGTATCTGAATAACATGCATAACAGTTATTTTTGTTTTTTATGAGACCAGCATTTGTATTTCATGGCGACATCCTTGTGTCACTCACTTGTACAAAAAAAGCAATATTCAGCTTTTTTTGCTCTATGCTGTTCTCAGCATCCATGTATGCACAGGACTCTTCTTTAGTAAAAAATGATTTTTCAAATACGATCATTAAGGATACTGCTACAATTAACCCACCAAAATATCCGTATAATAAAAAAAGAGTTCGGGCAGTTGCTTTCGGAAATATAGCAGGGTATAGTGCCGCCATGGTTGGTTTGTATTACGCCTGGTACAAAGATTATCCGCAAAGTAAATTTCATTTTTTTAATGATATAAAAGAATGGCAGCAGATAGATAAAACTGGTCATGCATACAGTGCCTATGCAGAAAGTAAAGCAAGCATGGAGCTTTGGCGCTGGACAGGCATAAACCGCAAAGAAAGAATATTGCTGGGCGGCCTTAGCGGTGCAGCATACCAGACGGTGATAGAAGTGCTTGATGGTTTCAGCAGTGAGTGGGGTTTTAGTTGGGGCGATTTTGGTGCAAATGTTTTTGGCAGTGGCTTGTTTACAGCCCAGGAATTTGCATGGGATGAGCAACGGATACAATATAAATGGTCGTTTCACCGCAAACGTTACAGCGACCCTTCTTTAAATAAACGCAGTGATGATATTTTTGGCAAAAGCGATTCCGAACGTTTTTTAAAAGATTACAATGGCCAAACCTATTGGCTAAGTACAACACTTAAAGATTTTTTTCCTAAATCTAATTTACCAGCATGGCTGCAGGTATCAGTAGGTATGGGAGCAGAAGGCATGTTCGGCGCAAGATCTAATATTGCCAAAGATGAAAACAATAATATTACTTTCAGCCGGCCTGATATACAGCGTTACCGTCAATGGTATCTTGCACCGGATATAGACCTCACAAAAATAAAGACCAATAAAAAAGGAATAAAATTTGCGTTGACAATTTTAAACATTTTAAAATTTCCAACGCCTTCATTGGAGTACAGTAGAAACAGCTTTAAAGTAAACTGGTTCCATTTTTAGGAACCAGTTTATACAATTTCTTATTTATTCTTATTTTATTTTTTTGCTATCGAACTGTTGGCATATAAAAAAAGATCTACAACATCTCCTTCCTTTTTCAAATTCAGTTTATTCTCTTTTACATAATCGCTGATATCTACTTTAGGAAACACATCTTCAAAATTACTTTTGGATGCCGGCATGAAATCCCCTTTTGCTCCTCTTATAAAATAAGATACCGTTTTTTTAAATTTCACTTCTTCATTAAGATCAAGATCAGTCGTGGTATTGCTATACATAGTGCCAATACCGTCAACTTTAGAAGTATTATTACTTGTGCCATATGCTCCTACAGCCTGCGCACCCAGTATAGATAGTGATATTCTCCGGGCTAGCTTATTCTTTGGAGATGATGCCATCCACTCAAGATAACCGTTATCATAAAAAAAAGTGTCTGTTGCAATAGAGATGTAATCCAAATCATCTACATTCTCAAGAAACAGAGTGTCTTTGTGCTCATTTATGTATTGTATTCCACCTAAAATATAATTATAATTCACTTTAGCCAAAGCTTTTTCACCTTTTTTAAAATAGATACTACTCTGAATAAAATTGGGATATTTATATGTTTTGGTAGCCAGGAAATCGTTAACATTACTACCTTTTACAGCTATGATTTCTGTTGATTGACCAAAGACCGCTGCTGCAAAGAAAACAGCAAATGAGATGAAGAGTAATTTTTTCATGTTTTACAGATTTATATTTTATCGAAATTAAATAAATTTAATGTTAATAACGCTGATTTAAAGTCTCTTTTTTTATCCTTTAGATAGTATAATTGAACTGTCTTTTTTAAAATTTAACGTTATTAATTACCTTTGGCCCCACAAAGATGATCTCTCATCTCAGAAAGTCCTGAAAATTCACGGCTACAGGGTTTATTACTGTCATACTAAGGCTCAAAGAATTTAATTAAACGATGAATAAAAGAAACCAGAATATCCCTATTTCCATTTCCCTCGGAGCTACTTTACAAGAAGAAGATATTGAACCCCGCCTTCCGCAGGATAAAACAAGAGTCTTAAAAGTTACTTTCATAGCTGTACTGATTGCCATTTGTATAAGTGTTATTGCAAAATTTTTAATTTACCTGATCTACCTGGTAACCAATATTTCTTTCTTTGGGAAGTTTTCCCTGGCCGATCACAGCCCGGCTGATAATCATCTTGGTCTTTGGGTAATTGCCATACCTGCCATCGGGGGAGTAATAGTAGGCTTAATGGCTTTATATGGTTCTAAAGCAATTAGAGGTCATGGTATACCTGAAGCAATGGAACAAATACTTACCAATAAAAGTAAGATAAAGCCAACGATCACTTATTTAAAACCGCTTTCCTCTGCCATATCAATTGGCAGTGGTGGCCCGTTTGGTGCAGAGGGTCCAATAATTGCAACCGGTGGAGCTTTAGGATCGGCCCTGGGTCAGATAATAAAAATTACACACAATGAACGAAAGATACTTCTGGCAGCGGGAGCCACAGCGGGAATGGCCGCAATTTTTGGTACTCCTATTGCCGGTATTTTTTTAGCAATCGAATTATTACTTTTTGAATTTTCTCCACGTTCTATTATACCCGTAGCATTAGCATGTATCACTGGCGCTGCAGGTCATCATTTTTTATTCGGCACAGCACCAGTTTTTGAAATAAAAGAAATTATTCCTTCTCCATCCAATACTGCATTGGCCATATATAGTGGCATGGGACTTATCATTGGCTTGTTAGCAGTGATTGTTACTAAAATTGTTTACTACATTGAAGATGGTTTTGAAAAACTTCCCATACATTGGATGTGGTGGCCGGCTATAGGTGGTATAGCCGTTGGTATCATCGGTTATTTTGCACCACACACTTTAGGTGTAGGTTATGAGAATATTACAAATGTATTATCAGGCAATATGCCTGTGCAGATAATGATCTCACTTTGCCTTTTAAAATTTGTCAGTTGGGCTATTGCTTTAGGTAGCGGCACATCTGGCGGTACACTTGCTCCATTGCTCACTATTGGAGGTGCTACCGGCGCTTTAATTGGTGTAGCGATATTACATTTTTCGCCCAACAGCGGCGTCAGCATTCCGCTTGCAGCGCTTGTGGGAATGTCCGCAATGTTTGCCGGTGCATCCAGAGCACTGATCACTTCTATCATATTTGCATTGGAAAGTACAGGCCAGTCAAATGCTTTGGTAGCATTGCTTGCAACGTGTGTGGCATCTTATATTGTTTCTTTCTTCCTGATGGAAAATACCATCATGACAGAAAAGATTGCACGCCGTGGAATCAAAACACCTGACTCTTACGAACCGGACATTCTTGATGGTATGAAAGTGATAGATGTGATGCAGGAAGATGGTCTTATTATAAGTGAGAACAATGATATTGAAGAAGTGCGTAACTGGCTTAACAAAAAAGAATATAAGACCAACTATTTTATTATCTGTAATGATGAAGGTGAATTCCGTGGTATTATAAGCTCTTCCAATTTATTTAGCTCACATCACAATCCTGAAAATTCCATAGCGTCTCTAATAAAAAGAAAAGACATTTCCATTTCATTAACAGAGAGCCTGCGTACAGCTGCTGAAATGATGGCAAAAGAAAATCTGGATGTGTTACCGGTAGTTTCTGCAGAAGATAAGAATATACTTGCAGGTATGCTTACTTATCGGGATATTATAAACGCTTATAAACATAACATTGATGAAAATGAAGTAAAGGATCCGAGTATTTCTCTAAAAAGAAATGGATTGAAAATATTACTTAAAGGACAAAAGCTGATGAATTCTTCAAAAGTGAGGGTAAAATAGTTATTTAGTTTTCTACTTTTATATAAACTAATCCGATGATCAAATTATCTGTTAACATCAATAAGATCGCCACTTTAAGAAATGCCCGTGGCGGTAACAACCCGGACCTGCTGCAGGTTGCAAGGGATATTGAAAATTTTGGCGCAGATGGCATTACAGTGCATCCCCGCCCGGATGAAAGGCATATACGCTATGATGATGTGTTCGCTTTAAAGAAAGTTATCAGCACTGAATTCAATATTGAAGGCAACCCTACAGAAGAAAAATTTGTACAATTAGTATTAGCAAATAAACCTACACAGGTAACGTTGGTACCCGATGCATTAGGTCAGCTTACCAGTAACCATGGCTGGGATACCATTACAAATCAACAATATTTAAAAGATACAATTTCTATCTTTAAAAATGCAGGTATCCGGGTTTCTATTTTTGTAGATGCAGATGTAAAAATGATTGAAGCGGCAAAAACAACCGGCACAGATCGTATAGAATTATACACTGAAGGGTATGCAACTGCATTTGATGCAGACCATAAAATGAGTGCAATAGACCCATACATAACTGCAGCAAAAAAAGCAAACGAATTGGGTTTGGGAATAAATGCCGGACATGATCTTGACCTGCAAAATCTTCATTATTTTGCGCTGAACATACCGGGATTATTAGAAGTTTCTATTGGCCATGCATTGATATGCGATGCGATTTATTTAGGACTTGAAAACGCTGTACAATTGTACAAGAGAAAACTGAATACGCTCTCCAAATAATTAAAGTAGAAAATATTATAGACTGCATTTTGCGTTAGGGATTGAAGCGGTTACCCCGGTGAGGATCTGTGCATAGCATTGTGCCGGCGTAAAAGCGGAAAGCCCGGCCGCAGGCAACGCCCTTGTTTTTATATCTAAAAATTATTGTAATAAACTAGTAAGCTTATATTCTAATGCTGCGCCTCTTAAATTTCGTGCGATCACATTGCCATTCGGATCCAGTAAAAAATTCTGAGGGATACTTTGTATCTGGAACTGCTGCGCTACAGAATTGCCCCAGCCTTGCAAATCGCTGACATGCGCCCAGGTAAGTGCATCTGCATTAATTGCGCTTACCCATGCCTGTTTGGTTTTATCAAGCGATACACCAAGCACTGTAAATTTTTTGTCTTTAAATTTATTATACATCCGCACTACATTAGGATTTTCTGCACGGCAAGGACCACACCAGCTTGCCCAGAAATCAACCAACACATATTGCCCTTTTAAAGACGAAAGCGTTATCATATTTCCCGAAGTATCAGCCTGCGAAAAATCAGCTAAAGGTTGTCCTATTCCACTCTTCTTAAATTCAGTGATCTGCTGTGCAATGAATGTTGCAATAGGAGAAATTTTTACGCTATCTGAAAGACTGTTGTAGAGTTCCTCCATTTTTTTGCCGTTACTGGTCAGCTGATTTTCCCGGTAGATTGCCAACGGAGAAATAAAAGAGGACGGATGTTCTTTTACAAAATTTTCTAACACCGCTACTGCCTGCCCCAGGAATGTAGCTTCATAATTTCCTTGTTGGTTCAGCATTCTTTCATAAGGCCTGATTGCATTTGAATAGGCTTCAAAATCATCCTGCGACTTAGAACCAGTTACGGTTGCGTTGCTGATAGAATCTTTATTGGACGATAGTGTGATATTACTGTTGTCAAGAAATAAAGTGATGTAGCGTAGCTCATTATTTACCTGTATAACTTTAAAATCAGGAAAAGCAGTTTTGCCGGTAAGCCGGAATTTATTTTTTATAATTACAGAAGAAAATTCTTTTGCACCTGTGTTGGGGTTTAAAAGATTTACAGTTGTATTATCAGGATAGCCAGTGATAGTTCCATTAATTGTAAAACCATCTGTAACCTGTTTACTTTCTGATTGCTTTGCAACAGTTGTTTTTGCTGGTGCTTTTTTTACAATGGTTTTAGTTTTTTTTGCCTGGGCAAAAACCAAAGATGGCAGTAACAATAAAAGGAGAAAAAATTTCTTCATCATTTAATTTTGAAAATGCAATTTAAAATTCTTTACCGGCTTTTCCTGCAAAGCCGGCTATAATTAACAGTTGTGATCAATTTGTTACACTTTTAATAAATGCAGCAGTAGTTTCATTGATGTTATTGCTGTACTCAATAGCCTTTATATAAGCTGACCCAATGATAGCACCGGATGCAAACCTGCAGGCATTGTCAAATGTCTCTTTATCTTTTATACCAAAGCCGATAAGCATCGGATTTTTCAGCTTTAGTCTTTTTAATTTCTTGAAATAATCCTGCTGACCATCTGCGTTAACATTACTGCCGGTAGTTGATGATGAAGATACCGCATACACAAAACCGCCACTCAATTTATCAGCATTTTTGATACGCTCCATACTTGTTTGTGGACTGATCAAAAATATTAGATGGAGGTCGTTTTTTATAAAACAGGTTTTATAGTATTTTTCATATTCGTACATCGGAAGGTCCGGCAATATAATGCCAGATACGCCAGCCTCTTTTGCATCTTCACAAAATTTTTCCATACCATACTGAAGTACCGGGTTTAGATAACCCATCAATATTACCGGTATGCTGATCTCCTTTTTTATTTCATTCAATTGTTTAAAAAGTAATTGTATCGACATCCCATTTTCCAAAGCCTGCATATTGCTTTGTTGGATCACCGGTCCATCTGCAATGGGATCACTGTAAGGCATACCGACTTCTATAATATCTGCGCCATGTTGCTGCAAAGCAGGCATTACTGTTTGCAGGCTATTTAATTGTGGATAGCCAGCAGTACAATAAATATTCAGGATATTTTTTTTCTTTTTCGCAAAAAGTTCATCAAGTCTGTTCATAAATATGCCGCAATGTTTTATAAATATTTCATGTAGGTTGCCAGGTCTTTATCACCTCTTCCGCTAAGGCAAATAATTACATGATCATTTTTTTTGAAGCTAATGTTTTTTAAAACTGCCAACGCATGCGCCGTTTCTAATGCCGGGATAATGCCTTCTGTTTTTGAAAGATGAAAAGCAGCTTTCAATGCTTCATCATCTGTAGCACTCATAAAAGTTGCTCTTTTGCTTTTAAACAAATTTGCATGCAATGGGCCAATGCCCGGGTAATCAAGTCCTGCTGAAATACTGTGTGGCTCTACAACCTGGCCATCTGCAGTTTGCATTAATAAACTTTTGCTGCCGTGGAGAATCCCTGAAGTTCCCAGTTGCGTAGTTGCTGCTGTTTTGCCGCTATCAATTCCGCAGCCTGCTGCTTCTACTGCAATCAGTTTTACTTTTTTTTCTTTTATAAAATGATAAAAAGCACCAGCAGCATTACTACCACCACCTACGCATGCAATTACATGTGTAGGCAATGCAACGCCCGATTGTTTTTGCAACTGCTTTTTAATTTCTTTGCTTATTACACTTTGAAATCTTGCAACCATATCAGGATATGGATGTGGGCCTACCACACTGCCAATAATATAATGTGTATCTGCCGGATGATTGATCCAGTCCCGGATAGCTTCATTAGTAGCATCTTTCAACGTTTTGCTTCCGCTGGTTGCAGGTATAACGGTTGCACCCAGCATTTGCATTCTTGCTACATTAGGCGCTTGTCTTTCAATATCTTTTTCGCCCATGTACACAATACACTCAAGGCCTTTTAATGCACAAACTGTAGCGGTAGCAACGCCATGCTGCCCTGCGCCTGTTTCTGCAATAATGCGTTTTTTGCCTAAATGCTCTGCGACTAATATTTGCCCAATAGTATTATTAATTTTATGGGCACCGGTATGGCACAGGTCTTCTCTTTTTAAGTAAATGTTTGTATTAAATTCTTTACTTAAATTTTCTGCTAAATACAATGGAGTTGGCCTGCCAACATAATCTTTTAATAATTTATTAAATTCTTTTTTAAACTTATGGGTAGAAGTTATTTTTAAATAATTCTTACACAACTCTTCCACATTCGGATGCAGCATCTCCGGAATATATGCGCCGCCAAACTCTCCATAGTAGCCGTTCTTATCAGGGTTCGACTGTATCTCTTTTGTTTTCATTGTAATTATTTCAAACCTAATTTAAATTGAAGTATAAATGCCATATCTTTTACGCCGGGCTCTTTTTCAAAGCGGCTGTTAATATCAACACCGTAGAAGTCAGGATGTTTAAACTTTTTTACTTTTGGTCCATCAGTGGGAGTTATACCTCCGCTTAAGAAAAATGGTTTTTCTATTTTACTATCTGATATTTTTTTCCAGTCAAATTTTTCTCCGCTACCGCCTGGCAAACCTTTAGCAGCTGTATCAAATAAATAGTAATCGCACACTTCATCATAATCTGCTACCATATAATCGATAGATTTATCGCTTGCATTATCAATACTGAAAACTTTTATAACTTCTATTTTATCAGAAATCTTTTCACAAAAATGTGGTGTTTCATCCCCATGCAACTGAACTATATCCAGTCCATAACCATCTGCAGTTTTCATTATTTCATCGTAATCCGCATTTACAAATACACCCACTGTTTTTATATCCAGATCAGCATCTTTTAATTCTTTTTTAGAGATTTTATCTCCAACATATCTTGGTGATTGCTTGTAAAAAATAAGTCCTGCAAAATCAATCTCTAACCCATCTAACTGTTGCAATTGTTTCAATGTAGTAATACCACACACTTTAATGTTCATATATTTTATTTTAATTCATTTACAAAATTCTTTAATGCTTCTCCGGGCTGTTTATTTTTCATAAAAGCCTCACCCATCAAAAAGCCTTTATAACCGGCCTCTTTAAATTTTAATACGGTTTCAGGAGCATCAATACCACTCTCTGCAATTTTTATTTTATCTGCTGGTAATAATTTACTTAATGCGATTGACCTGTTAATGTCTACTTCAAAAGTTTTCAGATTACGATTATTAATTCCGATCATATCTACGTCAGAACAGATATGGCCAATCTCATCTTCATCATACAATTCCAATAATACTTCCAGCTTCAGCTCTTTTGCCAATGCTGCCAAATCTGCTACTTCATTCACCGATAGGCAGGCCGCAATTAATAAGATCACATCTGCACCAATTGCTTTTGATGTAATTACCTGGTAAGGATCAATTATGAACTCTTTTCTAAGTATTGGTATATTGTTAAATCTTGCATTCAATAGATCTTCAGTATTGCCGCCAAAAAAATGCTGATCTGTTAATATAGATAATCCACTGGCTCCATTTTGCGTATATGCTTTAGTTACTTCAACAATATTTGCGTCTGCATTTATAAATCCTTTAGAAGGTGATTTTCTTTTAAATTCTGAGATAATGCCGGTTGCATTTTTTTGTAGCAGGCTTTCGCAAAGCGACAATGGAGTTCGTTCAAAATATTCGCTGTCTTTTAATTCCTCTTCGGGTGTAAGGGTTCTCCTAACAGCTATTTCTTCCTTTTTGTATTCAATTATCTTGTCCAGTATATTCATACTTATGAGATTAATTTTTGTAAAGATCCGTATGCTTTACCGCTTTCCAAACTTTCAACTGCTTCCTGGTAACAACTTTCGTAATCTTTGTACTTATCCATGCAATGTAATGCCATTGCCGCATTTGCAAGTACCACAGAATTCTGTGCCCAACTACCCTCTCCTTTTATAATTTTTAAAAATATTGCTGCACTTTCTTCTACTGTGTTACCTCCATAAATGTCCGAAGGTAATACAGTTCTTTTTCCAAGCTCTTCCGCACTCATTATTTTTTCTCCTTTGTTGGTAATTATTTTTGTATCTCCGGTTAAAGAGATCTCGTCATAGCCGTCAAGGCTATATATAATAGTAAATGCAGTATCGCCCATCTGCAACATATAATTATATATACGGGCCATTTCTAAATTATATACGCCAACCAATTGATAAGATGGAGAAGCAGGGTTAACCATTGGCCCAAGCATATTAAAAAATGTCCTCACTCCAAGGTTTTTCCTGATGGCACTTACCGCTTTTAAAGCCGGGTGAAATAAAGGTGCATGCAAAAAACAGATATTGGCTTTCTCCAATTCTTTATTCAGCACATCACTATCCGTTTTGAATTTGTAACCCAATTGCTCCATCACATTGGAAGAGCCACTAATAGACGACGCACCATAATTACCATGCTTCGCAACTTTATTACCCGTACCTGCCACAATAAAACAACTAAGGGTTGAAATATTAAAAGTATTTTTTCCATCACCGCCGGTGCCAACAATATCCATTACATCATGATCGGCAACATTTACCGGCAGCGCAAGTTCCAGCAACGCATCTTTAAATCCCTGCAATTCATCAATGGTGATGCTTCGCATAAGGTACACTGTTATAAATGCAGATATTTCAGCATCGCTGTACAAGCCGTTAGAAATATTTACCAGCACTTCCCTGGCTTTCTCACGGGTTAAAGTGTTGTACTCAAATAAATAATTCAGAATCTTTTTCATATTGATCACTTAGTTTTTAGAAATGTTTAATTAAAAATTAAACACTCAGCCAATTCCTTAATATTTTTTCGCCATCTGGTGTCAGCACACTTTCAGGATGAAACTGCACACCCTGAACATCATATTTTTTATGCTGCAATGCCATGATGTAATTATTTTCATCTACGGCAGTTATTTCCAGGTCTTCCGGAAAATTTTTCCTGTCGATGATCCAGCTATGGTATCTTCCTGCTTCAATGCTGTCGCCTAAACCTTTTAAAATCGGTGCATTTTTATCTAATATTTTTACGGGTGTGGCTACTCCATGATATACAGTATCAAGATTTATAAGGCTGCCGCCAAAAGATTCGCCGATTGCCTGGTGGCCCAAACATACGCCCAGTATAGATTTTGATGAAGCATATTCTTTTATTAAAGGCAATAACATTCCAGCTTCGGACGGTATGCCAGGGCCGGGTGATAAAATAATTTTATCATACTCCTTTGCTTTTTCCAATGCTATTTCGTCATTGCGAAATACCTCTACTTTAAGGTGAAGTATTTTTTCAACCAGGTGAACGAGGTTGTAGGTAAATGAATCGTAATTGTCAAACACTAATATTTTTGTCACAGTCTGTTTTTTTAACCGGTTATTGTTTTAGCTATTTCAATTGCTTTTTTAAGAGCACCTAATTTATTATTTACTTCCAGCAATTCATTTTCAGGATTACTTGCAACTGTAATGCCTGCACCTGCCTGGTAAACCAATGTATTATTCTTACTTAAAAAAGTTCTAATCATTATAGCATGATTGCAGCTTCCGTCGAACCCTATAAAACCAATTGTGCCGCCATAGAAACCTCTTGCAGTTATTTCATTTTCATCTATCAATTGCATGGCTTTAAATTTTGGCGCACCACTCAAAGTACCGGCGGGAAAAGTGCTGCCTAAAATGGCAAAAGGATTTTTCTGAACATCCGTTTTGCCCTGCACTTCACTAACCAGGTGAATAACATGAGAATAATATTTTACTCTTTTAAATTCTGTGACGATCACTTTTGTACATACACGGCTAAGATCATTTCTTGCCAGGTCAACAAGCATCACATGTTCCGCTGTTTCTTTTTTATCATTCTCTAAAGCAATTGCCAGTTCTTTATCTATCTCATCATTGCCACTGCGTTTAAACGTACCCGCAATAGGATGCATGATTACCGTATCCTGCTGAATAACCACCTGGCTTTCCGGTGAAGAACCCATCAATTTATAGTCGCCATAATCAAAATAAAAAAGATAAGGACTTGGATTTACAGTGCGCAATGCCCGATAGACATTGAATTCATCTCCGGTGAAACTTTGCTGAAACCTTCGGCTTAACAC
>JBDSIB010000181.1:0-7861 GCA_039918155.1 Ferruginibacter sp.
ATCTTAAATTTTTGCTTCTCTTCCTTGTTTTAATAATTAATACCTTATCAAAAAAAAACCTCCAGATAACATCTGGAGGTTTTTCAAAGTATAATTTTAACTTTATTCAGTTGTCACCACAAAAGTAATTGGCTGACGACGATAGGCATTTACGTTTCTACCATTCTGTAAAGCCGGTTTCCATTTTGGTCCTTTCTTAATAATCTTAGCAGCTTCATCCTCCATTCCGTATCCGAATTTTGTTTCTGGTGTTACGTCGCTTATGCTACCATCCTTACTTACAATAAAACGTATTATTACAGTATAAGTTCCTTCCGGAGCTCCATTATCAACCGGCGCATTTGCGTTTAAGTTTTTCCGAAGATAATTTCCCCAGGCACCTTGCCCACCAGGAAACTCTGCTTCGTTCTCCACTTTTGTAAAAATCTTATTTTCATCATCCGTTTTAGGAGCTTCTACTACTGAGGTTCCTTTATCTTCCACCGGCGCCTGTACTATCTGAGTTTTATTATCACTCTCTACTGTTTTAGTGCTGATTACCTGATCATCTTTAACTTCCTGAATTTTCTCTTCTGGCTTTACCTCTTCATCTTTTACAATTTTAGGAGGAGTAAATTTCACCTGGTTTACCTCTGGAGGTGGTGGTGGTTTAGGTGGCGGTGGGGGTGGAACTACCGGTGGGGGTGGCTCAGCTTTCACCTGCGCCAACTCTACATCCTGGGTGTTCAGCGTATCTTTATCAGCCTGGTTACTAATGTAATTACCCAAAACGCCACCTCCAATAACCAAGATCAGGAATGACCCTGTAATGATCATGGCCTTTTTTAACCTGGCATTGTAACTCTTACGTAAGTCGTAAGCGCCATACGATTTATTTTTCCCTTCAAAAATAATATCAAGTAGATCGGCGCTTAAAATTTTATTTGCTTCCATGTATAATCTCTTTGTTATTTAGATTCAAAATTCCTGCAATTCCACAAATTATCTAATACCATTTGATTCTTCCGTCTGCTGAATCATTTTTTGTTCCCCCGGAGCCATATCGACCTCCGCATAATGCCCGGGAGGTACATCACATATTGTCATCTCATCCAAAATATCAATTGCATTTTTAAATGTTGATTGCTTGTCTGATTTAATGATGTACATAAGATCTCCCAATGGTGTAGCTTTCTTTTTGTCTACAATAAGTTGACGAATCTCTTTAAAAGTTGTACTCTTAAATTGCTCACTAAGTTTATCTGGTTCTAATTGTCCATAATAGTAATAAACCTTGTTAGCTTTTCCTAAAAGAATTGTCATAGCACCAGAATTTTTTACTTTAGTCTGGTTCAAAGAATCTTCTTTTGGTTCATTCATATTCATGGCCGTAGACTGGCTCATTGTGGTTGTAAACACAAAGAAAGTAATGAGCAGAAATCCCAGATCCACCATGGGAGTAAGATCTACACGGGTAGATTTTTTCTTTGACTTTTTGACACCGGGACCTTTTTTATGACTGCCTCCCGACGAGGTATCCAATTCTGCCATGTCAGTATTTTTTAATGATTAATTATTAATTAGTTGGATTTTGAACTTATAGCCAATTCAGACCCAGGAGGAACTGCTTCGCCATTTGTTACAATCCTGAACTTATAGATATCTGCTTTCTTAAATGCATCTTTCAAACTTTTAAAAGATGGATATAAAGCCTCATTATCACCTTTTACCAATAACATTTTTTCCAGATCAGATTGATTGCCTCCTGCATAAGAATTTGAAATACTCTTCATCCAGTCAATTAACTGATTGTTTGTACTGTCAGTAGGTATACCTGGCAATTTATCAGCAGGAATAGGGGCCGCAGAAAGAGAACTTTTAATCCGGTCTAAAGGTAAACCTATAAATTCTGCCTTTTCCCATTTTGCTACTTCAGCAGCTGAAAGGCCGAGGCCTTTCGTCAGGTTAATATTTTTAAGTATGTCTCCTTTTTTTGTTTCATCTCCCAGCATTAAAAATGTTTTGCCATCTTTTGTAAGCGTAATGATAATAGACTTATCAGGTACTGCTTTTGAAGAAACCGATGAGGGAGTTTGTACGGTAAGTACCTCTGGTGGTTTTTGCTTAGTTGCCAATATGAAGAACGTGAGCAATAAGAAAGCCACATCGCACATTGCTGTCATATCCACCGTTGTACTCTTACGTGGTATTTTAACTTTTGGCATAAATAATTTTTTAAATTCTTGTTCTTACTTAGATTCAATTATGTCCCTTTTCCACAAATATTATTTGTAAAGAGAACCGAAAGATTGTGTTAAAGTAAAAGCAGATTCATCAATGCCGTAAGTAATACCATCAATTTTTGTAGTGAACATGTTGTAGAATACAATTGCAAAAGCAGATGTACCAATACCTAATGCTGTGTTATACAATGCCTCAGAAATACCGATTGATAACTGTGCAGCTGCACCACTACCACCGCTATCTGCACCTAAGCCGGCAAATGCACGAATCATACCTATTACCGTTCCTAACAAACCAATCAAAGTGGCTACTGAAGCTATTGTAGATAAAAATACAAGGTTTTTCTCCAACATCGGAAGTTCCAATGAAGTAGCTTCTTCTACTTCTTTCTGTATAGCCAATACTTTTTGTTCTGTGTTAAGTTCTGTATTGTTGATCATGTCTTTGTAGCGGTGTAAACCAGCTTTCATTACATTACCAACTGAGCCTTTTTGCTTATCGCATTCTGCAAGAGCAGCATCTACATTTTTATTTGCAAGGTGATACTGCACTTTGCGTACAAAGTCTGCATTGTTTCCAGTACCGTTCGCTTTACTAACAGTTAAAAATCTTTCAATTACAAAAGTAAGCATGGTTAAAAATGTTCCTATAAGGATCGGCACAATGATACCACCCAAATACATTTTACTTAAAGACGTATGAGGTCCTTCTCTGTCAGGCCAAAATCCACCTGCTGTTCCATGATCAAAATTGGAGGCGTTCCCCAATCCAAATCTCCAAATTACATAACCAATAACTAAGCACACTACCGGTGCAACTAGTGAAATTGCATTACTTGATTTTTTTGCCTGAACCGATGTAACCGGTTTTACTGTTGCAGTTGGTTTTGTCTCTGCCATAAAAGTCAAATTTTAGAAAGTGAAAATTTTAATTACTTTTTGTTTTTAAATTTTAATTATACAATTCTAAGGAAAAATGAAATACGAACTGTCAATTTTTTTTAAGGTATCGAAAACGGAACGCACAAGTTAATAAAATATATTAATGCAAACGTGTGTATAAAAATATTTTTTATTTTTTTAATAAACAGCGCATTCTTAAAAAATATCTATGTTTTTTATTATTAATTTATCATTATTATTCGTAACGGAGGGCTACAATAGGATCCAGCTTTGAAGCCTTGTAGGCGGGGTAAAGCCCTGATGCCAGGCCAACAAAAGAGCAAACAAAAATTGCCGCAATTACCCAACCCCATGGTATCACAAAACCGGTATGAAGTAAAACTGCCACCAAATTACCTAATAAAATTCCGGCAATTATACCGGCAATTGCTCCCATCAGGCTTATTAAAATTGATTCAAATAAAAACTGTGACCTAATATCTTTCCGTGTACCTCCAAGAGCTTTTGTGAGTCCAATTTCTTTTGTACGTTCATTTACAGCTACCAGCATAATATTCATAAGCCCAATAGCGGCCCCTATCAGCGTAATAAATGCAATACCGATTGTGCCCTTTTCTAAAAATCCCAAATTGGTTAATAAAGACTCAGCAATACTGTCACTCTTATCAATATAAAAATTATCATCGTCCTTTACTTCCAGTTTGCGTATAGGCCTGAAGATACCCACAGCTTCTCCCGTAGCAACATTCATTAGCTTTAGATCTGTTACCATTACCGCAAGATTGTAAGTAGCATTTTGCACCGAATAAAGACGTCGTACATTATTGTAGGAAGTAATGACAACCTTACTTGTATTAAAAAAAGCGCTTGAACCCTTATCTTCCAATACGCCTACAACCCTGTATGGCAGATGGTCTACGTTTACAATTGCATCTACTGCTTTTGCCACATTATCGGGAAACAGCTTGCTTGCTACTCCGTCTCCTAAAACACAAACATTACTACCAGATTGAATTTCGGAGCTGGTGAAATTCCTTCCATAGGCTATTTTATATCCATTTAAATCCAGGTAGTTTTCATCACCACCATAAATATTTACATCAGGGTTCGTTTTTTTGCTGCTGGTATTTACAATGACTCCGCCAGGCCCCCGTAAAGCAATGCCTACTTTTGCGCCGGGAAAATTATAGCGCTCTTTAAATAATTTTGCTTCGTCGTAGCTAATGGGTATACCATTATTGGAATTTTTTTGATTCAATGATGATTTACTTGATTTTGTTGTACGGCCACCTCTCCCACCGCCAAAATTCACATTCCTGTCTTTGTATCGTATGCTGAAAGCATTAGCGCCCATGGTAGAAAAGCTACTGGTAAGGCTATTAGTAGCGGCTTTAATAGCAGTAATAATAAGGATAAGGGCAAATATCCCCAATGCCATTATTATAACAGTAATGGCTGTACGCAGTTTATTGCTTCGTACATTTTTCCAAGATAGTGATAAAGAATCTTTGTAGGTCATGTAAAATAAATATACCTAAAGATAATGCCATTGCAAAAAAAGGAGGGTAAATTTTTATAAATGCCTTTAGCTGAATTATAAGTGGTACATCCACCCAATCAGCAACTCAGGGTAAGCACCTAAAATAATGATGAAGGCTGCGGTTATTATTAGAAGAATCTTATAAGAAAGAGATACTTCATTAGCTTGTATTGCATCGCCTGCTGGCTTTTTAAAATAAATTGCCTGTATCACCCTGAAATAATAGTAAGCACTGACAGCCGCAAATATTACAGCTACAATTACGATCCAGAAATTATTATCATTTTGAACTACAGACAACAGCATATAAAACTTAGCCTGGAAACCTGCAGTAAGGGGAATACCGGTAAGGGAAAATAAGAAGATAGTTGCTGTTAATGCAAGTACAGGCTGCGTTTTTCCAAGGCCATTAAACCCTTCAATTGTCTTATCGTTCATCCTCACGAGGATGGCAAAGAAACCTATTGTGGCTAAACTGTAAGCAGCAGCGTATAAAATTAATCCTTCCTTAGCCCGGTCGTTTAATGCAAAAATTGCAAGCAACATAAACCCTGCCTGTGCAATACTTGAATAAGCCATCATTCTTTTTACACTCTGCTGAAAAACAGCTGTAATATTTCCTATCGCAAATGTGGCTACTGTAATAAAAATTATCAGCTTTTGCCATTGAGCATGTACCTGGCCAAAAGAATTTTCAAAAAGACGGATAAATGCAATAAAGCCTGCAACTTTTACAATCGTCATCATAAAAGACGAAAATACTGTAGGTGCTCCATCATATACATCTGGTGCCCAAAAATGAAAAGGAGCTGCAGAGACTTTAAAAGACAAAGAAACTACTAAAAAAACCAGGCCAAATGTCACCATTACGGGCATCGGGCCTACGCCTAGCTGTAATTGGTTAATATAAAAAGATGCATTGAGATTACCTCCATAAATAAATGCGATCCCCATTAATAGAATACCCGTTGAAAAAGCCCCCATCAGAAAATATTTCAGAGATGCTTCATTACTTTTTAAATTTCGTTTATCGCTGCCTGTTAGTATGTATAAAGGAATAGACATTATTTCGATACCGATAAATAACAACAGCAATGTATTATAAGTTGCAGACAATGAAACACCACACAATACAAAGAAAATCAGTGCAAAATATTCGCCTACATGCTCGCCCACTTTTTCAATATCTCTGCCATTCAATAGAAAGAATAAAAGCGTACATCCAAAAACAACTTCTAAAAATGTAAGATTAAAGCTATTGATACTGAGCATATGCATCACATCAATATTGAAGAATGCAATGCCGCTATACAATTCTATTCCGTTAACTACAAACAGTAATAGAATACCAATAATTGCAAGATATTTTGGTGTGCTTTTAGTTTTAATAAATACACCCGAAAACATCATTACAATACCCCATACTGCAGAAAATATAATTGCATTCATAATTTTACTCTAAAATATTTTAAACGGACTTTATTAAAATTACTTTGCCGTTATTACAAACTTTACCAATTCCTGTGCTGCATCTTTTGTAAGACTTATCATTGGTTGCGGATAAATGCCCACCATAAATATAAGTACTATAACTACTGTCAATATAACTTTTTCATTTACTGAAATATCTTTCATTTTTTCAGTAACAGCATTTGTATTGCCATAAAAAACCTTGCGTATCATGTTGAGCATGTACACTGCTGCCAATATGATACTGATGATTGCCGCAAAACTATACCATGGGCTGAACTGAAAAATACCACCAAACATCATAAACTCTCCAACAAACGCATTGGTAAGCGGTAGAGCAATATTTGCAAGTGCAATAATTACCATAAATATTGTAAGCACCGGAGCTTTTTGGGCTACGCCGCCTAATTGTGAAATATGTTTTACCCCGGTCTTTCTTTCAAGCAGATCAAAAATTATCCAGAGGCCTATGATATTTATACCATGGTTAAACATTTGTATCATTACGCCCTGCACACTTAAATTATTCATTGCGAAAATAGCTGCACACATTAAACCGATATGTGCAATGGATGAGTAGGCGACCATTTTTTTAAGATTGTCCTGTACTATCGCAATACAACTTGCATACAGTATTCCCATGATGCATAATATCATTACGATATGGCTAAAATGTACTGTTGCCAATGGAAACAAAGGAATCAACCAACGTATCACTCCAAATAAACCCATTTTCACCATCAGCCCACTTAATACCATAGTAACCGAAGTTGGTGCCTGGTCGTATGTATCAGGCTGCCAGGTATGAAAAGGAAACACCGGCATTTTGATGGCAAATGCTACAAAGAATAACCAGAAAAGCCAGTTCTGTTGAGCAGCTGGTAAATGAGTATTAAAAAATGATGCAAAAGCAAATGAATGTTGTGAAAATGTACCATCATCAAAAGTACGTCCAGGCGTATGCAGGTAAACAAAAATAATACCCGTAAGCATTAACAGCGATCCCGTGAATGTGTATACAAAAAATTTAAAAGTTGTTTTGATGCGCTTTTCACCTCCCCACATGCTGCATAAAAAGTAAACAGGTATAATTGCCAACTCCCAGAAAAAATAAAATAATAGTGCGTCCATAGAACAGAAAACACCCATTATACCACTCTGAGTAAGTAGCATCAATCCGAAGAATGAACCTGCATTTTTTATTTTATTATTATACCCTGCAATAAATATTATAGGGAAGGCTATGGCGGTAAGTAATGTGAGGATGCGGCTGGTGCCATCTAACCCTACATAAAAAGTAGAGCCAATATATTTCATCCAGTAATAACTTGCATTATTATAAGAAGAAAATTTATCCTCGGTATAAAGCAGGCTTATAAGCGAAACAGCAAAAATTACTATAGAAGAAAAAACAGCTACATTTTTTGCAGCTTCTCCTTTGCGAAGAAAAAAACAAAGTATCCCTGCCACTAAAGGCAACCATATAAGCAACTCAGGAAAAGTAAAATAAGTACCCAGCATCTAAAATATGTTTTACAGGAATAATTGAATAATAAATAAAATGAGCATCCCTATTACCATGAGTAATACATAAGCACCGACCTGGCCACTTTGTACCCATCGCAATTGACGACTGCCGTAATTTACCGCCTTACCCACGCCATTTACTATACCATCAATTCCTTTTTTCTCAACTACATTATTAAAAAATACAGATAAAGAGTTT
>JBDSIB010000182.1:0-38194 GCA_039918155.1 Ferruginibacter sp.
CCGCCATATACAAAGTCTTTTCCTACTGCATCCTGTGGCGACTTCCAGCCAATAGCTTTAATGGAAGCTTCATTCAAAATAAAATTAGTTGTATCCATGCTGTAGGCCCGTGAAAAATTCCTTCCCGCCACAACATGAATTCCATAAGTAGGTATAAAATCATAATCTGCAGAAACGAATTTGATATCAGCTGTCACAGGTTGCAATGAGTCACCCATCATAGTGGAAGCGCCGCTGGCATCCAGCAATCTTCCTGTTGGTATCCGTGATGAACGGGCCACATCTTTGATACCGCTATTTTGTAACAGGTCATTTCTGAATGCTTCGTATTGAGGATTGATAGTATTATAATAGGGTAGTGTGATGAGATGCTCTTTGTCGTATCCCAGCGATGTATTTTGCATATAACGTAATTGCTGAAAAACTATAATAGTCGTAATGATGAGTACAATAGAAATACTGAACTGCGCAATCACTAAAACTTTTCGAAAAGAAATATTGCCACTACCTGCTTTGAATAAGCCTTTTAATGTTTCTATCGGTTTAAAAGAAGACATGAAAAATGCAGGATATAAACCTGATAAAATACCTACTATAAATGGTGCACAAAAAACCGGTACCAATATTTGCCACTTCATTAAAATTGAAAGCGATAATTCCTGTCCCGAAATTTTATTGAGCCAGGGTAATGTGAAGTATAAACATATGAATGCAATAATAATAGCAGCCCATGCTATTATTACGGACTCACTCAGAAACTGGGCGATCAATTCTTTTCTCCTTGCGCCGATCACTTTTCGTATCCCTATCTCTTTTGCCCGCAACGCCGATCGGGCGCTGGATAAATTCATGTAATTGATACAGGCTATCAGCAAAATAAATAATGCAATGATCCCGAAAATATATACCCGGGAAATATCTCCGTTAGGTTCTGCTTCATAATCAGTGTGAGAATACAAATGAATATCTGTAAGCTTCTGCAAGTCCAGCTTAGTAAATTTTGAAGGTTTTTGTGAGCCATATTGATTGGCCATTCTCTTATCGAGAAATGCAGGAAAGCGTGCAAGTAATTTCTTAGGGTCGTAATGATCCGGAAGCACTAAATAAGTGAAGAAAGAATTATTGCCCCAGTTTGTCCGAAGATTTTCCGCACCATAAATGGCAGAATCTTTTAGGGTATTAAATGAAAGAAGAATGCCGGGATGCATGTGTGAATTGGCAGGAAAAGCCTTGTAAACACCGGTTACTTTTACATCAAACTGGTTGTATGCCCGAAGTACTTTATTCATAGGATCTTCATCGCCAAAATATTTTTTTGCTACTTCTTCACTCATCATTACACTATATGGCTCTCTTAATGCAGTCTTTGGATTACCCTTTAAAACTTTCAGGGTAAATACATCAAACAAATTATCATCAGCATAATAAACGTCAGGCTCATTGATCAGTTTCTCCTTATATTTAAGAGGTGTGGTGCCGGTATTCAGCAGCCTCGTCATCGTTTTTATTTCAGGAAAATCGGTAGGAAAATAATAGCCGAATGGCGGCGAAACAGTACTTAAATTGAGCGAAACCACTCCATCTGCATTATTAAAGCTCCTGGTAACACGGTATATATTTTCTGCATTTTTATTGTACCTGTCATAGCTTAACTCATTAATAATATAAGTAGTAATAAGAAGGCAGCAGGTAAGCCCCACCGTGAGTCCAAATAAGTTAATGAAGGAGATGAATTTATATTTCATCAAATTCCGCCAGGCTATTTTGAAATAATTTCTAAACATGATAATCAGGTTATGTGTACTATGCTTTAATCCTCTTCTACATTAAAATATTCTCTGTAACTGCCTGCCCATCCAGCATGCGAATGATGCGGTGGCTATAGCGGGCATCATGTTCACTATGCGTTACCATAATAATAGTAGCACCTTTTTCATTCAGGTCTGTAAGCAATTGCATTACTTCATTTCCATTAGAGGAATCCAGGTTTCCGGTAGGTTCATCTGCAAGAATAAGTTTTGGATTATTTACTACAGCACGGGCAACGGCTACTCTCTGCTGCTGCCCGCCGGATAACTGTTGTGGAAAGTGATTGCGACGATGCATGATCTGCATTTTATCCAACACCTCTTCTACCCTTTTCTTTCTTTCGGGGCCTTTTACACCAAGGTAAATAAGGGGCAGTTCTACGTTTTCAAAAACGGAAAGCTCATCAATAAGATTAAAACTTTGAAACACAAAACCGATATTCCGCTTGCGCAAATCGGCACGTTTGCGTTCATTAAATTTTGCCACTTCTATTCCGTTAAATAAAAAGCTTCCTTCATCGGGATCATCTAAAAGCCCGACAATATTGAGCAGTGTTGACTTTCCGCAACCTGATGGACCCATTACAGCAACAAATTCTCCTTCCTTTACTTCAAATGAAAGTTTGTTTAATGCGACCGTTTCCACATCTTCTGTGCGATAGATCTTTTCCAGTTGAGAGATTTTAATCATTTGTTTTATTTTTTAAGATTTGTATTTTTAGGGAAAAGCTATTAGCTGTTAGCCATGAGCTATTAGCCATGAGCTTTTAGCTATCAGCTATCAGCTCACAGCTGTCAGCTATCACCTACTTCTTCAACACCAACTCCTGTATATCTCCATAATTTTCATAGCTGGATGTGATCACTTTATCACCGGGATTTAATCCTTCCAGCACTTCATAATTGTCAGTATTATATCTGCCGAGTTGAATGTTTACTTTATAGGCTTTGTTTCCGTTTTCCGCTACTTTAAAAATATAGTTGCCACCTGTTTGTTGATAGAAGCCACCACGGGGTAAAAGGATGGCCTGTGTTTCATCGCTTAGCGCCAGCCGTATTTGCAGGGTTTGGCCACGGCGAATTGTTTGCGGCACATCAGAAACAAATTGCATGTCTACCTGGAAGCGGCCATTATTTACCTGCGTAAAAACTTTTTTGATAGTTAGTTTATAGGTCTTTCCTCCAAAATCAAATTCGCCATTCAACCCTATAAAAATCCGTGATAAATAATGTTCATCAATGTCTACTCTTATTTTATATCCATCTGCTACATCAATTTGCCCCAGCCTTTCACCTTTGTTTTTTGATTGACCAAGCTCTGCATCCAACGAAGTAAGCTGACCATCTATCGGTGCTCTTACTACAAGGTCACCTACTTTTTGACGCATCACATTCAATGCATTCTGCGATCCTTCAAAAGATTGCCTGGCTTGCGTTTGCTGTTGTTTGTTAGATTCCGAATCCTGTGTTAATATTTTATCGCTCAGCTTCTTTTTCTCCTGTAAATAAGTATAATCATTTTCAGATTTTTTATACTCCTGGCTGCCGATCACTTTTTGATCATACAAATGTTTATTCAGATTGTATATTCTTTCTGCTTCCTTCAATTGACTTTCTACATCGGTCATTTGATTGAGCTTGTTCACCGTATTCTGCTGGGAAGCATTTTTTGAGATCTGCATTTGCGTCAGCAGGTTGTAAACGTTTGTTTGTTGTGTTACCAACCCAAGTTGAAGATCAGTATTAGAAAGTCTGAGAATGGGTTGCCCTTTTTTCATCATGGCACCATCTTCTACAAATTTTTCTTCTACCCGGCCACCTTCTACTGCATCTAAATAAATAGTGGTGAGCGGAAGTACCACACCATTCACCGGAATAATTTCCTGGAAAGCGCCTTTCTTCACTTCGCTGATGGTGATACGTTCTGTATCCACATTCAATTTACTTTTACCGGAGGTGAAATAATAACTTAAGGCGATTAGTAAAACCAATGCAGTAATCCCTGCAATTGTGAGGATCCTTTTTGTTGACCACTTCTTTTTTTCGATAACCCTGTCCATATATTTTTTATTAAAATTTAGTATTGGCTTTTAGAGTGTACGAACAAACTATGCCATTCTATACCTGTTTGAAAATCAAAGCCTTAACAACATACAGAAAAATAAGCTGTCCGCATACGATACATAAAGTGTCCGCTTTTGATACAGTTTTTTATAACGACATTCTCCTGCGGAAACCCGACCTTCCATTTCTCTGAATGTTCCATAGATCAGCAGCACAAAAGATCTTTTCTTTTTTTTGCAAAAAATCCTTTACCAAAATTTCAGGAACGGTGCTGGTTAAATTTAAAATATTTTGTGGAGTTAATTTTTTCAGCAAATTGTTAGTTGTCATTTTCATGATGATCGTTTTTTATAATTTTTAAAAATGTTTTTTATTTTATTCATACATCGTCAACGCTGTGCCAAAACGTAAAACATTGTATTTCAATAATGAAAAAGAAATAGTAAAATAAAATTGTTCGCTTTTGATACAGGTACTATCCGCTTTTGATACAGCAATAAGCAGGCACTTATTTTTAAAAATATTTTAGCCTGATTATGTTTTTAATTATGGTATAATTGCATCGGGAATCTTGATCATATTTTAAAAATAATTGCTGTAGCGAAACTTTTATTTTTATACAACTTAATACCAATAAGCATTTCAGCTTATATAACCTGGTGATAAATGAATTTAAAAAACGCAACCATACTTGTAATTGATGATGATACCGATGTACTAACGGCGGTAAAACTTTTGCTAAAAACAGAAGTGAAAGAAGTGGCTACAGAAAAAAATCCGGAGCTGTTACAATCGTTGCTTGCTTCAAAAAAGTTTGATCTTGTGCTGTTGGATATGAATTTTAAAAGCAGCATCAACACCGGGAATGAAGGCATCTATTGGCTTAAAAAAATAAAAAGCCTTCATGAAAATATGTCTGTGATTATGATAACAGCTTATGGAGATATAGACCTTGCTGTCAATTCTCTCAAAGAAGGTGCTGCTGATTTTATAGTGAAGCCCTGGCACAATGAAAAAATGCTGGATGCAATAAAATCAATACTTAAGGCAAAAGAAAAAACAGCTGCTACTTCCGGTACTATTCCTGCAATCAGCATTCACAAAGAAATGCTGGGAGAATCTGTTGTGATGAAAGACATTTTTTTTAAGCTGGAAAAAATTGCACCAACAGATGCCAATATTTTAATACTCGGCGAAAACGGAACCGGTAAGGATCTGATAGCAAAAGCCATACATGAAAACTCCCTGCGGGCAAATAAACCTTTTGTGAAAGTAGATGTAGGAGCACTGACGGAAACTCTTTTTGAAAGTGAATTATTTGGCCATAAAAAAGGTTCGTTTACGGGTGCAGGTGAGGAAAGAGAAGGCAGGTTTGAAGCTGCCAATGGCGGTACCCTTTTTTTAGATGAGATCGGAAATATATCTATGCAGCAACAGGCAAAATTGCTAAGTGTTTTACAAAACAGGCAGGTGGCAAGAGTGGGCAGTAATGTTGCAATTGATATTGACATCAGGCTGGTATGTGCTACAAACCTGCCACTGGCCGAGCTTGCAAACGAAAACCGTTTTAGAAAAGATCTTGTTTACCGGATAAATACAGTAGAAATTATTGTACCGCCATTAAGAAAAAGAGAGGGCGATATTATTATGCTGGCCAATCATTTTACAAAAATATATGCAGCAAAATATTTAAAACCAGAGCCCCGCTTTGATGCAAAGGCAATTGAGAAATTGAAGCAGTATCATTTTCCCGGGAATGTACGAGAGTTACAATACACCATGGAACGTGCAGTGATAATGGCGGAAGGAAATGAACTTACTGCAACCGATCTGTTATTTTCTCCAATAGAATCAGCAGCACAAAAAGAACCGGAAGAAAAAGAAATGAACCTGGGTATTGTTGAAAAAAATACCATTATGCGTGTGATAGAAAAGCACAATGGAAACATTAGTAAAGCAGCAAAGGAACTGGGCCTCACCCGTACTGCATTGTACCGCAGACTGAGTAAATATGATATTTAAAAATTTAAAGTGGAGCATTTTATTAAGAGTGGTACTGATCTTTGTATCTATTCTTGCAGCCTCCTGGGTATTGGTGACCGGCAGGTTTATTTTTGCCATCATTTTAATTCCGGTTATTGTTATAGAAGCCATTGACCTTTACCAGTTTCAGCAAAAAGCAGTAGATGAACTGAACACTTTTGTAGAGTCGGTACAATATCGTGATTTTTCCCGCCACTTTGATGTAAAACATGCGCCTACTGAGTTGCAGACCCTTCGCAAGGGTTTTAACCAGATCAATTCTACCTTTAAGTGATCAGCAAAGAAAAAGAAACGCAGTACCAATACCTGCAAAAAATACTGGAGCTGGTAGATACCGGCATCCTTTCTTATGAAACAGAAACCGGGGAAATTGTATGGATGAATGAATCGCTGAAAAGAATGCTGCAGGTACCTTATTTAAAGACCATTCATTCTCTGCAGAAAAGAGACGAAGCCCTTTATAATAGTGTACTGAATGTAAAGCCCGGCGATTCTAAAATTGCGGATGCACAAATAGATAAAGGTTCGTTTAAAGTGTTGCTCTCTGCTACTGCATTTCAAACAGACGGAAAAATATTTAACCTGATCGCTTTTCAAAATATAAATGAAGCCATGGATGAGACAGAGTCTAAAGCCTGGCAAAAACTGCTTGGTGTGATGACGCATGAGATCATGAATTCTGTAGCACCTATTTCATCTCTTGCAGATACTTTAAAGAACAGGCTCGAAAAATCTATTCCTGATCTTAGCAATAAAACAGGCGCCATTGATGACCTGGAACTGGGCATAGAAACGATCAAAAGAAGAAGTGAAGGCTTATTGAAATTTGCAGAAACCTATCGTAACCTGAATAAAATAAGCCAGCCAAATTTAAAAAAGGTTTTGGTGAGAGATCTTTTTGAAACACTCTTTCAATTAATGCAGCCTACGCTGGATCAAAAAAATATACAACTTGATATTGTTTTAAAAGAGCCCAATCTTTCCGTAGAAGCCGATACCAGCCTCGTTGAACAGGTTCTCATAAACCTCCTGGTGAATGCCATAGAAGCCGTTAAAGACAATCCCGAACCAAAAATTATTCTGAGTGCGGATGCCCTGCAAAAAAATAAAGTACAATTAAAAATTACAGATAACGGTACCGGGATGACGGAGGAAGTAATGGAGAAAATATTTATTCCTTTCTTTAGTACCAAGAAAAGTGGCAGTGGCATCGGTTTAAGTCTATGCAAACAAATAATGCTGCTGCATAAGGGCAATATACAGGTACAGTCAAAGCCCGGGCAGGGAACGGCTTTTATGTTGCAATTTTAGGAGAGAGAGTAGTGCTGTGGAAGATGGAGGAAATTTAAGAGTGTTAAGCTTTGTATCGCTCTTTTCCTGATTCCCTTAAGTCAATTGCAGCCTCCGATAAAAACTTATTAATTTCGACTAAGCTATTCATTTTAAGTATGTTCTTTACCAACTTTAATGCTACTCTATTCCTTATAATTGTTTCAGTAAGCATTATCATCAGCTTCATTTTAATCTTTTCAAAACCAGAAAATAAACAAAGGGCATTTTGTTTAGCTGTTTTTTTAATGGGTATTTCTTTTTTTGGACTGGAAAAATATTCACAACTTACAAATCACCCTACAAATTTATATTTTAAGATATTTTCCCTTGTAATATTACACGCCGTAGCTGCCGGGATATTTTTATATTTCAGTACTTTTTTGCGTAGCAAAAGAACATTTCGGGTCTGGATATTCTTTCTGCCATTTTTAATTATTGCTTTTACTGCTACGGTGCTGCTTGCTGCCCGGAGCATACATGCAGCAAATCAATTAATTCCAATAATAAAAGCATCCCTGATCATAAGTTTTGCATTTTTTATTTTTTACACAGCTACGCTTTTTAAACAGAACAGGCAAACAACGACAGTTTCAAAGAATGTTGTTTATCTATTTATACTGATCTGTATTGCCTTGCTTATCTTTTTTGCAGAAAACATAATTGGCCGCCGGGATATTAATACCCGGCCTTTAGAATACCTGGAAGTACTTATAATAGTAATTATTTACTGGCTGGCGTTTTTTGGTTATTTAAGAATTAAAACGGAGGTAGTACAAACAGAACAAAAAGAGCCAAAATATTTTAAAAGCCTGACAGAAGAGGAGATAGAGCGCTGCCTGCAACTGATATTAAGTGCTTTTGAAAAAGACAAGGTTTACCTAAGCCCGGAGCTTAACCTGCCGGGGCTTTCACAAACTCTTAAAGTTTCTCCAAGATTGATCTCTGCAGTACTGAACCAAAAACTAAACAAAGGATTCAATGAGTTTTTAAATGAATACAGAATTGCCGAAGCAACGCAGTTATTAAAAGATCCACAAAAATCCAATCTCACTATTGCAGCCATTGCGTACGATTCTGGTTTTAACTCGCTGGCTACTTTTCAGCGCATGTTTAAAAAAATAACCGGCCTTACCCCAAGGGAATTTTTAGCAAACTAATCCTCAAATCATGTTTTGAGTAGTTGAAGGAGTATTAAAAAGCTTATTTCGTTTTTGTAAATCATAAAAACGAACATGATAAGTCTACAAACAAACCATCTCTTTCACAGCTTTTCTGAAAATCTCCCGGTCTTAAATGACATCAACCTGGATGTAAAGGCAGGCAGCATCTATGGTTTTTTAGGCCCAAATGGTGCAGGCAAAACAACCACTCTAAGATTGGTATTGGGCTTACTAAGAAAGCAAAAAGGAGAAATCCTCCTTTTTGGAAAACCTTTCGAAAAGAATCGGGTAGATATTCTCCGTAACATTGGATCGCTGATTGAAAGCCCTTCCATCTACGGGCACTTAACCGCTGTAGAAAATTTAGCCTTACTGCAAAAAATTTACAGGTGTCCCAAAGAACGCATTGAAGAGGTACTGAAGCTTGCCGGCATATCCGGAACGGGTAATAAAAAAGCAAGCCAGTTTTCTTTAGGCATGAAACAGCGCCTGAGTATTGCTATTGCATTATTGCATAGTCCATCACTTCTTATACTGGACGAACCTACAAACGGACTTGATCCCAATGGAATGATCGAAATAAGAGAACTGTTATTAAAACTAAACAGGGAGCTGGGCATCACTATTATTATCTCCAGCCATTTACTGGGAGAGATAGAAAAATTAGTTACACATGTTGGCGTAATTAATAAAGGTAGTATGATGTTCCAGGGAACGATGAGCGAACTTAAAAGTAAACAGAAAGAATCTTTGTATATCAGTTTTGATACCAGCGATAATAAAAAGGCGATGCAGGTAATTAGCAGTGCAAATCAAAAAGTGGATGATAATAAAATAGTGATACCGTCCCTTTCAAAAAAAGAAATTGCAAAAATAATACAGGAGTTGGTGAATAACGATATTGAAATATACGAAGTGAGTCCGGGTAGGAATGACCTGGAAGCGATTTTTATGAATCTTATAAACAATTAAAATAAAGATGAAAAGTTTTATATACAGTTTTGAAAGTGAGTGGCTGAAAAAGAAACGCAGCCTGGGATCGTGGTTGGTAATAGTGGGTGCTTTTTTTACACCTGTTATTATTATTATTGCAAGATTGATCAGGCACACCACGCTTGAGGGGATTTATGAAAAGGATAATTTCTGGAGGTCGCTCTGGCATAGCTCCTGGGAATCTATGGCTATTTTTCTTTTGCCGATGGGGGTAATAATGGCGACAAGTTTAATCACACAACTTGAATATAAAAACAATACCTGGAAACAATTGCATACACTGCCACTTTCTTATACCACTATCTTTTTTTCAAAACTCCTGGTAATTGTAGTAATGGTATTGCAATTTTTTATTTTGTTCAATATTGGTATCTACCTATCTGCCGTTATCCCTTATATGTTAGTGAGCGGTGTGCATTATCCTGCCGCCAATATTCCTTTTGCAGAAATATTAAAAGAAGACCTGCTTTTTTTTATTGATTGTCTGCCGATCATTGCTCTTCAGTATTTGATAAGCCTTCAATTCAAAAACTTCCTGTTGCCAATTGGTATAGGCTTTGGTTTATGGATGGGATCAATCAGTGCACTCTCCTGGAAATTCGGATACCTTATTCCTTACACTTACTCTATGCTTAATTTTTTAAAGGATGGTAATAAGGCAGCCACGCCAGGCATAAATATTCATTACCTGGCCATTGGTTATTTTATAATATTTACAATTGTGAGTTATTGGCTTTATGTAAGAAAAAATGAAAAGGGCTAAACTTTATAATTCCATTGTGTAGGAAGATTCAACAAAGGCCCAATACGAATAGGATGCTTCATCCTCTAAACCTGTCAGGCAAAATCAATTCATGGGATGAGCATTTGTTTCGGATAACATATCTCTTAAAAACATTGCTCAGTTAAAACCGGGGGCATCTTATGGCATTGAGTACGCTGTTTCGCCTTTCAAGAAATTTTTGATAAACGATCGATAATTCATAGCCATGGCTCGTGGCTCACGAGACATGTGCGTGGCCTGTTTTATTTTGGGAACCATTGCCTTTGGCATATTTGCCCATTCTTGTAGTAACGTTTACGGTAAGACGCAAAGACGAATAACATCCTTCATCCTCTAAACCTTTCAGGTAAAATCAATTTGTGCGATGAGTATTTGATCCGGATAACATTACTTCTAAAAACATTTTGTGGCTAAAACCGGGGGCATCTAATTGCATTGAGTACGCTGTTTCGCCTGTCAAGAAATTTTTGATAAACGATCGATAGTTCAAATCCACCATGACCTCTGCTGCCCTGGCTGAGTGTGGAAATATTGATGTCATAACTAAATGCAAAAGAGAGCGGTTTCATTTCAATTTTGGCTACAGGAATGATCGCATCGTTCCACCGGAGATAAGCACCGCCATGAATGATGTATCTCGGCTCATCCGGTGATTCTAATTTAATAGAATACAGGAAACCACCTATGATCTCCCGGTAAGCGCCCTGCCTGCTGTAGTCTGCTTCCAGGGTGATATAATTGTAGTCTGAAGTACTTTTACGAATACCGGCAGATGCTACCCACTTAGGCGTTAGTTCAATATTGGTATTGCTGTAAAAGCTTATTTTTTTTGCCTTATTAAAATGATGATAGGCGATACCTACATACATATTATTTTCCGGTTCATCGCCCAATTCTGAATTATAACTTAACCCTACACTGCCATCAAAATATGAATAAGAAGCCGAAGGAAATGTTTCTCCATTGTAGCTCAGGGCATTGTATTCATTTCCATTGTACTGGCTGTTGGTAGTAATTTTAGAAGGGTCGATGCTGCGTTGTACATAACCACCCATTACCCCAAGCGACAGGTACCTATTCCTTTGGTCACTCAAAGATTTATGGAAATTGAGCGCCGGCAAAATATGCGTGGATGTTAATGCAACCGTACCTGCCTTATCATACAAAATCTGTGCAGCCAGGGTTAAATAATCATTTTTCGCCAGCAACATTTTATACTCAATATTGGCAGAAGTAGTTTGATACGCATCTGATACTGCATTGTATTGTGAGCGGTAAACCGACTGCACCCGGATATCGCCGGAGAAAATGCCTGCCAGCGCCGGGTTACGCAGTAAGGGCGTTTCAAACATCTGCGAAAAATGAATGTCCTGCGTGTGTGCTTTTTTGCAGAGCAGCAATGCAGCGCTGCAAAAAAGTATATAAAAAATTGGTTTCATAAATTAGCTGTTGGATGATTGGATATTTTATTGTTGTGGTGTTTTATCTGATTAAGGCAATGTCCCCTTTATAAACAAGTGTTTCATTATTGTCGCAAATAATCTCAAAGACATACACAAATACATCGGCGTTCAATTTTTTCCCCCGGAACGTTCCATCCCAGCCACTGGCCGGATCATTTGCCTTGAAATTATTTCTTTCAAAAACCATTTCTCCCCACCGGTCATATATCCTGGCAGATCTGATGCTGAACAATCCCGTTCCCCTGGGATAAAATATTTCATTGGTACCGTTTCCATTAGGTGAAAAAGTATTTGGAATAAATACATTGGCATTATTGCACAAAACAAATACACGGATATTGTCTGTGGCCGTACATCCGCCGGGGTTACTTACCGTAACCTGGTAGTCAAGTGTGCTGCGGGGCTTAATTTCAATACCGGGGTAAATATTCTTTACTATTCCTATGGAAGGCGTCCACGCAGCCTGCGTTACATCAGCAGAGATGATGGGTATGATCATTCTTGTTTGGCCCACATTCATATTGATGTCTGCACCTGCATTTACAGTTGGGATAGGATAAACTTTTATCGGAAAATAAGCAGTGTCTTTAAAACAGCTCACGCTGTCGCTGCCAACCAACATGTATTTTGTAGTGGTATTAGGTGTTGCTTTTACAACCGGACCGGTAGTAGTATTTAAACCCGCTGAAGGACTCCATTGATAAACTGCAGCCCCCATTGCGATCAGCGTTGCAGATTGTCCCACACACAATGTATCGTCTTTGCTTACACTCATTTTAAACGGAAAAGCAACCCCTATTTTTACGGAATCTTTTTTAATACAACCGTGTGCAGATAACCCGGTTACTATGTATTGCGTTGCAACCTGCGGATTGGCCAACGGAGATGGGCAAGTGGTACAGGTCAAGCCTGCGGCCGGCGACCAGGTATAAGAAGTTGCACCCGTAGCCAACAGTTGCTTTGCCGTACCCTTACAGATGGTTAGATCTTCTCCGGCGTTGGTGTTGGGTAGGGGATAAGCTTCTATAGAACCGGTTGCGGTGTCTTTACAGCCGCTGCTGTTGGTAGCTACTAAATCAAATTGATACGTGCCGGCATTTATAAAATGAATAGAGTCTGTTATTTTGCCATTGATGCTGCGCCCATCGCTAAATTTCCATTGCCAGTTTATTGCAGCGGTATCGCCATTTAAAAGATTGCCGGAGAATTTCGCAAGCAATGGCATACAATTATTGGCGGATTGTGTAATGGATATTACCGGTGACTTTACAATTTTAATCGGCTGGGCGATGGTAGTGCTGTCAGAACAACCCGCTGCCGTAGTTACTTTTAATTTTACTGTATAGTTTCCGGTTGAATTGTATTGATGCGACGGTGATGCATCAGTAGATGTTTGACCATCGCCAAAACTCCATTGATACCCGGTAATAGCATCGTTACTTACCGACTTATTGGTAAACTGCACATTGCCGCGATCGCACAGCAACACACTACTTGCTGTAAAAGCTGCTTCAACCCCGATTACAAAAATGGTATCCTTTCCTACAACAGGCACTACACAGCCTGCAGGATCTCTGATGATCATTTTTGGTAAATAAATTCCCGGTACGGTATAGGTATGCGAAATAACAGAGTCATCAGTAGAAACAGTGTATCCGTCATTAAAATCCCAGATAAAAGAAGCGGTATTTTTCGTCGTTCCTTTAAAGTTGACAGTCAGTGGTACACAACCTCTTCTGTTGTTATATGAAAAATTCCCTTTCGGTCCTTTTACGGTGATCGTTTTTGTTTTTACGGAGGTACACCCACCGGCACTGGTAGTAGTAAGCTTTGCAAGGAACACGCCGGCCTCATTATAAAAATGCGAAGGACTTGCAGCGTTAGAGAAGTTGCCATCACCAAAGTCCCAGCGGTAAGTTGCCTGGTTAACAGAAGCATTTGTAAACTGTACGATCAGCGGCGGACAACTACCTGTTGAATCGCTCACTATAAAATCTGCCACCGGCAATACAATGCGGATATAATTATTTTTTATGATCTCGCTGCCGCAACCGTACTTATCTGCGATGGTTAGTTTAACACTATATAAACCTGTGGCGGTATACGCATGCACAGGCGCTGTCGCAGTGCTGGTTTGCCCATCACCAAAATCCCATGAATAGGTGAGGCTCGGCCCGGTAGATTGATTGATAAAAATAACGCCACTCCCCGGGCAGGATAATGTATCTGCCGTTTTAAAAGCAGCAACAGGAGTAGATATGATCAAATGATTTGCTTTGGTTAAACTGCTGGTGCATCCTGTAGCATCTTTTACGGTTAAGGATACATTGTAACTTCCGCCGTTTGTATAGGTATGTACAAAAGGTGGCGCATTTAAGCTGACAATCGTTCCATCTCCATAATTCCAGGTCCATTCGGTAATGGCATTTATGCCATCTGTAGTGCTCAGGTCATTGAAAGTGACCACGGCATTTAAACAACTTCCCGGCACAGCTGCATTGAACTTTGCAAATGGCCCGTTCACCCTGATGTAATTTTGTAAAACAGCGGTGTCTTTACATCCTGCTGCATCTGTTATAACCAGGCGTACCGTATAGTTTCCGCTTAATGGATAAACATGATCGATGGTTTTTCCTGAACCGGTCGTTCCATCACCAAAATTCCATTGGTAACTGAGTATACCATTTGGATACCGCTGGGTAGCTGTAAATGTGGTAGACGTTTTTGCGCATATTGTCGTCTGCGAAGCGGAGAAATCAGCAGCCTCGTCTGCAATGGTTACCTGGCCTGTTTTGGTATGGGTACACCCTGTTACCAAATTGCGGACAGTAAGCCGAATGCTGTAAGTGCCTGGAGCGGCATAAGTATGTGCCGGACTTGCAATGGTAGAAGTAGCTCCATCTCCAAAATCCCAATTCCATTCATCGGCGCCTTTGGAACGATCAATAAAATTTCTGATGTATGGCTGACCGCAATTGAAGGCGATGTCGAAAATGGCAATAGGTGGCCTTACGTGTATGTAATTGGGAATTCTTAAAGTATCATAACAGCCATTGTTACCCACAATTAATCTTACGGTAAACATGCCGGTGTCCTGGTATTGATGCGTTGGATTTTGAGCAGCGGAGCCGCCGCCATCACCAAAATTCCAAAGCCATTCAGTAGCAGTTCCTGTAGTGAGGTCGGTAAATTTTACATCATTAAAGGCACAGACATCCCGAGGGCTGGCAGTAAAAGCAGGTTGCGGTTTTGCGGAAGCAATAATGCCGGCAGGTACATTTGCCGTATCGCTACATCCATTGATGGTAGTAACGATCAAGCGGATATTGTAAATCCCGGTAGGAAAAGTATGTGTTGGATTTTTTTCTGCAGACGTACTGCCGTCACCAAAATCCCACCAGTAACCTGCTATGGGTTCTACGCTGTTTATAGTAGATGAAAAAGTCCAGATGAAAGGTGCACATCCTTTTTGGGTTAGCTGGTTGATGGTTACATGCGGCAGTTGAATTTTTATGTAATTATTTTTTACCAGGCTGTCGGAACAGCCATTTGCATTTGTAGCAATCAGTGTTACTGTGAAGAGACCGGAGGTTATATAAGTATGCGACGGGTTGGCAAGGGTACTGGTATTGCCATCACCGAAGTTCCATTGATAGCTTACCGCACCGGTTGTTGTATTGCTGAATGAAACGGTGTGCGGCGCTCTACAACCTGCGGTATCCATTGTGTGAAAATCAACGTTGGCCCTGGTAGTTACGGTAATATTCCGGGTGACAGAATCTTTGCAGCCTGCAAAATAACCCAGCAACTTAACTGTGTAATTGCCTGCTGCCGAAAAGGTTTTAACCGGGCTAAGTATGGTGGAAAAAGTTCCATCACCAAAACTCCATAGTACAGAATCCGGGGCAGGAGTGGATGTATTGGTAAATTTTACCGCCACAGCTTCGCACACTGCGGGCACCGTAAAGGAAGGTTGTAAGGAGCCGACATTTATTGCGTTCACTACTGTTGCAGTATCCCTGCAGCCGTCACCACTGGTCGTAATTAATGTAACGGTGTAAATACCTGTAGCCGTATAAGTATGTGCAGGGTTGGACAAGGTGGAACTACCGCCATCACCAAAGTTCCAGCTATAAGTTAATATGCCATTTCCTGCAGACTGACTTTGAAAATTAGCGGTATATGGTGCGGTGCAACCGGTAGGATTAAGTATGGTAAAGGCAGACTGCACTTTTGGAAATGCAGTAATATAATTGCTTTTAAAAAAGCTTTGCACACAGCCTTTTGAATTGGTAACTTTTAAAGAAACATTAAAACTGCCGGAGGAGGTATAGGTGTGCGACGGATTGGCTATTGCTGAGGAATTTCCATCTCCAAAGTCCCACAGATAAGTACTGATAACACCGCTGCCGGCAACACTATTATTGCTAAAAGCAATTGATAACGGGAGGCAGCCACTGGTAACAGCGGCAGCAAAATTTACAACCGGCGCTGAATAAATAGTGATGTATGCCGATCTTACAATTGAGTCTTTCCCGTTGGCATTCTGCACAACCAATTTTACGTTGTAAGTGCCGGGATTAAAATAAGTAACGGTAGGATCCTGCAGGTAGGAGATCGTGCTGTTTCCCAGGTCCCATTTCCATTGGGTGGGGTTGCCGGTAGATTGATCAGTAAATCTTACAACAAGAGGAGAACATCCTTCTGTGGGTGTGGCGGTGAATTGGGCGGAAAGTTGCGCTTGTGATACAAAAGAAAAAAGCAACAGTATGACCACAATTCCAAATGGTTTAGGTGACCTTCTGTTCATGTGTATTGGATTGCGAATGATGTCAATTATTTGATTGACTCTTCCTTAACAGGTGCTTCAAACAAAAATTGTATGATGTGTATAATAAGTATCTATTAAGGCGCATAACGGAGGAACTTCGAATTTGGACTACATGGTTTTCCTGGCTTTTACCGGCGCCGGTGTTCCGCAGGATCACTGGTGACTTTTTAGTTTTGCCGGTTTGTAACCGGAGTTAATATCCGGATTTTCATGGAAAATTATTTATCAATATGCTGTTTTACTTTTGCAATGATATCCTTTTTTTTGAATTCCGGTGACAAACCGGTTGAACTGAAACTTTACCGGAAACTGCAGAAGGAGAATCTGGGGTTGAAAGAAAAGAAGTAAAAAAAATCTGGATCTAATTATTTTTATTTACACAGAAAAAAATATTTGTTTCTTTCTGCTAAGACCCTAAAATATCAGTTGTTATTCTTTTCATTTCATTCGTTCTTTTTGCTTCTCCAAAAAGAACCAAAAAAGAGACCCGAATTATATTACATCCACAATTAGGGAAGCAGCTAGGTTGAACATTTGTGCATAGTGAACTCAACATTTATAGATCGAAGAATATTTTTCTTTTTTACTTATTGATATCTGATACTTTCTTCTTTTGAATTCTCAGCAATGTCTCTCGTACTGGGGCTAGTGTTCCTTTACTGGCGCCGGTGTTCCGCAGGATCACTGGTGACTTTTTAGTTTTGCCGGTTTGCAACCGGGGTAAGGAGCCTCACCCCAACTCCCGATTCTTTCTTATCGTGTGGATATATCATCGATGTAAAAAAATGGAAACACGGATGACACTGATTTGAAAAGATGAATACAGATTTTTTTTTCAGCTTTGCAGAAAAGTTCAGACTGTTTTGCTTGCAGCGCCATGGCTCGTGGCTCACGAGACATTTTAGGCTTAGTAATCGTTATACTAACGTTTCCGGCAAGACGCAAAAGCGATTATTTACGCAAGGTCCCCGGCCATACTCACATGCCCATGGAGAGCCGTTGCCGGGAACGAATTGATTTGTAAATAAACTTACTGTATTGAGTGCAGCATTTTTTACAGGATATAGCTTAATGCAAATCTAAAAGAAGATAGGGGCAGGGTAGGGACGCCGTTTTTAAAAGCAGGCCTTTGTAGAAAAATCACTAAAGTGAATTTAATAATTTTGCGATATCTATTTTTGTAAAAAATAAATCCATATATCAATAACTTCTTATCTTAAGAATTAAAAACCTTTTATGTCCATGCCTAAATTCTACTTACTTATTTCACTATGCTTATTTTTTACATCTGCTGCCAATGCAGGTACTCCCGTTAATGGTACCACAGCATTTAACAGCGTGTCTGCAGGCGTAAAAGCCAGTGGCAATGCAGGTACCGGAAGCGGTATCACAGCTGCCAATGTTGAAGGATTTAATTTTAAATTAAATACTACTGCTTCCGGGCCTGTCATGGTAATTGAAGTATGGGATGGTGCAGTAAGTAGTGGAAATGGAGTTGCTTTTTATGAATCAACCTCTTCTATCAATCCACTTTTTTCCGGCATAACTATTACAGCAAATGATGGATCTAAATTTGATCTCACATCCATTGGGATCAATGCACAGAGTTCCGGTGGCGGAAATACTACCGTTACAATTACGGGACTTAATTCTTCCGGTACTGCAGTAAGCGGGGCTACAGCAACTGCTGTTGCAAGTGTATCAGCGCTAACTAATTTTAATGTAAGTGGCAATGCTGCTTTTAAAGGTATTTACGGGATCAAAATAACCTGTGCAGATATCGTCTATGCATTTATTGATAATATCGCCCTGGTCAATGTTACCACATTACCACTAACATGGTTAGATTTTTCTGCAAAAAAACAGGATAACAATGTTGCTCTTAAATGGAGTACCGCATCAGAACAGGGCACTACAAATTTCATTGTTCAACACAGTGCAAATGGGATCGACTGGGATAAAACAGGAACAACTCCTGCTGCCGGAAACAGTAGTATTAATAAGTATTATAGCTATATGGATGTATCTCCTTTTAGCGGTGCAAACTATTACCGGCTTATTCAACAGGATGTGAATGGCAGGCAGACCTATAGTAAAGTTGTTTACATATACCTTGGTGATCAGTTATTTCATTTCTCTGTATATCCGACTGTAGTTTCAGATGGTGTGTTGAATGTTAAACTTGAAAGAAAGGCTATCATACAAATATTCAACAGTGTTGGAAATAAGGTACTGTCAAAAGAATTACAGCCGGGTATTCAACAGCTGAAACTCGGCGTATTGCCTGCCGGTGTTTATCGTATCAAAGCTGCTACTGAAACGATCTCATTCATAATACCTCAATAAAAATAATAGCTTACTGGCTACTGGTGCCCTGCCGACAAAATGCAAAATAAAAGCTTGTAAATATTTTACAAGCTTTTATTAGATTCAATTATTTTTTGTTGATGATCAGGATCCTGTTTCAGTTAAAACTTCATCCAGTTTATTATCGGTTACAAATTTATCTCTTATTTCCGCAAACTCAGTATTGAGAGCTATAACAGCGGTTAGTGCATCATCCACCTTGCCGTGTATTTCCGGGAGTTGTTTTTCCAGGAGATTATTACCCAGGTTAATATTATCTGCTTCCAATTGAGCTAACTTTTTTAATAAGGAGGTCTGACTGTGCAATATATCTTCCAATTCACGAACCATCTTATCCATCATATTCTTTTTTTCTAACTTATCCATAATAATTGTTTTAGTTAATTATGCATTGGTAGTTACTAATATGATGCCACGATATGTTTTAATATATAATCCTCACCCCATCCCCTCTCCTTCAGAGAGGGGCTAAATGCAGTTTCTGCGGATTTGAAGTAAGGTTGTAGGTATGACGTAAAGTTGCCGATCATTGACAGGGAGAAAGCTATTTATGTAATACATCGGATTTGAAGTAAGGTTGTCGGTATGACGTAAAGGTGAAAATCATTAACAGGCGGACAGAATAAGGACATCCTGTTTTTCTAACTCCGGTTACAAACCGTTCCAACTAAAAGGCAACAGGTGATCCCTACAAAATAATTTTATTATTGAAGATCTGGAAAGGGAATACCTGCAAGTTGGGATTCGACAGGGCCACACATGTATCTTTTAATGAGAAACGATCTTAGTTATTAGCCCGGGATTCGACAAGCCTGCCTGTCCGGTAGGCAGGCTCATCCTGACAACTTTTGATGGGAAACCATCGTAGCCATGGCTCGTGGCTCACGAGCCATTTTAGCCTTAAAGATGCCATACTAACGTTTCCGGTAACACGCAAAGACGAATATTATACTTACTTCTTCCCGTTTTGCCGGCAAGGTCTATTTTTTTTGCCACGATCTATCTATCGGCAGGCAGGTAACACAGATAAACACTAATAAATACATCTTAGCTGTCATTCTTAAAATCCTCAATTCAACATGCCTTCTTTATAAGCATAAGAAATTAAAGTTGCCAAATTGGAACAACCGGTTTTTTCTAAAAGTTTCATACGGAAAGTATCTACCGTCCGGTTACTGATCTGCAACTTTTCGCCGATAAATTTGCTGGATAATCCTTCACAGATCAAAATGAGGATCTGTTTTTCCCGTGCAGATAAAGGGTCTTTTATAATACTACTGCCCGGATGAAATAATTGTTTTATAATCAATGAAGTGATGGCCGGCTGGGCATCCCTGCAATAATAAGAACCACCATTAATGACTTCCCGTATGGCTTCAAAATATTCTTCCCGGCTTGCTGATTTAAGTACAATCCCATTAAAACCGGCTCCTAATATCATCAGCATCTCGTACTCACCTTCATGCGTACACGTAGCAATAAGGCCGGTAGCCGGATAACGGTCCCTGATGCTCCTGCCGGCTTTTTTCCCATCCATCACCGGCATAATGATATCTGTCAATACCAGGTCTGGCTGGTGCTGTTCTACCAATTGTAAAAGCGATTCCCCATCACTGGCCTCCCCAACTATCAGCAGGTCATTATCAGTTGCCAGCATGGCCCTTAATCCTTCTCTCGCCAGGATATGATCATCTGCAATTACTATCCTGATCTGTTCTCCGTTCATAGTATCATTTTTTGTAGCAATGAATATTTAAAGATAAACCAGCATTAAAACCATCACTTTTTCATCGTTTTTAAACAATTGATCACGATCTTATATTTGCATCCTTTACCTGGCTTTGATGACAGATTCAAATCTGCTTTCAGGTAGTTCGCCCTGCTGCGGATATTATATAAACCATATCCTTTACTTCTGGCAGTTAGCTGCGAAGAATTAAATCCTGTCCCATTGTCGGCTGTTGCAATGCTCAGTATATTTTCTTTACCGGTCATCTCAATATGCAGCAGCGTAGCTTTGGAATGTTTTATAGTATTCTGTACCACTTCCTGTAATATTCTGAACACATGTATCAGAGAATTATCGTCCAGGTGTGGAATGTCTGATGTAGTAAACGATATCTTTAGATCATCCGAAAGCATTAGATTAAAGAGATATTCTTTTACAGCATATTCCAGCCCTTCTTTCTGTAGCGATATAGGCAAAAGACCTTTTGAAAGGTTTCGTAATTTAGCTTCGGCGTCTGCCAGTTGCACCAGTGCTTTGTTTCTGTCTGCAATACTTTCTGAACCAGTAATTTTCAACAGCTCCAACCTTGTTTTTGCTGAAAACAGGATAGGGGCAATATCGTCATGCAGGTCTGCTGCTATCCTGGCTCTTTCTTTTTCGAGCACCATCATTTCTACCTGCAGGCGGCGCTGGTGTCGCCGGTTGAATTTCCGCTGCAGCCAAAGCGAAAAGCCCAGGAACAATAAAACAAAGACGATCGTGATCGTTCTTGCTACGATGGCAACATGATATATTGAGGTTTCCGTGGTATCCATAATATTGCTATAAAATATATAAGGTTTACGAATGCATTACTATAAGTACTGGCATAAAAAATGGTCTGTTGAAATGCTTCAGATTGGTAAAGCCCATAGAGCATAAATATTTCTGTAAGTACCTGGAAGCTGAAATAAATAATGAAACCACTGCAAAAAATAAAGACTGCATTTTTTATCAAACGGCCATAGTACCCGGATACCAGTTCATGGATCATCAGCAGGGAAGCCAGTACTAACAGTAACCCATACCCGATCCTAAAAAAAGAGTGGAAGGTTTTTATTCCTTCCACATTATGATAATCGTATAACCACCCGGCAAAAATTACAACAGCAACTATTGCTGCGCCTGTTCTAAAGCGTCCAAAAAGACCCCAGTTGCTGAATTGCCAGAGTAGTAAAGTTGCTTCCAGCAGAATATAGATATTATTATTAATGGCGTTGCTCACCTGGTGTATTACCAGGTAAACGCTGAAAGCATCATTCAAAGCACCAAAAAAAATACAGGCCATTACAGGCAGATAGATTGTATCTACCCGCATGCACCGGGCCAATGCGGCCACAGCGGGAAGCAGGATACTACAACTTAACAGGATCATAAGATTGAAACTCATGGCCGGGTATTCGGATAAATAATCTTTATAAACCCAAATATACAAAATCAGAAATTTAAAGGAGATGGTGGCGGACATACCGGCGGACACCTGAAAGCCTGCTCCAGGATCGGAGCATCTTCATCATCATCTTCTTCATCCAGCATTTGAGATAAGGGTAACATATCTTCATTGGCATCATTTACAGCTACCATTATCAGGTGTACTTTCTCATTTTCATCCATCCCGTAGTAAAGCCGCACGCCTGCACAGCCCGGTACAGCTAATACAGCATTGATGGCTTCTGCCCTGAAAGTTTCACTCAATGGCAAAGTGTCTTTTCCCTGGTACGGTTCTTTTAAAATTGCTTCCCGTTTGTTCCGGTACAGCGTCGTCATAGTAACGGCTGTAGCTAAAGAGATGTCATGGGAAGGAGTTGCTGGTAATTGATTAAGCATTTGCATTTTTATAAAGTTTAAAGGTTAAAGATGCAATTTGAAAAAAATATTAATACGCCCTATCAGTAGAAATACGGATAGGAGTTAAATAAAAAAGTTGTATAGAAGTATTGAAAAAGGGCTGTAAATGCGCCCCGGATTTTCAGTAACGTCTCTCGTTGGGGTTTGTGTGGGGAGGGGAGAGGAGGTTGATGGGCTAGGGGCCTCACCCCAACTCCCGATTATATGGGGACAGGCTCTCTCCAATAAAGAGGGAACCAGATGCAGTTCTTTTTTGTGACGACATTTTAATTATATCAAGTGCACAAAAAATTATTTATATACGGATTTTCAGCAAGGTCTCTTTTGGGTTTGTGTGGATAGGCGGGGAGGTTGATGTTTAATCTTTTCCTGATATACCGGAATTAATTATTAATAACGTTGCCGGTAAGACGCAGAGGCGCAGTGAAATAAAACCGGGTAAGGGTATTGTGAAATATCAAGGTATAAAAAAAGAGGGCTGCAGCTGCAACCCTCCCTGTGATTTTTGATTTTTTAACTGACGATCAGTTCGCCGGTAAAAATACTGCTGGCAAATTCATTCCCGTTTTTGGCAACAAATGTGATCCAGCTTTGTACTGTTTTGCCCACCAGGTTACCGGCAGCAAGTGATGCTGCTGCAGTACTCCGGGTTGCAGTGGCGATCTGCCAGATGGCCTGTTTATTCTCCGGGCAATATAGCACCAACACTGCTTTGTCATCAGCATGTGCAAGGGTGTCACCACTGTTGTCCTGCCATGCAAAGTCGATGGCACCTGCGCCTGCTGCAGTGGCGGTTGGCAGCAACCCATTTTGCAGGTCACCACGGCTTACCAGTGTTTGGCTGTAATCCAACGCAAATGTTGGGTAGGCACCGGTAAGTGCATTCTCATAATTATAACGGAACGCTTCATTGATGCCCGTCATTGCAGGCGTGTTCTTAAAACTGATCATACACAGTTTACCCAGGCGGTGTACAAACTGTGTCACCACTTTGAACTTTGCCTGCTGTATCAATTGTTGTTCGGTAGCAGCTTTTGTACTTTTTCTGCCTTTACTGCGCATGTAGTCTATGCCTCTCCAGGAGCCACCTACCACGGTTCCTACTTTGCCCGAAAATGAGCCGAGGATACCTTTTTCATATTTTCCCATGATTGTATTTTTTATGATTTAAAATTTATTTGTGCAGGCATTTTTTAAAATGTTTTTCCCTGCATCACAAAAGTATAAGTGCTGCAACCGCATTTCAAAATGGCTGGCACTCTATGGCACCGCATGGCACTTTTTGGCACTCAAAAATATTTTACAGCGTTCCGGTTGATCTATTCTTTGATGTTTTTTTCTATGTTTTGTTTATCTCTTCTATATCTCTTGTTCGGAAAAAGGAGCCATTTTATACGGCAGGGGATAAACAAGAGTACAGCAAGAACTAAATCAGAGCCATACTCTCCATTAAAAAAGCTGTCTTTTTTTCCGGGGCAGGGTGCCAGTCGGTGCCATATAGGGCCAACAGGTGCCATGCATTATTATTTCCTGTTTTTACCTGCTAATCTTGTGGCGTAAAGTTGTTGCTAACGGATAGGTATACATGCAGAAAATGCCGGCTTGTACATAGCCGGAAAAAAATTAAAAAAAAGTATCACTAATCATAAAGGCAACACGATCATATAATCACATAAACACACAATAATGGAAATAATACTGAAGAGGGAATATTTTAAAAATGGTACCAACGGCAGCATAGTATGGCCGGGCGGGAACGTCCTGCTCCATACCATTGAGTTGCCCTGGTGCGATAACAGGCATGGGGTATCCTGTATTCCTGAAGGCCGGTACCGGCTTAGTATGCGGTATAGCCTGCGGCGAAAAACCCATCTGCTGCTGGAAGGAGTACCTGGCAGAAGTTTAATATTGATACACCCTGCCAATAATGCCCTGGCAGAGTTGAAAGGCTGTATTGCCCCGGTAAGCACCATTACAGGGGAAGGGCAGGGGGCTGAATCTGTAAAGGCATTCCGGGTACTGTTGACAGCAGTGCAGAATGCCATCCTAGATGGCCCCGTTTTTTTAATCATTAAATCGAAATAAAAATGAACATCATACAAAGGGTTCAGGCACCTACGCCTGGTTTTTTTAAGAAGCTGAGAAACATCAGCCTGATATTAACTACCCTCGGCGCCAGCGTTTTGGCGGCACCGGTAGCCTTGCCTGCATTGGCATTAAAAATTGCCGGCTATCTGTTCGTGGCAGGTGGCGTGGGAACTACCGTTAGCCAGGCTGTAACAGTACAGGATGAAAAGCCAAAAACAGGCGGAGATGGATCATCAGCCAATGAATGACCATACCCGTGCAGGAACGATAGGTGGTATCGTGATGGTTTTATTGTTCAAAGTACGACCGGAAGAACTCCTTAGTTCTGCGCTGATTGCGGCAGTGGGTGCCTGTGTAAGTTTTGGCATATCCCATTTATTAAAGAGGATATTTAAAGACCGCAAAACAAAATAGGAAGAGGCCGAAAGGCCTCTTTTTTTAAGCCTCACCCCAACCCTCTCCTTCAGAGAGGGAGTAAAATGCAGTTCTTTATTTGACAACATTTAAATAATATCGGAATGCGCAAATATCTATTCATGTAATACTCCCAACACTGTCGCCAGTGTTCCGCAGGATCACTGGTGACTTTATAGCATTGCCGGTTTGTAACCGGAGTTAGTAAGCCTCACCCCAACCCCTCTCCTTCAGAGAGGGGCTAAATGCAGTTTCTTCAGATTAGCAGTAACGTTGATGGTAAGACGCAAAGCTGAAGTATATTTAAAGATCGCCCAATACATAAAAAAAGAGACCGTAGGCCTCTTCCTATATGCAGTTGCTTATCCAAGCAATTCGCTGACTTCTTCTTTTTCCAGGTGAAGGTGCTCACATAGATCGCCCCGGGTAATATACTCTCTTTTATTACGGCGGTGTTTTGATTTGATCGCTTTCATGATCCGTTTCGCTGTTCTTTCGCTTTTGCCTGTGACCAGCTGTATATCTTTAATACAGATGATCAGCCTGTTGTTTGTTTTCATAATAAAAAAGAGTAAAAATTATAATTGCAGCTATTCAATGCCGTTAGTATGGTTTTTAATAATTTCCCTTCTCTTTTTTTATTCCTGGCGGCAAACCAGTTTCTCCAATAAAAAAGGATCTGTTCATCCGGCTCTTCCAGCATTTCAAGCAGCGCTTGTGGTAATGCACTCTTAAAAGCAGGCTTGCTGAAATTGATCTCCGTAGTAGTATCAAATAGCTTCATCCAAAAAATACAATCCTGTTGTTTTCTTTCTGTTGCAGAAATACCAGGATCATTTTCTTTTTGCATAAATTTTTCCAGGATATTGTTGCAGCAGTTTTGATACCCTGCATAAGGATCTATTTCCAGGGCTAATAAAAAAGCAATATGATTGATCATGCTCCGGTTCATTTTTTCATCAAATGTTTTTTGTGGCCAGCAACATTTTTTTGCCAGTTCCCAACAGATCGTTGCCATTAGTTTTGTCTTTTTTTCAAAAGGGGATACCTTTTCTTCTTTTAAAAGCGTGGTTATTTTATTTGTATTCATGGTTTTATTTTTTATGAATACAAAACTGCATACTGCTGAAATAGTGGTTTCCGGTTTGTGCACTGTTAAGCAGGGTCATGTAAAACAATTCCTGTTTAGGCAATAAAATGTATGAATGGCTATAGTTGGAAACCACAACGTGGCAGCAGTGTTTCGCAGGGGATGACTTATTAAGTAAATCGAATTAATTTTTTCTTGCTTTTCTTTTCCTGGATGAAAAGAAACAAAAATCACGGCTGCAGAAAAAAAAGCTAAAAATAAGAGAATAAGCCGGAAGCCAGCGAACTCGCCAGAAAACCTATACTGGATTGTAATTTTTTTGTGGCTCAAACAGCGCAGGCTTCTTTTGAACTTCGTGTTTACTGAAAGGTTGTGGCGGCCTTTTCTCGTATTTTCTTAACGCATTTTTTCTGAAGGCCGGTCCGGAGCAAAGGAAGATTGGAGGTTGTGAGTTATGATCGAGAATTAATAATAGGGTTTGTTGTGGTTTATTTTGGTTGCTTAAATAATTATGAATAGATTATTTCTTAAGTGCATTCCGTAGCAATGCCTCGTGACTCACGAGACATGTGCGTGGACGACCCTGGCGCCCCTGTTCCGCAGGATCATTGGTGTGTCTTAAGTATTGCCGGTTTGTAACCGGAGTTAGAAGCCCCACCCCAATCCTCTCCCTGTTTGGCGACAGGCAGGCTTCAGAGAGGGAGTTAAATGCAGTTCTTTTCTGTGAGAAAATTTAAATATTATCACGTGCACAAAAGCTATTGAGATACTGATTCTCAGCAACGTCTCTCTTGTGGCTTTGTGGGTATTGAGGACGTTGATGTTTTAAAAAGTGGTCATAAAATAGTTGCCGCCGTTATTCATTCCAAACTGAACAAATTTACTTTTCACTTATGGACTGCCGCAGCCCGGTCTCCCGACCCGCTGCATAACGAACTCAGACTGCGCATTTATATAATTGTTTGGCGGGATCCGGAGACCGGACCTTCAACACTTGCGGGTTAGAGTATACGCTTTTAAATAATATAGACTTCCCAACAGCGGCTGAAAATATTTATGTTATTGTGTGAAACACACTAAAGCGATGGGGATTCTTTTTCCTGAATTTTTGCAAGTAGGCTCGGTAAATTAATTTGAAACCATTCAGGCAGTGAATTCGAAGGTATCGCAGAGTTGATTTCTTTATTTTCCAGAACACAAAGCACCCTATGCTCTGTTTCTGAGGTGTCAATAATTTGTACAGTATTAAAAAGAATATAAAATTGATTTAGCTTTTCCAGATTACCATAAAAATTTGAAGCAACGGTTGAAGGATCTACGTAGTGGCCTCCTTCTTTGGTCCTATCCAGAACACGCAATTCTGAAAGATCTGTATTTGCTAAACCAAAGAAAATTATATTAACCTGATAGCCATTTGCTTTAAATTTTTTTGGGATATCCCAGGTTGCATCATTTGTAAAGTGTCCCTCATAAACAAAATCAGCATTCGAAGACAGTGCTTCTTCTACGAGGGAGTCAAAAGTATCTTCAACAAAAGCAAAAGCTAATTTTTTAGCTTCTTTATGTGCTCTGATTCCGCTGCTCCATAGTTCGGACTGCTTTTTCATAAAAAGCTTATCACCATCAAAGACGTCACATTTTTGTTGCAATGCTAATGGTAAATAATCAGGACCTACTGTAGATTTTCCGGCGCCATTGGAGCCAGTTATAATATATAATGATGGCATTTTAAAGCGACAAATTAAATCTCAGTCTGACACTGTTTTCTTCAATTTTCGAAAGCTGGCGTATTATAGTAAAATCTCTTGCAGCTTTTGTGATAGATACTAAAAGAATTGAGCCATCGGGATATTCAAGATAGCATTGATACCCTGGTAAATCATTGGAATTAATCATAAAAGGATGCCCCTTTTTTAATTTATTTTCTCTAAGCTTTTTTACCGCTGCATTTCCAGTTCTTTCGATTTCCACTAACTGTTTCATACTCAAATTTACAAAATAATTCGCATGAGAAAAAGAAAAATGACATTTAAAATAACGGATTTTATGCATAGAACTACGCATTCATATTAATATTTCTAACAACGGTTATAAACCGGTTGAATTAAAACGGCAACAGGTGATCCCAAAATATTTTTATTATTGAAGATCTGGAAAGGGGAACACCTGCGACAGAGGAAGTTTTACCCCAACCCTCTCCCTGTCTGCCGATAGGCAGGCTTCAGAGAGGGAGTTAAATGCAGTTCTTTTCTGTGAGAACATTTAAATATTATCACGTGCACAAAAACTATTTATATGGATTTTCAGCAAAGTCCTGTTAACGCACGGGTCACAAGGAGACCTTGCTGGCTAGTAAATAAAATGCCTGACGGGGTGGAGTTGGTAACGGTGTTCTGCGGATGATTTATTTACTTTCTACTTTATTTACTTTTTTTCTCCCTATCCGTATTTCTACTGACTGTCCGTATTTTATTTTTTATCATTTTGTGGGTTCATTTAAACCCAAAACTATGCAAAACGTTGATTTGCTTTTCCAGCCACAACTTGTGGCGGGTTTCCGGAAGTCTGAACCGGAGCCCCTTGTAGTAAAACCCTACACAGCAAAAGATCTTGGTGGTATGTATGGCGTAAGTGCCCGGACCTTTCTTAAATGGATCAAACCATTTGAAGCCCGAATTGGAGAAAGGAACGGCCGCTTCTACAGCGTAATGCAGGTTGAAATGATCCTGCTGACGCTGGGTGTACCGTACAAGCTGGGAGAAAATTAGTTTCTCCTGTGCTGTTGTAAAAAGCTATTCCCCGGAATAGCTTTTTTATTTCCGGTCATGCTGATACAGAAACTGCGGGAAGTACGGATAGCAGGACCTTATTTATTGTGGAGTTTTACAGTGTACAAAAGCAATGGTTGTATGGCATTGGATCCTGACGAAAAAAAACGCATTGAGCAGGTAAAAAAGTTCATTGATAGTAAAAGCCCCGGCCATATTTCTATTACTGACCTGGCGAGGAAAAATTATATCGGCAGGAGTAAACTGGTTGAAGATTTTAAGGAAGCGGAAGGCATGGGCTTGTATGCCTACCTCCGGACAAAGGAGTTAAAGGAAGCGGCGAACCTGTTATTGCGGACGGAAGAAAACATCAAGACCATTGCTTTTAAAACAGGGTATAAGCATACTTCTAATTTCTCGAGGGCATTTAAAAAGGTATTTGGTTATTCGCCGCTGAGGTATAGGAAGGATTTTTTTTAGAGAAGCCTCACCCCAACCCTCTCCTTCAGAGAGGGAGTTAAATGCAGTTCTTTTTTGTGACAACATTTTAATTATATCACATGTACAAAAAATTATTCACATACGGATTCTCAGCAACGTCTCTCTTCGGGGTGTGTGGGGATGGGTGAGGACGTTGATAGGTTTAGGCCTCACCCAAACCTCTCCCTGTCTGGCGACAGGCAGGCTTCAGAGAGGGAGCTAAATGCAGTTCTTTTCTGTGACAACATTTTAATTATATCACGTGGCAAAAAATTATTCATTTACGGATTTTCAGCAACGTCTCTATTAAAATTTCTGTTGGTACTGATATTAACTTATAAAAAAACAAGAATGAAAAGAACCGGTATTATACAATTAATTATAAGCAGCCTTTTAATTGCGTTATTTGTTTATACCGGCACCAGCAAATTATTAGACCATACTAATTTTGAATTTGCTCTCAGCCGCTTTCCATTGCTTTCACCTGTATATGTTCTTCTTTCCTGGTTTATACCCATTGCAGAATTGGGAATAGGAATATTATTATTCTTTAAAAGGAGCAGGCTGACGGGATTTTTTCTTTCTCTCATTACCATGATCATTTTTACTGTTTACCTCGTGTATGCCTACTGGTTATCCGGTAACCGGCCCTGTACCTGCGGCGGTATTTTAAGGAACCTGTCCTGGCCGGTACATATTGCCATCAACCTCTTCTTTGCTTTTATTTCCTTTTCCGGTATTGTAATAAATAAAAGAAAAACAGCGATGACGGGGAGGGCGCCCCCGTGAGGCAGGTTAAGTATCTACATCATTTTTTTAGAAATGAGATATACAATTTTGAAGTTTCGATTGGTATGGGTACCAACCGATAAAATAAATAACAACAATCATTTTATTTAATTTAAAAAAACATTTTATGAAACAATACATTTTTGGCATCCTTGCCATTGCTTTAGCAGTTACTACTGCCGCATTTACTACTCCTGAAAAGAAAGTAGATAATCTTAACAAGCTTTTTTATTACGTAGCTCCTTCCGGCTCTTATGCGCAGACGGATGTACAAAACAGGGCTAACTGGCATCTTACATTGGCCACTACAGGCTGCTCTTTAGATGCGGAGAAAGCATGCGAAATAAGGGTATCTGATACTTACATAAATCCAGATAATACCCTTAAAAGCAACATAAATATTGTAGCTGATCAATTTGCTACCAATGTTTATTTTGTAAAAAGCGGCAATATGGATAATATCTATAACACAGAACAGTAGAAAATAAAAAATTAAAGAAGGTGGGGAAGCCCACCTTCTTTTTTAATTCTGCCTGATGCCGGTTTGGAGAATTATATCATTTGGTAACGGCAGCGCATATCGTTTATCGTTAGGTAGCAGCTGAATGACCTCATTACTTATCTTTCTTTGTAAGATTATCTGCGACCCAATTTTATTAAGCCGTTTTATGTCTGCCCATCTTATTCCCCGGAAAAGCAATTCTTTCCTTCTTTCATTTAAAATAATGTTTAGTAACTTATCGGAGCCTGTTTCTGTAATGGGAATAAAACTTCCTGTTTTAAAACGGTTGCTCAATAAACTGTTTAAATATTCTAATGCCCCCGGCACATCACCGAGCCTTATTTTGCATTCTGCAGCGGTTAAATACAATTCATCTGTGGCGAGCCCTGAAAAGAATAAATTCCTGTTGGCTGCATAACTTCCCTTATAAGATTTATAACCAGTACTGCTGGTAAAAAATACCTGCTTACGCAGATCTTCATCCTGGTACTCTTGATACAAAAAGCTGTCAATTTTCGCCTTGCTGGTACTAAAGGTTCCATGGTAACCATTCATCTGCGTATAAAATATTATTTCTTTATTGAATGGTTTAAAGGGTACTGAAGCTGTTGCATTGAGGCTGTTGTAATCTAACAAATCGTTTTTTAGAGTCAATGAAAGCGTTGCATATTTTAAAGAGCTATCAAATTTTTGAGTAAACAAAAAAGTTCGGGCAAGCAATGCATAGGCTGCAATTCTAGATGGTCGCAACGGTTTTACTGCATCGGCAGGCAGCAACGTCATGGCCTCCCTTGTATCTTTTATCACCTGGTCAAAACATTCCTGTACTGTTGCCCTTGTGGAGGGTTGATTGAAATCTGCGTTTAGTCTTAGTACAACTCCGGGATCTGTTTTGCTGCTGTCATTATCATATGCTTTTCCAAATTCCTGTAAAAGATCTAAAATATAAAAAGCACGAAAGAACAGAGCAGCACCTCTTATATTATCTCTGTCAATCTTAGTAGCTGAACTTTCATTGATCTTTTGCAGTCTTTCCAGGCAAACATTGCTGACATAAATTGAATTGTAATCACAAGACCAATCATTTGGATAATTATAAAGAAGGGGCACCCACCGATAAATATCTTTATACCGGTCTATCCTGGAATTATAAATATCTTCCGGTAAAAAATAAGCATCAGAAGAAGCATCTCCAAAACTGCTTGTACTTACGTTCATCGTAAAACTATCATCCAGCAACCCCTGCAGATCGGTTAAACTGGTTGGTACAACCAAGGTAGCATCGGATTTCTCATCCAGGAATTTTTTGCAGCCGGTGATCATCAGGCATGCGCTGGCAAGGCTTAGCATGATATAAAATTTTATAGATTTCATTGTTTTTTTTTAGTGAGTTAAAAATTTGCTCTGAAGCCAATGGAATATGTTTTTGATTGCGGGACGGTTAGGGGGTGATCAGGATCTATCTTTTCTTTATTGGCTACCCATAAAATACCCAGGTTGGCAATATTGATAAATGCCTGAAAGTTTTTGAGCCGGTTATTTTTTGGCTGCCAACCCAGGTTAATGTATTGTAACCGCAACTGGTCACCTTTCAAAACAAAATTGGAGGCATTGTTGGTAATCAATTCCCTGTTGTTAAAACCAGGATAATCGGTATATACCAGGGCCGGTATACCCGTGTGATTTTCATCCCCTGGTTTTTGCCAACGATGTGCAAAGTCATCCGTGCCTGTACCATCCTGAAAAAGGCTGTAATAACTTAATAAAGGACGCTTAAAATAGTACCCCAGTTTATAGGATATATTGAAAGAAAAGGTCAGTGTTTTATAACTGAAATTATTGATGACAGAACCATAATATTCCGGGCTGGCACTACCAATAAATTCCACGCTGTTGCTTGCTAATCCTTTTTCATTTACATCGCTTAAAATGGCGGTGTAGTCTGTTGTTTTCTTTCCATCCAAATAACCTTGTGGGTCGCCTTTATCATCCAGGCCGCCCCATTTAAAAGCAGCTATCGCATAGAGCGGTTTTCCGATCACGGGGCTTATTGCATTGCCACGTCCAATTAAACTTGTGCCGCTTAGTGCATCTGTCCCAAAATATTTGGTTGTTTTAGCAGTATTGTAATTAAAAATAAAATCAGTCGTCCAGTTGATTGCTTTACGAATATTATTAGAATGCAGTATGAGATCAATGCCTTTTCCTTTCATATCGGCCACATTCTTTACGATCACACTGGCGGCTCCATAAGTTGTGTAATCATATGGAGAGATTCCATACAAATCCTTTCCTTTTTTGCTGTAAATATCCAGGGAACCTGACAGTATTTGCTTTACTAAAGCAAAATCGATTCCTATATTCCACTGCCGGCTTTGTTCCCAGCGCAGGTCCGGATTATTGATCACATTTATCCGGGTGAAGGGAAGATTGGTTATATCGTCCTGACCATAAAATGCAACCGGTAAGGCTGTCTTTGTAGGATCGATATTACCACTGATACCCAGCGTTGTTCTTATCTTAAGAAAAGGGAGAACTTTTAATTTATAGAATTGCTCCTTTGTTATTTCCCAGCCCAGCCCGGCAGACCATAAAGGCTTCCAGCGGTTATTGGTATTGGCGCCAAAAATATTGGAACCATCCTCCCTTGCACTTCCAGACAGGCTGTATTTTTTTTGCCAGGTATACGTGGCAATACTATACAGAGATAAAAAGCGGTTAGCCGTTGCAGTTACCGAAGCACTTCCAGGCAGACGCTGATAGTTGCCGGTGATGAGGTCGGGATATTCATTCACTAAATCTACCGGTGTATAATACAGCGGGTCACTGCTATAGCCAAAAAGAGAATTTGATTTACTATTTATTGAAAGCGATCTTTTTTCAGCACCTATAAAACCATCCAGTATCCCATTGGAAATAACCCGGTTGAAATTTACCTGTGCACGTGCATTCTGTGAAATTTCTTTTTCTGCACTGCTGATCACAATGGCACCTGCCGGTAAAATATAATTTACCGTGCCTCCAGTATAGTCGGGCTGGGAAAAAGAATTCACAAGATTCCTGGAATTATAACTTTCAGCATCCGAAAATCTTTCCTGGTCTGTTTGCTGTCGCTGGTACTGGTAACTCAATGTTAGATTGATACCTTTTGCAATTTCATAACTCATGGAAAGGTTGCCTACCAGGTCTTCGGTTGTGGTCGTAACCCTGTCGTGCAGGTAATCTGTTACGGGGTAATAATGCCAATCGGGTAACAAGCCTCCCCCTACAGTATCTATAAAGGCATCGCTGTATTGTTGACCGACGGGTAAAGGATTGCCTGCGTCATCTCTCAATTGCAGGTAAGGAATGGTTTTTCTTCCGGAAGTAACTGTTGTTGGCCGCCCGGTTTTATTATGACTACTGGTATAATAAAACCCTGTTTCAAAATGTAGTTTTTTAAAAGGCTTGAAATTTTGCTGCAAGCCCAGGTTTATTTTATCATTTGGCTCATAGTGAGTGCCGAGGCCACGGTTATAATTGAAGGCAAGCTTGTAACTGTTCTTTTCCGTGCCACCGGCCAGGCTGAGGCTATACTGTTGCTGTACTGCCCTGGCATAAAATTCTTTTTCATAGGCTTTACGGATGTCCCTGCTTTTATATTCATTTATAAGGCGGGCAGAATCTCCGGCAGAAATACTACCGTTCTGTCTTTGGATAAATACCTGCACCGCCGGACTGAATGGGGTATGATAATAATAGTCATACGCTACCTGGTCATCATAATAACCATTATTGAAAAGAAATTGTTCCACATCAATATAATCACTGCCGGAGATCTCATGACCCTTCAATAATTGTGGTTTACCAGTTACCGAAAGGGTAGAACTAAAGCCTAACGTCAGGGGCTGTCCGAAGCTGGCTTTTTTACTGGTAAGAACGATCACCCCATTACCGCCCCGGGCGCCATAAATAGAGGTAGCCGCTGCATCTTTTAAAATAGTAACTGACGCAATATCATTGGGATTCAGATTATTGATATTCCCTTCATAAATAAAATTGTCAAGTACTACCAAGGGATTCAAGGGGCCATTAATGGTGCTCAATCCTCTTACACTGATATTGAGATCGCTTTGAAAATTATTGGTCTGCTTATTTGTAAAGGCCAATCCATTTGTAATGTCTTTAAGGCGGTCAAGTACATTGGTACCTACCTGTTGGTTATATGCTTTCTGGCCGATCACTGTGATTGCACCGGTATGCTCATTTGGCTTAATTGCCTGGTAACCGGTATAGGCTTCTACTGTTACATTCTCGTCTGTGACGGTTCTTGTTTTTAGAATGATCTTACCAAGTGCATAGTTATTCCTGAGTTTTATTTCCACTGAATGTATACTCACACCGGTGATCAATAGCACCGAATTTTCTTTTACGCCAGGTAAATTGAAATTTCCTTCAAGGTCAGTTGTAGTTGAAAGTTGAGTTCCTTTGATATGTGCGGTTGCGATTACTGTCTTTCCGTTTTCATCAATCAACGTTCCGGTTACTGTGGAAGTTTGCTGCGCCATTGCCGTCAAAGAAATCAGCAGAAAGCAGAGCAGGCAGTAAAGATTTCGATAATTAAAAAATGATTGCATAGTTTTTTTTTAATTTTTTTATGGAATAGTTTTTATAACGGCAACGGGCATTATTCTTTCTGTTTCGGTAATAATAAAGCCCTGTGTTTTTAAAAATGCCAGTAACTGCTGTTTGGTATAGTCGTAAATATCGAAGGGTAATTCAATGCTGATCTTTTGCAATTTTGTTTCCTCTAATACAGGTATTTTATACCATTTACTGATGATGGTCAGCAATGAACCGGGCGGTTGATTGAGCAGTCGTTTATGCAATGAAAGTTTATCAATATCATATTCCGCTTTTTTATTTAAAGAAACCGGTAACAGCTTTTCTTTATAGGCTGTCAGCACTGCACAGGGTATCTTACGGTCAGCACTATACGCTGTAATTTTCAAAGCATTTTTTAAAACAAGTCTTATTTGTAATTGGATATTTTCTTCACTCATATCAGCGCCGGTAAATTCATAAGAATACTTTTTATACAGCCCTGCTTTGTCGCCATCGTAGACTATTCTGTCTCTGCCATTTTTCATAGCTTCAGGATATCCTAATTGCAGCAATGCGATCAGGGGATAATTGATGGCATAATAACACTGCCTGTTTCCGGCACTATCCGTTTTAAAACCTAATCCTGCCTGCATGTTTTTATCTTCCGGTGACAGTGAATTCCGGTAAATAATCCCATTTTCATTTGTTTCGCCGAGTGGATTTGCTTTTTTAAAACTTTTCTTCGGGTGCAGTACATTGTTCAATATCTCACCATTTGAAAACCGCTGAAGATTTTCTTTGTTTAATGCATAAGCATCTGTAATAGCAGCAATCCTCCCTCTACCATCTATCCATACCAGTTCCGGCAAATACGCTGGTGGAAAATAGTGTTGTAATAAAGTATCCTGTAAAGCGTAAGCCATCTTCATCTCCAGGCCGGTGCGTTCCTTTCTCTTTTTAAGAAAAGTATTGATTTTTTCTTCTGTATCTGCAGGCTCAATATTTACTGAGATCATTTCCATTTGCCCGGCAAATTTTTCTTTAAAGTCTTCCAGCTTTGGCATCAGTCCGATACAACTTACACACCAGCTTGCCCAAAAATCAATGAGCAAAGGTTTCCCTTTCCGGTTAGAGATATCAATTGTTGTAGCAGGATGATTGTAAACATTATTTAAGATCATTGCCGGTGCTGCATCACCAACGGTTAATGGTTTGATGCTGTGCTCCTGCGCCTGAAGACTAACCAACGGGCATAGCAGTCCCATTAAACAATAAAATATTTTCATTGCAATCGTTTTAAATAAATAAAATAGAGTGAAAAATAATATCGTAAGCAGCCCCCTAGGTCGGGTTCTTCGGCTTTAGCTCAAAGAGTGATTTTAACCAGCGAAGTAAATTGTTTGAAAGTTTCATGAGTGGTTATGGATTGGTTGGTTTTTCGTTTTGTAATTGTTGGGAGTTTAAAGTTTTCTCATACACCGCATAAGCTTTGTTGTAGGCTTCGCATTTGTGCAGGGTAGCTGTTTTAAGATCGGGGCGTAGCATTGGACCGGGTACTAATTTATCCTGGTCATACAATTCTTCAAATACTTTAGTGATGATGCCGGAGGCCAGTGCCGGTTGTACCAGCAGGCGGCAGGCATAGCGGTAAAGCAGGGGATGGTACTGCTTTATAATATCGGTTAATTGCTTACTCATCAAAAAATGATTGACAGTTTATTTGATTAATTAAGTAAGTGGAGGAACGACTGATTATTTGTGTGGCGATGTATCGGGTGCGTTGTCGTTTGTTTGTGCGCATAAAAATAGCGCAGACTCAACTTACCGTAAGAGAGTGCCGCTTTTAGGGACAACTCCCGGATTATATTGTCTTTCAAAAATAAGATATTGTACTTATATATACAATGTAGTACATAATATTTAGAATTTAGTATAATAAATGCACTTTTTATTGTACAAATCTGTACTTTTCTTTACAGGACTTTGAAAAATATTAAAAATAAAGTACATAGAGGGGACATTCTCCGGGAGGTTGTGGAGAATTCTGGTGTCACGATCGACCTCCTTATTAAGAGGATGGGGTATGGTTCCCGAAATACTTATTACAACCATATCAAACAGCCGGAACTTTCTTTGGTAATTTTAAAAAAGTACAGTCATGCTTTAAAATATGATTTCTCTTCTGAAATAAAAGAGATGACGGGTTTTATCTTAAGCGAAGAAGAGGAGAGTTATATCTCTGTTCCTAAAACAATTGAAGAAGCGGTACGGCAAAGAGATTTTTACGTGAAACTTTATATGAGCCAATTGGAACTTTACAGGAAACTGCAGGAGGAGAATTTGGGTTTGAAGGAGAAAAAGTAATTTGATCAGGATTAGATTTTCCTGAAGTGTAGCTTGCTCTTGTCTGTTCTTAGTCTTAACAAAGTGACCCATCCCCTACAAACCGCCGCAGCCCGGTCTGTGACCCGCTGCCAGCACGAAAATATTAAGATGGGCATTTCTTTTATAATTGGTCGGCGGGTCGGAGGCCGAGCCTCGGCACTCACGGATTGAGGTATTGGCTTTTAATATTATGGACTTACCTGCAGAGGCGGAAAAGGAGTAACCTCGAAATTTCTTTAATTGTATCTTTCTAGTATCTGGTATTAGCCTTAAATTTAAAAAAGTTACCTGTTTCTTACGAACCGCCGCAGCCCGGTCTTCGACCCGCTGCCAGCACGAAATATTAAGATGGGCATTTTTTTTACAATTGGTCGGCGGGTCGGAGACCGGGCCTCGGCACTTACGGAATGGAGTATGCGCTTTTAAAATATGGACTTACCTACAGGGGCAGAAAAAAAAGTAATTTGATCAGCTGACTCCTGCCTGTGGTTAGTCTTAAATTTAATAAAGTTCCTTATCTCTTACGGACTGCCGCAGCCCGTAACCTCGGAATTTCTTTAAGTGTATCTTTCTAGTATCTGGTATTAGCCTTAAATTTAAAAAAGTTACCTGTTTCTTACGAACCGCCGCCAG
>JBDSIB010000183.1:0-26280 GCA_039918155.1 Ferruginibacter sp.
AGAATAAACCTCCTACTCCACGCATTTCATTATTACGATGTGTATTGCTAAAATATTCATCACACATTTTTTTATATTCCGGGTAAATATTTGAGCCAAATGGATCTGTCGTATTTTTTAAGGTTAGATGAAAATGTTTTACATCTTCTTCAAATAAATAATAAGGCGTTAGGTCTGTTCCGCCGCCAAACCAACGATCGCAAACATTATCATTTTCATCGTATAGTTCAAAATAGCGCCAGTTGGCATGCACCGTTGGCACAAAAGGATTTAGCGGATGGATAACTAACGATAAACCACATGCGAACCACTTACTTGCATCCTGGTTAAGCATGCCACGCATTTTATCAGTAACCTTTCCATATACTACAGATGTATTTACGCCGCCCTTTTCAAAAACATTTCCATTAGTGACAGTTCTTGTAAGTCCACCACCGCCTTTAGCTTCAGCTCTTTCCCACTCATCTTCTACAAAAACTGCTTTGCCATCTTCTGTCTCCAGTGCTTTGCAGATCTTATCCTGCAACTGATGAATATATTCAATCCATCTTTGCCTGAATTCTTTTGTGTCGATTTTGTATTGCATCTGAATAAATTTTATTGCACCTGGTATTCTTTTACAGCATCTACAAATGCTCTTGCATGATCTACAGGAATATTAGGCATAATGCCATGACCAAGATTAGCAATGTAACGTTGTGTGCCAAAGCCATCGATCATTTCCTTTACTGCTTTTTTTATTTCAGGTATTGGTGCCAGTAGTTTTGATGGATCAAAATTTCCCTGGAGTGTTATTTTGTTATTTGTAAATTCTCTTGCCATTTGTGGAGATACACACCAATCAATACCAAGACCTGCTGCACTGCTTTCACTCAAATCTTTTAAAGCATACCAGGTCCCTTTAGGGAATAAGATCACCGGCGCATCATCTTTTAATGCATCTGCAATTTGTAGTAAATACGGCTGTGCATAAGTTTTAAAATCTGCCGGACTTAATGAGCCAGCCCAGCTGTCAAATACCTGCACCGTATCAGCACCGGCTTTTACCTGTGCTTTTAAATATTTAATTGTAATGTCTGTGATCTTCTGCAGTAAACTATGAGCTACTACCGGTTGCGTATAAGCGAATTGTTTTGCTTTATCCCATGTTTTGCTGCCTTTACCTTCTACCATATAACAAAGCAATGTCCACGGAGCGCCAGCAAAGCCAATTAACGGCACACGTCCATTTAATTCCTTTTTAGTGAGTGAAAGTGCATCCATTACATATTTTAAATTTTCTTCCACACCATCTGTACGCAAAGCATCCACATCTTTTTGCGACTGTATCACTGATGGTAATGACGGCCCTTTGCCTTCTTCCATCAACACTTCTTTTCCCATTGCCTGCGGAATTACTAAAATATCACAAAATATAATTGCAGCATCTACGCCAACCTGATCAACCGGTTGCAAAGTAATTGCTGTTGCAAGCTCCGGTGTTTGTACCCTGGTGAAGAAATCATATTTTGCTTTCAACTTTAAATAATCGGGCAAATAACGGCCTGCCTGGCGCATCATCCATACAGGCACACGTTCTGTCTTTTCGCCTTTCAATGCTCTCAGTAATAAATCGTTTTGTATCATCTTTTAAATTTCTAAATTATAAATCTCAAAAAATCACGTAAAATATTCTATCATTTTTTCTACCAAATTCTGTTTACCAGGCTCTTCACCTGTTATTGTTTTATTATTACAATATTTTTTTATGGCCTGTGCTGTTGTATTACCAATGGCAAATAATACTGTTTCAGAGTTTAGTTTGTTTACCAAAAAAAAACTTTCTACGGCACTTGGGCTAAAAAATAATATTCCATGGTATTCCTTCTCAATTTTGTGCTGTACCTGTATTGTTTCATACACAACAATTTCCTGTACATCAATATCGGCTGCATTTAAAGCTGATGGTAATTCATCCCTTCTTTTATCACCACAAAAAAATACAACTTCTGTAGCCTCGCCCTCTTCAATAATTACTTCTGCCAAAGCCAACGCATCCTGTGCTGTACCTGCAATCTTGTCCTCACCAAAATATTTTTTTACCAATTCATTTGTTGTGTTACCAATACAAAATATTCGCCACCCAGGCTGCTCGTCAAACAAAAACTCAGCAACTGCTTCTACCGCATTCATACTGGTAAAAATAACCGTAGCAGAAAGACTTAAAGCATTTTCAATTTCCTGCTGTACTTCTACCGTTTCAATTGGTTCTGTAGCTATGAATGAAAACACATTCAGCTCAATATTGTTTGCAATGCAAAGATCTTTGGCAGTGTCATCAACTGGCCGGGTGCATAATATCTGAATCTTATTTTGCATTCCTGATTGCTTCAGCTATTTCGGCACCACCGTTTTGTAATAATTCCTGCGCCATATTCTTTCCAAAATTTTCTAATGCCGTAATAGAAATCATTTTTTCTACCTGCGCTTTTTGTTTTCCATCCAATGAAAAAATATTACCCTGAAAATGAATCTGATTGTTTTTTATTTGTGCCAAGGCACTAATAGGTGTAGAACAGCCGCCTAATAATTCTCTTAAAAAATCTCTTTCGGCTTTTGTACATGCAGCAGTATCTGCATCGTTTAGAGAGGCAGACGCCACTAAACTATTCTCATCATTTTCTCTCGATACAATCATTATTGCACCCTGTGCAGGTGCCGGCAACATCCAGTCTAATTCAATAGCATGTGGTGGACGCTTATTTATTCTTTCCAAACCTGCGGCTGCAAAGATGGCACCCTGCCAATTACTTGCAGATACTTTTTGTAACCTGGTATTTACATTGCCACGAATGTTTTCAATAATTGTTTGTGGATAGTGATTTAACCATTGTGCCTTGCGGCGTATACTGCTTGTAGCAACGAGAAGTGACTGGTGAATAGTGAATGGTGAAATATCATTAGACTGTAAAGAATGAAGAAATTCATTGTTATCGAATGACTCATGACCATTGACAATTGACAAAGAATTATTCGGAACGAAAAGATCTTTATGATTTCCACGTTTTAAAACTGCTGCCTGTACAATACCATTTGGTAATTGCGTTGGTACATCCTTCATGGAATGAACGGCTATATCAATTTTGTTATTTAATAAAGCGATATCAAGACTCCGTGTAAAAATTCCCTGTACACCCATTTCGTACAAAGGTGTTTTAAGATCGATATCGCCTTCACTTTTGATCAAAACCAATTCACTGGTAAACCCATTTTGCTCCAGCCCGGTTTTCACAAGGTTTGCCTGCCACAAGGCCAATTCACTTTCCCTGGTTCCTATCTTTATAATTGATTGCATTTTTAATTAATTAGAAGCAGTAGCAATAAAATCATTCATTGCTTCTATATACTGGCAACCACGCTGGTTTTGAAGGCGCATTTTTACGGCCATGCCATTAATAACTTTTTGTATTTTTTCTTCCGCAGCTTTATCGCACATATTTGCAACAAGTGCAGTTACAAAAGAATCTTCAATACTACCCGAATGCATTTTTTCAAGATGAGATTTAACTACTTTTAAAATAGGTACATGCTTCCTCATTTGATGCCATTCCATAAATGCATCGATATGCTTTTTGATAATTATTTTTACTTTGGGTATTTCGCCTGCTCTTTTCTTTAAAGTTTCATCCTTTATTTTACTAAGCTCATCTACATTTATCAATGTAATGCCAGGTAAAGTATTCACATCAGGTGATACATTGCATGGAACTGACAAATCAATGATCGTTTTTTTATCTTTATCATTAAAGCTTTCCAATTTCAGAATTGCTTCCGTAGCATTTGTAGCTACGATAATGATATCTGCATTACTAATGTGTTCGTCAAGCAAATTCATGTCACCATAAGAAAAGCTATATTTTGCTGCAAGCTCAGCAGCTTTATCTGCAGTGCGGTTTACTAAAGTAACTAATGTACCTGGCAAATAATCCGCTATATTTTTACAGGTGTTGCTGCCTATTTTGCCGGTACCTAGTAATAATATTTTTTTTCCTTTTATAGTTTCAAATTGCTGCTTGATAAACTGCACAGCTGCAAAAGATACTGAAACAGTTCCACCACTTAATCCTGTATTAGTCCTGATCTCTTTAGATGCATTTAAAACTTCATTTATCAAACGATCCAGGTATGCACCCATAAAAGAATGAGCTTTTGAAAACTTAACGGCTTGTTTTATTTGACCAATAATTTCATAATCGCCTAATATTTGTGAATCTAAACCGGCTGCTACATTAAATAAATGTTCAATAGCCTTTGTACCGTTTTTTGTATAACAGATATCAGTGAATGATTGTAATAGATTTGGAGAATGTGCACAAAGTAATTTACTAAGTTGGGATGCATTTTCTGCAAAGCCATAAATTTCTGTTCGGTTACAGGTAGATAAAATAAAAAAATTTGTAACGCCGTATTGTGGTGCAAGCGAAATGATCTCGGCATATTGTTCCGGATTTACGGAAAACTTTCCCCGGACAGAGGCATCAGTTTTTTTATAATTGATGCCGGCGATAAAAAAAGAAGAAATATCTGTTGATTCTCTAAACATCCGCTCTTTTAAGTATTACTTTCTAAGTTGCAAAAGTACTTGCACAAGTTTGTCTTATCTAATTTAGAAGTACCTATATTGTCATTTCTTTGTCAGATTAAAAAAGCCTACTGGTAAAAAAAATGGCATATAAAAAATGGACCTGCATTATAAATGCTGAATAAAAATTAATAAGATGAGCATCTACACCCGACCTGCCTACCGGACAGGCAGGTTGCAGCCCTGCCTGCATGCAGTCAGGCAGGGGTTAGCCCGGAGCCCAGCCGAAGGCGGGCGAGGACTAAAATAGAAAAGCGGGACCAAGGCTGGGAAGTATTCGGCTGCTGGTGTACAAAATATTTTAGAAACTCTTAACCTCCTATTAATACATTTGCAGAATATTTTAAACATATGAACAACATAGAACGTGGAATTTTACTGATGAATCTTGGCTCGCCGGAAAGCACCGAAGTAAAAGATGTAAAAAAATATCTTGATGAATTTTTGATGGACGAACGGGTAATAGATGTGCCATATTTGATAAGATTATTATTGGTGAAAGGATTGATCACACCGAGACGCTCAGCAAAATCGGCAGAAGCATACAAAACAATCTGGACAAGTGAAGGATCTCCGCTGATTGTGATAACGGAAAAATTATGCGATGCGTTGCAGAAACAAATTAAAGAACCGGTGGAAATTGCTATGCGTTATGGAAAGCTGACACCAAAAAATGGATTTGATAATTTACTTAAAAGAGAACCGGGTTTAAAAGAGGTCATTGCCGTGCCGCTGTATCCGCACTACGCTATGTCGAGCTATGAAACAGCAGTAGAACATGCGAAAGAGGCTTATGAAAAAAATAGTTACCCATTTAAATTAAAATTTATTTCTCCTTACTATAATAATGAAGATTATATAGATGCATTGGCAGAAAGCATGCGTCCATATATTAGTGGAGAATATGACCAGCTTTTATTCAGCTACCACGGTATACCGGGAAGGCATATACGCAAAAGTGATATTACCGGAAATCATTGTTTAAAAACTGCGGATTGCTGTGATGTAGCATCGCCTGCACATGCGCATTGCTATCGTCACCAATGCTTTACAACTACCAAGCTGGTTACTGAAAAATTAGGAATACCAAAAGAAAAATACAGCATATCTTTTCAATCAAGATTAGGAAAGGGATGGCTGGAACCTTTTACCGATATACGTTTGGCAGAAATGCCGAAAGAAGGCATAAAAAAATTACTGATCGTTTGCCCGGCATTTGTAAGTGACTGCCTGGAAACTTTGGAAGAGATAGCAATAAGAGGAGAAGAAGTATTTATGGAAGCCGGTGGCGAATCTTATAAGATGATTCCTTGTATGAATGTACAACCAAAATGGGTGGAAGCTTTGAAGAGTTTGGTTTTGAATGAGGGGTAAAAAAGTCATTTGTCAATGGTCATTAGTCATTTAAGAATGTTGAATTTTTAATAATATTTTTTATCCAAATGTATTTTTACGTAAAAGCTATTCACATTATTTTTATTGTTACCTGGTTTAGCGGTATGTTTTACCTGCCGAGACTTTTTGTGTACAATACCGAGGCTGAAGAAAAAGGAGAACCTGAAAGAACTATTTTACATAAACAGTTTACCAAAATGATAAAAGGTTTGTGGCTGGGTATTACGTGGCCATCGGCAATAATGACTATAATTTTTGGCGGCTGGATGGCATTTTTATATGGCTCGATACCCCAATGGTTATGGATAAAGCTGGCATTTGTTTGTGGGCTGTATGCGTATCATTTCACGCTACAAAAAATTTATGCTGACCAGATGAAAGGCATTTTCAAATATACTTCTCAACAACTACGTATATGGAATGAAATAGCCACCATTTTTTTGGTGGCTATCGTAATAACTGTATCTGTAAAACAAGCTATGAGCCCTGTGTGGGGCCTGCTTGGACTGATTTTATTTATTATTATTTTAATGAGTGCAATAAAAATTTACAAAATAATACGCACTAAAAAATAAATTAGTAAACCAGATTTTTTCTTTGCGTTGAATACAGAATTAGAAAGAATGCTGCTATCACAAATCCTACAACTGCATAAGTACCGGTAAGCGTAAATGTTCCGATAAAAAAAGCACCTGTTAAAAAAGGTAAAATCTCACCAATTACATAAAAAAGAAATCCCTGTTTCTTTAATTTACGCATTTGCAATACTCCGTAAAAACACAACGCAACAGCCACAATAGACAAAATCAAAATAGGTAGCCGATTTTCGTAAGACTTTGTGACCATCTCTTCAAAATGCGTCATATCGGGCATCATTGATTTTGCCCAGGATGGCATTTTGCCAGAGGACATTTGTTCCATCACTTTATCTTTATTTTCAAATGAAGTTTTTGAACTAAAAAAGGCCCACGTACTGGCAAGAAATTGCAATATGCATCCGATTATGGATAATATCGTAATAACATTTAATGTGCCACTCATTTTCGGTTGATTAAAATCTCCGTTATCAAGCGTATCCGAAGTAACATTTCCATTTTCCATAATTAATTAGGTTTTGTTTGAGTTAAAGTTCTGTACAAAGTAAGCAAGTAGTTAAACATTTCAAAACTTCTTATCAAATAAATAAGGGACGGCTATCTTTGCGGCACATGAATGTTTCTATTCCTCACCAGATTTTTGGTAATACTTTTTTTTTAAATACAGACCGCACCATCTTCTGGCAGGAAGAAAAAGCGCTTATCCTTTCTGATCTGCACCTTGGCAAGAGTGGGCATTTCCGCAAAAGTGGTATTGGCATTCCACAAAATATTTTTAAAGAAGATATGCAAAGACTGTTTGCTGCGGTGCAGTTTCACAAACCTTCGCAACTTATTATTGTCGGTGATTTTTTTCATAGTGATCTGAATAAGGAAGGTGACTTGTTTTTAAAATGGCGGAATGATATCGGCAACTTACCGATTCATTTAGTAAAAGGAAATCATGACATTTTAAAAAGGCAATGGTATGAAGAAGCCGCAATTATTTTGCATGAAAAAAGTTTTTCTCTTCAAAATTTCAGCTTTATGCATGATATAAATGATTGCAGTGATGAGGATGAAAAATTTTGCTTCAGTGGACACATTCACCCGGGGATAAGGATAAGAGGGATGGGTAAACAATCGCTGCAATTGCCCTGTTTTTATTTCACCAAAAAATATGCTGTACTACCTGCATTCGGAAAATTCACAGGCACTTTTCGCATTCATCCTGCAGAGGGCGATAATGTATTTGCACTGGTAGAAAACAGCATCCTTAAAATTCAATAATATTTTACGATTTTTCTTTTCTACGTTTTAATTCTTTTTTTATTAACCCAAGCTCACGGCCGGTTTGACCAACTGCAGAACTATTTTCCTGGGCTCTCCGCATAAGGTATGGAATTACATCTTTTATAGGTCCAAAGGGAAGATATTTACTCACACTACAACCGCTTTTTGCAAGGTTAAAAGTAATGTTATCGCTCATGCCATATAGCTGTGAAAAATGTACATTTGGATGATTGTGCGGCAATTCTTTCTGATCCAGCAATTGGGTTGCGTATAAATTGCTTTGCTCATTGTGCGATGCTACAATTACTGCAATATTTTCTAAGTGTTCAATACAAAATTTTACTGCTGCATTGTAATCATTATCGCTTGCATTTTTATCCGGCTGTATTGGTGATTCATAGCCTGATTCATTTGCACGCTTTCTTTCTTTTTCCATGTAAGCGCCTCTTACCAGTTTTGCTCCAAGAATAAAATCTTTTTCTAAAGCAGCTTCGTAACTATCTTTCAAAAAAGCCAGCCGATCATGACGGTATAGTTGAATAGTATTATAAATTAATGCTTTCTTTTTATTGTAAGTATCCATCATTAAAATAGTGAGCGCATCTACCGGATCCTGTATCCAGGTTTCTTCTGCATCTACTAATACGCCAACATTTTTTTTATTGGCAACATCGCATATTTTTAAAAGCCGTTTTACAGCTCTCTCCCATTCATTTTTTTCTTCAGAAAAAAGTTGCTCAATTACTTTGTAATATCGTTTTATCAGAGATCCCTTACTATCATGCATAAACGCATCTATTTTTTCCAGCAAACCAAACCGCACTATGCCCGTAATTTTTATGCTCATAAACGGAATATTCGGTTGCGTAGCAGCATACTCTATTACTTTAATAAATTCTTCCGTAGCATGATCGTAGCCTTCTTCCCCATCATCGCCGCCCTCCACTCCATAATCAAGAATCACCTGCACATTATATTTGCTAAGTTTATCAGCAACGGCCGCAGTTTCTTCAAGTGTTTCTCCACCCACAAACTGTTTAAAAATAGTAGAACGGATTATAGATTTTGTAAAAGGAATATGCGCTTTAATTGCAATGGGCATCAGTTTTAATCCCATATTTACAAGAAATGGTTTACCCATGGAAGAAAAAAGAAAATCTGCCCTTTTCAATTCTTTATCGGATTTATAAGCGAAGGCGTATTCCGTATTATCAAACGATATCATATAGCTAAATTGGAAATCAAAATTACGAAGTCCAAAATAAATAACTGTCATCCTTTATAAAGTAGTTCCTGTTTTTTTTGATACCGGCATTTGTTTTTCATAGCCCGCCCGAATGGACTAAAAATAATTAAATAAATATTTTGTTACCAGCTTTCGGTACGGGCGGGCATCATCGTTGTGTCATCTTCCCGATGTTAAATCGGGATTCCGACTTTACGTCGGAACTTGTACCGCATACCATTACCCGCCTACCGGCCGGCAGGTTCAACTTTTATCAAAGCGTAAAAAAAGGCAGTCGCACAAGCCATATCTTTGCAAAAAATATTATAGTAATGGATAAGAAAGCAAGTGAATCCTTAGTAGTGATGACGGAGTTGGTTTTACCAAATGATACAAATACATTTGGCAACCTGATGGGTGGACGCTTGATGTACTGGATGGATATTGCTGCTGCATTGTCTGCAATGAAGCATTGTGCAGCGCCCGTTGTTACTGCATCTGTAGATAATATTTCTTTTGAAACACCTATTAAAATTGGCAACGTTGTACATATAGAAGCAAAAGTTACCCGGTCATTCAACAGCAGCATGGAAGTTCACATAATAGTATTTGGCGAAGATGCTATTCAGCAATACAAATACAAAAGCAATGAAGCATATTACACATTTGTAGCGTTGGATCCTGCCGGTAAGCCAAGATCAGTTAATAAATTAATTCCGGAAACTGAAGAAGAGACAGGTTTATTTGAGGGTGCTTTAAGAAGAAGGCAGTTAAGGTTAATACTAGGCGGCAAAATGAAACCAGAAGAAGCCAAAGAGTTAAAAGCGTTATTTGTACGGTAATATGTAAACGAAAATATTCTTTACAATTCAACTAATTACTTTCTCACCGTGCCTCATAAATTTTTTACTCTGCTCTATCGCATCCATAATTTGCTCTAGAATATTTTCTGTTGTGTCCTCATAGTCAATCTGCATCGGCTCTTTAAAGGTTACTTTAAGTAATGTGCCTTTCTTTTTAAATTTTAATCCCTTTTTGTTGAAGGCTCGCCAAAATCCCGTGATCATTACGGGTACGACAATGGGCTTATTTTGTTTTATGATGAACGCCGTTCCTTTTCTGCCCGGCGCAAAAGCTTTTGTGGTTCCCTGAGGAAAAGTAATAACCCAATTATTTTTAAGTGCTTTATTTATTTTTCTTGTATCAGATGCATCCAGGCCACGTCTCACTTCTGTTCCGCCTGCATTCCATGTTCGTTTTACTGTAACAGCACCGGCCAGCGTAAACAGTTTACTAAGCCAGCTGCTTTTCATTGTTTCTTCGGCAGCAACATACATGATCCTGGTAAAGGGCCACAACAAGTAATAAGGGACGCCTAATTTATTTTTCTTGCGCCAACTTGCTGCACAAAAAATATGAATAAAAGTGATCACATCTGCAAAGTAGGTTTGATGGTTGCTTACAAACAGAACATTCTTCTTAGGCAAATTCTCCAGGTTCTCCATTCCGTGTATCTCCAGTTTATTTACAATATTAATTCCCGGATAGGAAACTACACCTATAACAGCATAGACAATTCCCTTTATAAAGCGGGATTCTTTTAGCCTGGTAGAAAAGGAACTCATAATAACTGAAAGTGTTTTTAAAATGGCAATTTAATAAAAACAATCTACTCAGCTAAATATTGAGGTTTTATGGTATTTTCCACCACATTTATAGTAAATGTGGGAAACTTAAAATATTTTTACTTTTAATGTTTTTTTCTATATTTGGTAATTAAATTTTTCACAAAAAACTAAAACAATGAGAAAATTACTACTTGCATGTGTTGTTTTGTTTGGATCCGTAGGTTTGGCATCAGCTCAAACAGCTCCCAAAAAAACACTTACTCTTACTAAAACTACTGTAGCCCAGACCTCAAGGGCAAATCTTACTCAGGAACAAAGGTTAAAACTCAAATTACAAGCCCGCAACCAAAAAAGTCAGAAGGTTTCTCCTAATGCTCAAAGTGATGCCCCTGCTTCAATAATTCTTTCTAAAAAATCAGCACCGGTAAAGCAAAATAAATAAGCATTATCCTGCATTTCGGGAACAATTACGCATTTTAAGGATTTTTAGTCCTTATCTATGTTACTCATTCATAAAAAAACAATTATGCAATTCAAAACTACTCTTATTAAAATGCGATACATTTTAAAAAATGTATTCTCAGTGGTGATTTGTTTTGGACTTTTTTTAAGTTCAGTACAAGCGTCGCCAAAAAAAGCAAGTCCCAAAGTGGCATGCGTATTTTCAGGCTCATTAGGAGCTGGTGATGGTACCTTATCCTCAAGGCTTTCACGTCCTGGAGCTCCAACTGGAGCATGCGGAACAGCATATGCTACACCTGCTACAATAGCTGGTGGACCTTTTTTTTACGACACTTATTCTTTGTCAAACACTACTGGCTCTTCACAGTGTGTAACTTTTACTCTTACTACTAATGACGTTACAAATGCAAATATTCAGTTTGCTGTTTATAACAATTCATTTAGTTCAGCAAACATTGTAACAAATTATCTTGCTGATCCAGGATTAAGTACCGCTACTCCTGCTGCACCAGCTGGTATAAGTGCTCAGGTTACTGTTCCTGCAGGTGCAAACCTTATTCTGTTGGTTTATTCTACAAACCCTAGTTCAGGCGCTACAGGTACTGCTTCTGACTATACTGTTACTGCTTCTAATCTTGATTGTGCACCTCCTGCTCCTTGCGCTGGTACACCTGACCCAGGTAATACAATCGCATCTGTTGCTAATGTTTGTAATGGAGTGAATTTTGCTCTTTCTACACAAAATAGTACTGCTGGAACAGGGGTTACTTATCAGTGGCAGGATTCCTCTTCTACTACTGCTAATGCATGGGTAAATATTGCAGGAGCTACCAGCTCTACATTATCTACTTCTCAGTCAGGTCCTACTTACTATCGTGTAGTAGTTACTTGTACTGCTTCAGCTGCTACCGGAACTTCTAAAAAAGTATTTGTAGATAAAACACCCCAATCAGGTTGTTATTGCGATGCTGGTGCTGATGATGGAAGTTTTGAAAGCATTTCTAATTTCTCATTAGGGTCAATGAACAATGCTTCAACTGGCATTACTGGTTACGAAAACTTTACCAATATCAGTACTGATTTGGTTCAAGGTGCAAATTATCCTTTTGATGTAGAAAATGCATTTGGTTTCTCTTCTGATCAGGTTATTATATTTATTGATTTCAATCACAATGGAAGCTTTAATGATCCAGGTGAGACAGTTTATACTTCAGCTAATGGTGCGGGTCCATATATAGGTACTCTAAATGTTCCAGCCGGTGCATTAACAGGTCCTACACGTTTAAGGATTCGTTTGCATGATACCAGCTTTGATCCAAATGCAACACCTTGTGGCAATTCTGCTTATGGTGAAGTTGAAGATTATACTGTTAATATTGTTCCATGTGTAGCATTAACTGCTCCTACACAACCCTCTAATGCTACTGTGTTGTGTGGAAATACTGCAAACTTTACTTTAGGTGGAACTGGTTCTTTCATCACTTACAAATGGCAACAAAGAGTGAGTGCAACAGCTCCATGGACGACAGTTACTAATGGAGGAATGTTCTCTGGTGCTAATAGCGCTACGCTAACTATTTCAAATGCAACCGTTAGCATGAATGGTTATCAATACCAGGTTTTATACTCGGGAACATGTACACCTGATAAATTCAGCAATGCTGTTACGCTAACTGTAAATCCTTTTGTACCAACAATTAGTCCTGCTAATGCGGCTATTTGTGTAGGTTCGATCCAAAAACTTACAATTACTAATCTTGCATCTCCGAGTGTTTTCTCAACAACATTTAACTCACCTACGTTAAATACAGCAATACCACAAGGTAGTACGGTTGGTATTAGTAATGTAATAGCTGTATCAGGTATTCCTGCAGGAGCTGTGATTACTGGTGTAAGCGTAAAAATGAATGTTACGCATCCTCAGGCAGGTTTCTCTGTAGTATCTGTAATAAAAGGCCCGGTTGGTACTAATGTGCTTAACCTTGATTATGCTACAAGTCTTACCCAATCTCTCGGTGCTAATTTTAGAAATACTGTTATAAGTTCTGCTGGCGTTAACGCTTTAGGAGCTGGCACTGCACCTTGGACTGGCACTTTTGCTCCCGATGCTCAGATGACTGCTGCGGCACCGTTTGCTCCGACAGGTCCGGACGGACTATTGGCAACTACTCCTAAATTCAGTGATCTTTGGGCTGGAAATGTTGTAAATGGTAACTGGACATTTGGTATATATGATTTTGGAACTGATCCAGGTGCTAATGGCTCACTAGACAATTGGTCAATTACTATTACTTACAGTATCGGTTTACCAGAAACAGGTATCTGGGGTCCTGTAACAGGTGGCAATATATTTAAAGATGCCGCTGCTACTATTCCTTACGATAGTACTCAATTGAATACAGTGTATGTTAAACCTACAGTTACAACCAACTATACAGTTGCTGTAAATAACGGCGGTACATGTGATGGAACTGCGACTGTTCCTGTAACAGTAAGCAATCCTATTACAGATGCTACCATACCTGTTGCAAACGCTGCAACATGTGCTGGCAAAAATGCTTCATTCACTGCAGCTTCTACAACAGGTGTTGGAGTTAAACATCAGTGGTATGTAAGTACAGATAATGGTGCAACCTTTACAAAAATACCAGCATCAGGGGCTCCTTACGGTACTACTGCTGTTACTGGCACGCTAACTATTACAGGTGCGGCTTTAACAATGAATAATTACAAGTACAAAGATTCATTGTATGTTACTTCATGTGCTTCTTACAAATTCAGTAACGTAGCTACTTTAACTGTTAATGCTAATCCAACGATAGTTTTAAGTGCTGCTCCTTATAAGAAATTGTACCCTGGTTTAACAACCACAATTACTGCAGCGGTTTCACCAAATCCGGCTTCGACCTATACCTGGTTCAGGAATGGTATTGCGGTTCCAAATGTAACTGGTAACAGTATTGTAGTTGATGTTGATCACCTTGGTGCTTATACAGTGACTGTAAATGATGTTAATACATGTAGCAGTACTTCATCTGCTATATCAATAACAGATTCATCTAATACAACCTTGTTTATCTACCCTAGCCCATCAACAGGCCAGTTCCAGGTTAGATATTATAACAACCCTGCAGCTAACCGTGATGGTGGTGTTCCAGGCTTCGTAAACGTTTTCGATTCAAAAGGAGCAAGAGTATGGAGTAAATCTTACAGTGTACTAGGTGGTTATACAAGAATGGATGTAGATCTTACTAATTTCTCAAAAGGTATCTACAGAGTAGAACTTACAGATACAAAAGGTGTCAGAATTAAAACAGGTTCTGTTGTCATCTTCTAATTAAATATGTTCTTATAAAAAAGCCTCCCAATTGGGAGGCTTTTTTATTCCCCATAACTTCATTTACCCCTCTAAAATATCAAAAAATTAACCAAAAAACCTTACTTTTGCAGCCCCGTTCAAAAAAACCACGGGGTATTACATTATGTCTTTTAATATTAACAAACAACTAAACGCAGAAGATCAGGAGCCGAAAGCTGCCGAGTCAGCCGAAGCTACTGCGACAACAAATCAGCCTGAAGAAACTACAGAAACTGCTGTAGCAGAAGCGCCTAAAGAAGAAGCTAAAGCAGAACCTAAAGTAGAAACTGCTCATGACGATTTTGACTGGAGTAGAGACAAACGCAATGTATCAGCTTATTCTAAAGAAGAAAAAGAAAAGTACGATACTGTTTATGACAACACTTTTAAGCAGATCAATGATGGTGAAATGATCCAGGCCACTATTGAATCATTAACTAAAACAGATGCTGTTGTAAACATCGGTTTTAAAAGTGATGGCCTTATTTCTTTGAACGAATTCCGTGATATACCAGGTGGTGTAAAAGTGGGAGATGTAATTGAAGTAATGGTTGTAGAAAAAGAGGACAGGGAAGGAAACCTTAACCTGAGTCGCAAATCTGCCCGTATTACAAGAGCATGGGAAAGAATTGTGGAAGTAAATAAAACCGGAGAAATTGTTACCGGTATAGTTACCAGCAAAACTAAAGGTGGTTTGATCGTTGATGTATTCGGAATGGAAACCTTCCTTCCTGGATCTCAGATAGACGTGAAACCAGTTACTGATTACGATCAGTTTGTTGGTAAAACAATGGAATTTAAAGTAGTTAAGATCAACGAAGCAATTAAAAATGCGGTTGTATCTCACAAAGCACTTATTGAAAGCGATATTGAAGCTCAAAGAGCTGAGATCATCGGTAAACTTGAAAAAGGCCAGGTATTGGAAGGAACTATCAAAAACATTACTGATTTTGGCGCATTCCTTGATCTTGGTGGCTTAGATGGTTTATTATATATCACTGATATTTCATGGGGACGTATCAACCATCCTTCAGAAGTATTGAAGATGGATCAAAAACTGAACGTTGTTGTACTTGATTTTGATGATGACAAAAAACGTATCAGCCTTGGCTTGAAACAATTAACTCCTCACCCTTGGGATACTTTAGCAGAAAATCTTAAAGAAGGTGAAGTAGTAAAAGGTAAAGTAGTAAACATTGAAGATTACGGTGCTTTCCTTGAAATAATGCCAGGTGTTGAAGGTCTTGTTCACGTAAGTGAAATTACATGGGCTAACACTCCGATCAATGCAAAAGAATTCTTTAAACTGGGAGATGAATACGAAGCTAAAGTAGTAACACTGGATAAAGAAACACGTAAAATGAGTCTTTCTATCAAACAATTGACAGAAGATCCATGGAGCACTATTGAGAACCAATTCCCAGAAGGCAGCAAGCACACGGGTACGGTAAAAAATATCACTCCTTACGGTGTATTTGTTGAGTTAGCTACCGGTATCGGTGGTATGATTCACATTAGTGACCTTAGCTGGTTAAAACGCTTTAATAACCCCAACGAATACACGAAAGTTGGAAACGAAATTGAAGTGTTAATACTTAGCATTGATAAAGAAGGCCGCAAATTGCAGCTTGGCCATAAGCAAATCGAAGAAGATCCATGGAACAGCCTGGAATCTACATTTGCAATCGGATCTATTCATGAAGGAACGGTAACACGTAAAGATGATAAAGGTGCTTTGGTTCAATTGCCATACGGCCTTGAAGGTTTTGCACCTACCCGTCACCTTATGAAAGAAGATGGTAAAGCAATCGGCGCAGATGAAATAGCCAACTTTATGGTAATTGAATTTGACCGTAGCGATAAGCGTATTGTACTTAGCCACACAAGATTGTGGGAGCAGGAAAAAGAAGAAGAAAGACAGGTAGAACGCAAAGAAAAACAAGCTGAAGCTGAATCAACAAAAAAAGCTGTGAAGAATATTCAGAGCAAAGTAGAGAAAACAACTTTAGGTGATCTTGGTGTACTTGCAGGCTTAAAAGCTAAATTAGATGATGATGCAGCCGCTGCTGAAGAAGCAAAAGCTGAATAATCAAGTATCTTCAAAATAAAAAACCTCTCGAAATTTCGAGAGGTTTTTTTATGTACAAGCATAAGTTCTTTGTTCAGCATGCTTGCGCTTGTCCCGAGGAACGCAGTGGAAATCGGGGTCGCATCTTCCCGATGTAAAATCGGGATTCCGACTTTACGTCGGAACTTCTGCAGCATACCTTTAGTCATCTTTTATCAAAGCGCAGATCAGTTCAAAATATGTTTTTTTATAGCAGCCCTGTCAGACCAATTCAATTACAGTTATCTCCGGCAATATGCCAACCCTGCCGGGATAGCCGATAAAACCATAGCCACGGTTCACATATAATTTTTGTTTCTCATCTTCATATAATCCTGCCCATTCTTTATAAACATACTGAACAGGACTCCATTTAAAACCTGGTATTTCAACACCAAACTGCATCCCATGTGTATGTCCGCTGAGTGTGAGATCGATGTCGCCATATTTTGGTTTTACTTCTGCTTCCCAATGGCTTGGATCATGGCTCATTAATATTTTGAAAGGATATCTTTCACAGCCCGGATAAGCCAGATCCATTCTTCCATGTTTTGGAAACCTTGCCTTTGCACTCCAGTTCTCTATGCCTATTAAAGCAATCTGTTCATTATTTTTTTCTAAAACTACATGCTCATTCATCAAAAGTCTCCAGCCAATTTCTGCATGAACTTTTTTCAGATTTTCCAGGTTCTGCGCTTTTGTAACACCATCAATTGGCCACTGCACATAGTCACCATAATCATGATTTCCCAAAGTAGAGAAAACACCCATGGGTGCTTTTATTTGATTGAAAACGTCTTTATAATTATCCATTTCCGTGGCCTTGTCATTTACGAGGTCACCTGTAAATAAAATAAGGTCAGCATTTTCTTTCATCACCATATCAACACCCTGTTGCACCGCTTTTTTATCCAAAAAACTTCCGCTATGAATATCGCTGATTTGAATAATTTTTAAACCTTTAAAAGCAGCCGGCAGATTATCGTAGGAGAGTTGTATTCTTTTTACCTGGTAATTGTATTTATTTGAAAAGCCATAGATAAGGGTGCCAAATATAGTTCCACCAGCAACTATACCCAACCAGCTTAGAAATGCGGAACGGCTTATCCCTTCATCTGAAAGATTTGCTCCTTCCGTATTATTAAAAAATAATTTACCGGCAACCCATTGTATAAGCCTCCGTATATCATCCGCCAGAAAAAATATACCAGCAGTTAATTTTCCAATAAATAAACCCACGATAGTTGCAAATAAATAAGTACGCACTTTTTTACCTAAAAAATTCTGCTCCGTATATACAAATAATAAAAAGCCTATGATTGCAAACGCTGTTATTGCCCAATAAACAGTGTAAATGATTGCCTTGGTTTTGGGAGAAGCAGATTGGGTAACGATCTTAATAGCCTGGAAAAAATAAGTATCCAGCAGCAGCATTAAAGAAATAAAAATGATAACGCCAAGGGGTGTACGCATAAAAGGTCTTAAAGGGTTTAAAATTCTAAAAATTCATCGATCTGGTTATTAATGGCCGTAAGTGTTGGCACATCCGTAAATCTGCCATTCACATCCATTAATTTATTTACAACACTTATCGGCAATCTGTTGTAATGCACCAACATTTTCATGTGTAATAAAGAGCCGGTTAAATGTTCCATTCCACGAAGATTTCCGGCCCTGCCTGTAGATATACCCGTAAGTAAAACTTTTTTATGCCACCAAACTTTAGCTACATCCGCATTGTCAATCATCAATTTTAAAATACCAGGATAGGATCCATTGTACTCCGGCATGATGATTATAAAACTTTCAGCTGGTATTAGAATTTCTTTTTCAGTTTTAATAAAAGCGCTGTTTCTTTCAAACATATCTGTTTCATCCAATGCTAAAAGATTGCTGTCTATATTTTTCTCCTGCAAAATGCGCTGGTATTCATGAGCTACTTTTTTAGTATTATTTTCCAGCCTGCTACTCCCCGATATTATAGTGATCATATTTTTCTCCTGTTATTTTAATGCACTGCTTAAGAAACTTTGCATTCCGATGCAATTTACCCAACTCTTTGTTCCCATTTATACACTGAATAGCTAAATTTGCGTGGTTATTGGTTTTTACACGCTATTTACGCTTATAAGTATAAAATTATTCCGATGTTTGCTTAAATAGTTTTAGAATAACAAAAATAGCATTTAAAAGGTTTTAAAACATTCAGGCAAAACATGGCGAGAATTATAGGAATTGCGAATCAAAAGGGCGGCGTTGGTAAAACTACAACTGCCATTAACCTGGCTGCAAGTTTTGCAATACTCGAATATAAAACATTGCTTGTAGATGCCGATCCCCAGGCCAATAGCACGACGGGTGTAGGTTTTGACCTGCACAATGTTACCAAAAGCCTTTATGATTGCATGGTAAATGAGGCAGAAGCAAAAGATGTTATTCTTAAAACAGAAATCTCCCACCTTGATCTTATACCCTCACATATAGACCTGGTAGGTGCTGAGATAGAAATGATAAATCATCCTAACCGGGAGAGCATTTTAAAAAAAATACTGGAGCCGATAAGAGATGAGTATGATTTTATAGTAATTGATTGTTCTCCTTCACTTGGGCTTATAACAGTGAACGCTTTAACTGCGGCTGATAGCGTAGTAGTACCGGTGCAAACGGAATTTTTTGCATTGGAAGGATTGGGTAAGTTATTAAATACCGTAAAAATTGTGCAGAACAGATTAAACACTGATCTGAAAATTGAAGGTATTTTAATGACCATGTATGATGGAAGATTGCGTTTATGCAACCAGGTTGTAAGCGAAGTGCGCCGCCATTTTGACGATATGGTTTTTAGCAGCATTATTCACAGAAACACCAAATTAAGCGAAGCCCCAAGTTTTGGCAAGCCCGTAATATTATACGATTCTGATAGCAAAGGTGCTGTGAATTATTTAAACCTTGCGAAAGAAATACTCCAAAAAAATAATCTTACCAAAATAAAAGAGGAAGACAGAACAATTAGCTAATGTGGCAATATCTACTAGTTACATTTTAATTTAACGAATCAGCTCATTATCTGATTATCGAATTATCAAATAGAATTTATGACCCAACCAAATAAAAAAGATGCATTAGGCAAAGGTATCAGAAGCCTGCTACAGAATATTGATGCAGATCTGAAAAATACGGCCGGAAGTTTAAAGCCTGAGCTTGTTGAAAAATCTACCACAAGTCTGCGCATTCCATTGGACCAAATAGAAGTAAACCCTAACCAGCCACGTAAGGATTTTGATGAAACTGCTCTAAGCGAATTAGCTTCTTCTATAAAAATGCACAACATCATTCAGCCACTTACCGTATCTGCTATTGGTAATGGTAAATACAGGCTGATAGCGGGTGAGCGGAGATACCGTGCATCTAAAATTGCAGGATTGAAAGATGTGCCGGTTTATGTGCGCCAGGCAAATGATGACCAGTTGCTCGAACTTGCATTGTTGGAAAATTTGCAAAGGGAAAATCTTAATGCAATTGAAATTGCCATCAGTTATAAAAGATTGATGGATGACCTGGATTATACGCAGGAACAGGTTGCAGAGCGTATGGGGAAAGAGAGAACTACTGTTGCAAATTACATCCGTCTTTTAAAACTACCGCCGGATATCCAGGTAGCAGTTCGTAATGCGGTTATCAGCATGGGCCATGCACGTGCTTTGATAAATGTTGATATGATCGATAAGCAGCTTTATATTTTTTCTGAAATTAAAAATAAAGGTTTGTCGGTTAGGCAAACAGAAGACCTTGTAAGGAAAATATATACAGGTGGCAACACTGTTAAATCTGCTGTAAAAACAGCACTGGCACCTGCTTATAAAAAAATAGAAGATAATTTAGCATCACAGTTCAGCACCAAAGTTAAACTTACACACAATAAAAAAGGAAACGGAAGTATTTTGTTTGAGTATTATTCCATGGAAGAACTGAACGGACTTTTAGAAAAAATGAATATTAATGTGAGTTGATGTTGCTTCAGAAAAAAATTATAGTTACCTGCGTTTTATTTGCAACTTTTTTTTGTGCTCATGCACAAACACCTGTAATAATTTTAGATACTGCCGGAAAAGCTATTGTATCTAAAAATGTGATCTCAGCAAAAGATACCGGAGCAAAAAAATATGATCCTAATGTAGCGGTTATCCGTTCTGCAATTATCCCTGGCTGGGGCCAGATTACAAATAAAAAATATTGGAAAGTCCCCATTGTTTATGGTGCTTTAGGCACCACTGCTTTTATTTTTTTTAGAAACCTGAAGCAGTATAAAGATGCTAAGTATGCATACAAACTGGCTACAGATAATGACACATCTAATGATCACCTGATAAAGCAACCTTATTTTACTGTAAAAGATCAGCCCGAAAGAATACGGGTGTTCAGAAATCAGGTCAGGCAGAATGTAGATTACTCGGTACTTTTTTTTATAGTTTTCTGGGGATTAAATGTTGCAGATGCTGCAGTAGATGCAAATTTAAAAACATTTGATGTCGGCGACAATCTTAGTTTTTCAATAAAGCCAGGTTACAGCCCGATGGCAAATACAAAAGGTATCAGTCTTGTAATGAATATTGGTAGAAATAAATCCAGTTTCATATCTTCCGCAAAAATTCCATAATTAATTATGAATATAGCATTGATTGGCTATGGCAAAATGGGTAAAGCGATTGAAGAAATTGCATTGCAACGTGGCCATACCTGTAATTTAAAAATAGACATTAATACAGTTGCTGATTTTACAAAAGAAAATCTAAGTAAATGTGATGTTGCTATCGAATTTACCGCTCCGCAAAGTGCCGTAGAAAATATCTCTAAATGCCTTAATGCAGGAATACCGACAGTAAGTGGTAGCACTGGCTGGCTGGAGCATTGGACACAAATTAAAAATAAATGTGAAGCACTCGATGGTACACTTTTATATGCAAGTAATTTTAGCGTAGGCGTAAATTTATTTTTTGAGTTAAATAAAAAACTGGCGCAATTGATGAGTGGTGTGGAAGGGTATGATGTAACAATGGAAGAGATTCATCATACACAAAAAACAGATGCACCAAGCGGTACAGCAATTACTCTTGCTGAGCAAGTAATAGGAAACTATAATGGTAAGGATAAATGGATAAATGAAGTTGCAGAAAATTCGGGCGAACTTTCTATTATTAGTAAAAGAATTGATCCTGCTCCCGGCACACATTCTATAAAGTACAGTTCTGCCATTGATGATATTGAAATAATTCACACTGCTCATAACCGCACAGGATTTGCAACAGGAGCTGTTTTAGCTGCTGAATTTATTGCCGGCAAAAAAGGTATCTTTAATATGAAAGATGTATTAAAAATAAATTAGCAATCTGCCTATGCATTTCACATGCCGGCTGTTCCTTTTGTGTTTGCTTTCTTCTATGAGTTTATCAGCATCAGCACAAAATGTAAACAATGATAGCCTGTTAAATATAATTAAGACCACCACCGGTAAAAGCAAGATTGATGCCCTCAATCAACTTGCAGAAAACATTGTATACGATAAACCGCAAGCTGCAAAACAATATTCTTTGCAATCAATTACCCTGGCAAAAGAAATAGACTACCAGGAAGGCCTGGCGAAAGGTTATAATGAAGCTGGCATTTCTTATGATGTAAGTGGCCTTTACGACAGATCTATATTTTTTTATGAGAAGTCATATAATATCTTTAATAAATTAAACAATCTAAAAGGGCGAGGCGGAGCTCTGAATAATGTCGGGCTCATTTACTGGAACAAAGCTGATTATAATACAGCACTAAAATATTTCTTTGATGCATTACAGGATTTTGAAAAAATAAAAAATGACCGTTTTACAGCAAATGCATTGAACAATATTGGGCTTGTATATGCAGATGTAAAAAAATATGACCAATCTCTTACTTATCATTTAAAAGCAAAAGCTATTTATGAAAAAATAAATGATCCTTATTTAAAAGGTGCAGTTTATAACAACCTGGGTAACGCTTACACTAATCTTAAAAATAATGACTCGGCAGAATTTTATTATAAAACTGCAATAGAAATGCAACTGATTGCTAAAGATGATTATGGGTTAAGTATTGCATACAATGGATATGCTGGTATTCTTGCACAGAAACACAATTACAAAGAAGCTATCGAATATTTTAAAAAAGGTTATGCTCTCAAAGAAACATTAAATGAGAAAGTAGGCCAGTCTTCTATTTTAATAAACCTGGCGGGTATATATGATAGCTTACATTTAAAAACAGAAGAATTAGATTGCCTGCTGAAAGCGGAAAAAATATCGGCCGAAAGCGGTTTGAAAAAAGATCTTATCATTGTTTATTTTGCGCTTGCGAAATATTACGAAACTCAAAACCAATCACTGTCCTACGAATATTATAAAAAATATAGTGAAATAAAGGATTCTGTTTTTAATGAAACCAGTAATCACCAGATCACAGAACTGAATACCAAGTATGAAACCGGGAAAAAAGAATTACAACTAAAAGAACAGGAATTAGAAATTAACCGGAAGAATTATTATCTGATCGCTTTTTCTATTTTATTGGTTCTTACAAGCCTGCTGGGATTATCAACTTACAAAAGATATAAACTAAAACAGGAAAGGAAATTACAAGAAGAAGTTTTAAAACAACAGGACCAGGCAACAAAGGCAGTAATAGAAGCGGAAGAAAACGAACGCAAAAGAATTGCATCCGATCTGCATGATGGTGTTGGCCAGATGATGAGTGCTGCAAAAATGAATCTTTCCGTTTTTGAAAGTGAATTTAAATTTGAAAATGAGCAGCAAAGAACTGCTTTTGAAAATGTGATTGGCTTGGTAGATGAAGGTTGTAAAGAGATCAGAAATGTAAGTCACCAGATGATGCCAAACGCCTTATTAAAAAGTGGTCTTGCCAGTGCTGTAAAAGAATTTATTGATAAGATTGACAACCGTATCATAAAAGTAACCCTGCATACAGAAGGCTTAAATGACCGGATAGATAATAATATTGAAACCGTTCTATATCGTGTGTTACAGGAATGTGTAAACAATGTTTTAAAGCACTCTGGTGCCAATCATCTTGACATCTCTATAATAAAAGATGAAGATGGTATTGCCGCTACGATCGATGATAATGGAAAAGGCTTCGACCTTACAAAAAGGAAACAAACAGACGGGATCGGATTAAAAAATATGACCTCACGCATAAACTATCTAAAAGGAACCATCGATTTTGATAGTTCTCCAGGCAAAGGCACTCTGGTGGCCATACACGTACCTGTTAGTTAATAAAATTTTTCAGAATAAATTTTACACTTATCTTTCTACCTGTATGAAGAAGGATAAAATTTTACTGGCTATCGTTGATGACCATCAGATCGTTATTGATGGGCTTAAATCGTTGTTATCGGGACAACCCGACTTCGTGGTAGTTTTAGAAAGTAATCATCCTGAAAACATTCCAGAACTTTTAGCACAAAATAAAATTGACATACTCCTTACAGATATTATGATGCCGGTTATGAATGGTGCAGAACTGGCAAAAGTTGTTCGTCAGAAATTCCCCGAAATAAAAATATTAGCACTCTCCATGAGTGGACAGGGTGACCTGGTAAACCAGATGATTGAAGACAGTGATATTGCAGGTTACGTTTTAAAAAATATCGGCAAGCAGGAACTTATAACTGCATTGGAAAAAATATCAAGAGGTGGTATTTATTTCAGCCAGGAAGTATTGGATGAAATGCTGAAAGCCAGTGAGAAGAAAAAAAATGTGGAAGAAGTAAGACTTACTACCAGGGAGATTGAGATCATTCAACTAATTGAAAAAGAATATGGCAACAAACAAATTGCGGATACATTATTCATAAGTGAAAGAACAGTAGAAACACATCGCAAAAATATCTTTAGAAAAACAAAGACTTCCAGCCTGATTGGATTGATAAAATATGCTTATGAGAATAAGTTGATTTGACCCTGCTAAAATAAAAAAGCCGTTACAATAAATGCAACGGCTTTTAATATTAGTAATGATTAGTTACCAAAGAAATATCCTAAACGAACATTAACTAGCCCTGAAGAAGAACCGCTTTTGCTGTAACCATCATATGATACTCCTAAGTCCAATTTTGGACTGATCATGTAACCAGCTCCAAAAGAATAAGCTGTAGTAGAGGTACTAGAACCACCGCCAGTAAAAATCCCAACACCAGCTTTACCACCAAGGTAAAAACTTGAAGAAGGATAAAAACGGATACCTGCTCTGATAGGTATAATACCTAAGTTAGTACCACCACCTTTTGGGAAAACTGCAGTATAACCTGCATCAGCGGTAATACCTACATTATCAGATACACCATATTGACCAAGAAGATCAACACCTGCACCAATAGAAAATCCAGAAAAATTACTTGCTGGAATAGCAAGATCAATACCGCCAGAAATTTTAAATCCACGGATGCCAGCATCGTTTTGTGCCATACCTGCAAAAGATCCTGCAACTAGTACAGCAATAATTAATAATTTTTTCATTTTACGTTGTTTTTTAGTTTTGTAAATCGGGCGCAAAGGTATGCACCTGTTTCATTAAAAAAAATATATTTTTGTTGCCGCAAATATAATATGTTGATTTTAAATATACAATACCCATCAAAGGGTATTTAACAGTAATTAAAGGAATTACACAATTAAAATTATAAGTACTCAATAATGTAATTTTGCAGCCATGGAAAATAAAATAACCGATCTTTTCAGCACACAGAAATATAATAAAGATATTTTTTTTCTTATAGCCGGTCCCTGTATTGTAGAAAGTGAAGAACTGGTAATGGAAGTGGCGGAAAAGGTTTCCGCCATCTGCCAAAGACTCGAAATTCCGTATATTTTTAAAGCTTCCTATCGCAAGGCTAATCGTACGAGTGTCAATTCATTTACCGGTATAGGAGATGAAACTGCCATGATAATTGTACAGAAGGCCGGAAAGCGTTTTAATGTTCCCGTTACTTCGGATATTCATTCGCATGAAGAAGCTGCTATTGCTGCAAAATATATGGATATTTTGCAAATACCGGCATTTCTTTGCAGGCAAACAGACCTGCTTATTGCCGCTGCCCAAACCGGTAAAATTGTAAATGTAAAAAAAGGCCAGTTTTTAAATGGACCATCTATGAAGTTTGCGGTAGATAAAATAAAAAATGCAGGTAATGATAATGTATGGCTTACAGAAAGAGGAAATACTTTTGGCTACCAGGACCTGGTGGTTGATTACAGAAATATTCCCTGGATGAAGGAACACAATGTGCCAGTCATTATGGATTGCACGCATTCCTTACAACAGCCAAACCAAACATCCGGAATCACCGGTGGCAATCCCCAATTAATTGAAACGATTGCCAAGGCAGCCATTGCAACGGGTGCTGACGGGCTTTTTATAGAAACACACCCAAACCCGGCTATTGCTAAGAGCGATGGTGCTAATATGCTGAGATTAGATTTGCTGGAGCCACTTTTAGAAAAATTAGTTAGGCTCAGAAAAGCCGTTATCTAAACACAGAATCTTTTAAAATTTTGAACTTTCCACGATGCAG
>JBDSIB010000184.1:0-16389 GCA_039918155.1 Ferruginibacter sp.
AAAAGCTGAACCTGTACCTCACTAAAAATATGTGAAAATAAAAAAGGCGATTAAGCTAAAAATTGATTTTAGCTTAATCGCCTTACAAGTTCTATTCTAAAAGGAGAGCTTTTTCAGTGCCCTCGATAAACCAGGGCTGTATTTTTCATTTTAAAAGATTATCTTAAAAATAATAACTCACGGTATTTTGGCAAAGACCAAAAAGAATCATCTACCATAAGCTCCAGCTTATCTACATGATACCTGATAAGATCAAAATAATTGCCTTTTACATCATCACAATAAGCAATTGCTCTTTCTCTCGTATCTGCAATTTCATTTGCTTTTTTCCTGGCATTGATCATTTTAGCCACGTTCTCACTTATAATATTAATGTGGTCACTTATCTGTGAGGCAATCAACTTTTGATTTGAGTATGCAGTTTCTGCAAGGCCTGCATCTTTAAGCCCCCTAATATTTTGTAAAAGAACATTCTGATATTTTACAGCAGCGGGAATAATTAATGTAGATGCAAGATCACCCATTACCCTTGCTTCAATTTGCACTTTTTTTACATATTCTTCCAACATGATTTCGTGTCTTGCTTCCAGCTCAAGATGATTGTAAATATCATTGTCTTCAAAAAGCGTTTTTGCTTTTTTGGTAACAAAAGCATCCAGCGCCAGCGGTGTTGTTTTTACATTTGGTAAACCTCTTTTGGCTGCTTCTTTTTCCCACTCAGCACTGTAGCCATCTCCTTCAAAAAGAACAACTTTACTATCTACAATATATTTTTGAATCACCTGCATTAATGCAACTTCTTTTTTATCACCTTTTTCAATTAATGCATCTACTTCGTTTTTAAAATTCCTAAGCGTTTCTGCCATGATACTGTTGATGGTCGTCATAGCAGCAGCACAGTTTGCAGCAGATCCAACCGCCCTGAATTCAAATTTGTTTCCAGTAAATGCGAAGGGAGATGTTCTGTTTCGATCTGTATTATCAAGCATCAGTTCCGGTATGCTTTTATGAATATCCAATTTTAATATTGCTTCATCCGTTTCATCAAAATCTCCGCCTACTCTTTTTTCAACTTCATTTAAAACATTGGTAAGGTATTTCCCGATAAATATAGAAATAATTGCTGGCGGAGCTTCGTTAGCACCCAACCTGTGATCGTTACCAGCGCTTGCTATAGAGGCACGTAAGAGATCTGAATAATCATGTACAGCTTTTATAATGTTCACAAAAAAAGTGAGGAACATTAAATTTGTTTTTGGAGTTTTGCCAGGGCCTAAAAGATTTACACCAGTGTCTGTACTCATGCTCCAGTTGTTGTGTTTACCACTTCCGTTAATGCCGGCAAATGGTTTTTCATGCAACAGTACTTTTAGATTATGTCTTTTAGCCACCCTGCTCATTACATCCATCAGTAATGTATTATGATCTACTGCAAGGTTCGCTTCTTCAAATATTGGTGCACACTCAAATTGAGCTGGTGCAACTTCATTGTGGCGTGTACGAAGAGGAATACCGAGTTTATAAGATTCCTGTTCAAAATCTCTCATAAAAGCGTATACACGTTCAGGTATTGCACCAAAATAATGATCTTCCAGTTGTTGCCCTTTTGCAGGAGCATGACCAAATACTGTTCTTCCTGTTAGTAAAAGGTCAGGTCTTGCATTTGCCAGGCCTGCATCTATTACAAAATATTCCTGTTCCCAACCAAGGGTAGCTGTTACTTTAGTTACATTTTTATCAAAATACTGGCATACATCTACTGCAGCTTTATCCAGTGCTACCAATGCTTTTATTAATGGTGTTTTTGTATCAAGAGATTCACCAGTGTATGAAACAAAAATTGTTGGAATGCACAATGTTTTGCCTTCACCAATTTCCATAATAAATGCCGGAGATGATGGATCCCAGGCAGTATAACCTCTTGCTTCAAAAGTTGCTCTAAGGCCGCCACTTGGAAAAGAGGATGCATCCGGTTCCTGTTGAATAAGTGCGGCACCTTCAAATTCTTCTATAGGTGTTCCATCGCCTTTTAAAGTAAAAAATGAATCATGTTTTTCAGCAGACAAACCGGTAAGCGGTTGAAACCAGTGCGTAAAGTGAGTCACTCCTTTACTTTCTGCCCACGCTCTTAAACCATTTGCAATCTGGTTGCCCATTGACCTGTCAATTTTTTTTCCTCCACGGGTAGATGCAAGTAAACTTTTAAAAGCGTCATCACTAAGATAATGACGGGCAGTTTTTAATGTAAATACATTTTCATTAAAAATTGCTGTAATTCTTGAAGAGGTTTCAAATTTAACCGGTGCCTGTAAATTAGCAAGATTCGAAACTGCATCAAAACGTAATTGATTCATATATTCTAATATTTAAGTTGCAAAAAAAGGTAAAAAATAGAAAATAAAATAATTTATTTTATAAAAAAACTGATTTTCTACTTAAATCGGTTAAAATTTTAAACATGTAATAAATTATAATATTAGTCCTTTTTTGACCAATCGTTGAACTTTATACTGCATAAAAGGGGAATAATTAATAAGGGCAAATAAATACTTCTATAGCGTACTATAGAGCCAGCGTTTGGTACAATAAACCCTATAAATAAAAGCATGAGTATAGCAAATACAATAGAAAAGCTGATAAAAGGATCTTTTTGCAAACTTTTGTTTTTATAAAAAAGCATTGCAAAAAAGAGAAAGAAGTAACATATTATTTCAAATGAGGCGATATTTAGAAAAGAAGAAGAATACTGAAATGGATAAGGTTGTATAAAAGCATTATTAAAAGCTTTTGGGGAAGCAGATAAAAAACTTTGTAACTGTGGTAATAAAGTATCAGTATCCAATTGTGTGTTCGCTATAGGAAGCGTAAAAAAATCCCGTTGCTTATTTACAACTATTTTGAGTGGCGAAAAAGCAGGTATTGTTAGTTGAATTAAAACCAACACCAGGATGGAAAATACAAATGTGACAATAAACGTTCTGGCTATTTTTTGATGATATTTTTTATTGATAATCCATGCAACTGCAGGTAATATCATTATTACCACAATATAATTTCTTAGGAGGAACAGGAAGAAAATGCTTAAAAAAATACCAATATTCTTTTTTAAATTAAATCCATTTTCAAGAGAAAAATAAAGACAGTAACATAACATTCCTATCAGGCCAAATATAATACAGTCCTTATCCATGCCCGAAGAGAAAAATAATGTAGACGGCAATAAAAAGCATCCTGCTATTATAAGCCACTTTTTACCAGGATATATTTTTATAAATATTCTATAAAGAGCAATATGCCCAAAAAAACAGAAGAAGTTAAAAAATAAGCTATTGATATAATAATTGCCTCTACTGAAAATATTTAAAATTGCTACTACTTTAATCAGGATATTTAGTTTCAGATCATTCCAGTAAGAATTGGTAGAACTGAAAAGGCTACCATAGTGTTCTCCATAATTTGATTTAAAAATATCAGTGAAAAAAGTGCCGGGATGTGCTGTTAACAGTTGATATTCCTGGTTTCCATAAGCGTTTAATGCCCAGGCATCATTACCGGGATAAACATGCAAAAGTGTGTATCCAAAAAAAACACCAGCTGCAATTTTCAGCAGAAATAAAGCCAGGATATTGCTTGCAGCAAGTTGGCTGTTTTTTATAAATGAATTTTTGACAATAAAAAAACAGCCTAGGCCGAGATAAAAAAAGAATAAAAGATAAAACACTGCAGCATTATTATTTGATGTGGGAAGTTAGTTAAAATATTTACTTTGATTACTCTCATTAAACATATCAGCGTTGTACATTTGCGCTTTCTAATAACACTTTCACACTTTTATGGAAATAACAGCAGCCACCGCAGCACAATTAAGAATTACTGAAGAAGAATTTGAACTTATAAAACAAAAGCTTGGACGTACTCCGAATTTTACGGAGTTGTGTGCCTTTAGTGGAATGTGGAGTGAGCATTGCAGTTATAAAAATTCTATTAAATGGCTTAAAAAATTACCAAGAGATGGAAAAAGAATGTTGGTAAAAGCCGGTGAAGAAAATGCCGGCCTTATGGATATTGGCGATGGCTACGGCGTTGTTTTTAAAATAGAATCCCATAATCATCCATCTGCTATTGAGCCTTTCCAGGGAGCGGCTACAGGTGTAGGCGGAATAAACCGTGATATTTTTACCATGGGTGCCCGGCCGATAGCTTCTTTAAATTCTTTGCGTTTTGGAAAACTAGATGACGCAAAAACACAGCATTTGTTAGCAGGTATTGTACATGGTATTGGTCATTATGGCAATTGCTTTGGTGTGCCCACAGTTGGCGGAGAAATATATTTTGAGGAATGTTATCATACCAATCCATTGGTAAATGCGATGAGCGTAGGTATACTAAAAAACGGTACTACCGTTTCTGCTACTGCTGAAGGTAAAGGAAATCCTGTTTTTTTTGTGGGGAGCGCTACGGGTAAAGATGGTATTGGCGGTGCATCATTTGCCAGTGCAGAAATTACAAAAGATAGTGTTGAAGATCTTCCTGCAGTGCAGGTGGGTGATCCTTTCCAGGAAAAAAAATTACTGGAGGCTTGCCTTGAAGTGATAGAAACAGGCGCTGTGGTAGGCATGCAGGATATGGGCGCTGCTGGCATCATTTGCTCCACGGCAGAAATGAGTGCAAAAGGAAAATCGGGAATGCGTATAGATCTTGAAAAAGTACCTACACGCCAGTCAGATATGAAAGCCTGGGAATTATTATTGAGCGAAAGTCAGGAAAGAATGTTGTTGGTTGTAGAAAAAGGAAAAGAAAAAGCAGTGCTGGATGTTTTTGAAAAATGGGATTTGCCATGCAGTAATATTGGGGAAGTAACAGATGATGGAATGCTTCATTTTTTTATGAATGGTGTAGAAGAAGCAGTATTGCCGGCTGAGGAATTAGTATTAGGCGGTGGCGCTCCGCAATATGACAGAGCTGTAAAAGAGCCTAAATATTTTCAAAAAATAAAGGCATTCGATGCGGAAAAAATTGCAGAGCCGAAAGATTTAAGATCTGTTGCAGAAAAAATAATAGCCTTACCAAATATCGCCAGCAAGCGGTGGGTATATGAGCAATATGATAGCATGGTAGGCGCAGGAACTGTAACTGCAAATGCGCCAAGCGATGCAGCCATTGTTTTGGCAAAGCCAACTAATAAAGCCCTGGCATTAACTACAGATTGCAACAGTAAATATGTGTTTGCAGATCCGTATAAAGGAGCAATGATAGCAGTGGCAGAAGCAGCAAGAAATATTGTATGTAGCGGAGGATTGCCATTGGGTGTTACCAATTGTCTCAATTTTGGTAATCCTTATGATCCGGAAGTGTATTACCAATTTACCAATGCAATTACTGGTATGGGTGATGCATGTTTAAAATTCGACACTCCTGTTACCGGCGGTAATGTTAGTTTTTACAATCAATCTCCTGGTGGGCCTGTTTACCCTACGCCAACAATTGGCATGGTAGGTTTGCTGGATGACGTTACTGATAAAATGACCCTTAATTTTAAAAATGAAGGGGATATTATTTATCTGATTGGTCAAAGCAGGAATGATTTTAATTCATCAGAATATTTACATAAAATTATTGGCGAAGAATTTAGCCCATGCCCTTATTTTGATCTGCAGGAGGAGTTTGATTTACAGCAAACCGTTGCCGGTTTAATAAAAAATAAATTAGTGAAAAGTGCTCACGATGTGAGTGAGGGAGGTTTGTTTGTTACTTTAATGGAAAGCTGTTTCAATAATGATCTTGGTTTTACAGTAACGGCTAAAGAGACTTTCCGCAAAGATGCATATTGGTTTGGCGAAGCTCAGAGCAGGGTAGTGGTTTCCGTAAACTCTGCAGATGAAAACAATTTTATTGCTGCGCTAAAAAAATCATCAGTAGCATTTTCTGCTTTAGGAAAGGTAACAGTAGAGAATATTCTTTTAGATGGTGAGAATTGGGGAAACATTTCTGAATGGAAAGATAAGTATGATAACGCCATAGGAAATATTTTAAAAGCAAAACAATTCTAGAATAACAGTATTTTTATAGATATTTATTTTACCAACATTTAATTTACCCATATGAAGAAGATTTTATCTTTCTGTTTTTTATTATTATGTATTTCCAATCTAAATGCCCAAACCGCAAGTGCAACCTGGGGCGATGAATTTAAAATGCGTAAAGGCAGCACTGATCTTTCTGTTATTTATGCAGATAATTCTGGCGTGTATGTACGGGAAGGTCACAAAGCCTTAAAAGGTTATTTTGTTATAGCCGCCACTACCAGGGAGTCTGCAACGCTTATCAAACTCGATAAAACCCTCGCTGAAGTTTACAAGAACGATTTTAATAAAGAGCTTAAAGGAAAAGAGTTTGAAGATTTTTTCTTCATTCAGAATAAATTATATCTACTGGCATCGGACTATAGCAAAAAAGATCGCACGCTTACTTTGTATGCCGCTGAAATTAATAAAGAAGATGGTAAATTATCCGGCGATTGGAAAGAGCTTACAAGTTGGCAAAAAGATGAAAAAAAGGATGACCTTGATTTTGAAACAAGCTACAACGCAGACAGTACCAAAATGATTGTAGTAAGTACTGATGCCGGCAAAGAAAAGAATACTTATGAAGTAAAAGAATTTGATGGTAAAATGAACCCTATTGGTAAAACAGCAACCATTACCAATGAATTTGATAAAAAAACATTTCAACTGGAAGATGTCATTTACACTGCCGAAGGAAATATTATTATGGTTGCCCGTATTTATGCTTACCAGGAAGGCAAAAAAAAGAAGGCAAAATTTCTAGATTTCCAAAACTACAATGTCAGAATATACAATAACATTGGCACGCAGCTAAAAGAAATTAATACCGATATACAGGCAAAATGGCTGGTAAGCACAAAAGTGATGCAGATACGGGATAAAGATATTGTGCTTGCTGCTTTCTACAGTAATGAAAAAAAGGGGAAAGAAATAAACGGAATGCTGGTACAACGTCTTAACCCGGCTACGGGAGAAGTAATTACTACAAGTCAGAAAGAATTAAATACTTCAATGATAAGTGCCGTAGATGATAGTGATGATGACGGCGATGATGATGAAAGTAAAAAGGAAAGAAAAGAAAGAGAAAAATTAGAGAAAATACAGGATGATGAAGATGGGTTCTCCCGTTATATGCGTTTTAGAAATTTTGTAAATACAGAAGATAAAGGTGTAGTTATTCTTGCAGAACGCTATCATCATTATACATATACTACTTACAGTACCAGTGGCTTTGGCACAGGTATGCGTAGTACTTCCACAACTTACGACGTGTATGATTGCGGAGATATCATGATGAGTAAAATGGATGTTACAGGTAACATAAGCTGGCTACACGTCCTGCCTAAAAATCAATCAGAAGTTATACAAACCGGCAGTAGTAGTCATGGTTCTGGAATCGGCTTTAGCATGGGGCACAATTATTTTGACGGTGGGTTTAATTTTCCTTTTTATGCCGGATTGGCTTCTGTTGCGGTACCCGGTAAAAACATGGTCTCCATTCTTTTTAATGATAATACTAAAAACGAAAAGGTTTTACAGCTTGGGCAAAAAGTAAAGATCACACGCAGGTTTGGTAAAGATGATTGCTATGCAATTAATCTGGATGCGGGCACTGGAAAATATACCAGGACCTCCCTTTTTAGTAATAGAGATATGCCCACGGCTATGCCAAGGTTAGGGATTGCTATCGGAAAAGATTTTTATCTAATCGGAAAAGATGACAAAGTATTTGGTAAAACCAAGATAGCTGTAGGCAAACTCACTTTTAAATAAAAGATTATTTGTATTTTACAAAGGCGCAGCACCTGTTGCGCCTTTTTTTTAAATATTTATATTATGAACACTAAGATCACAATTATTGGTGGAGGAAATTTAGGCACTGCCATAGCAGAAGGATTATTAAAAAGTAAATTCTGCAAAGCTGGAGATATTACTGTTACAAAAAGGAATATTGAAACCTTAGCTGCTTTAAAAGGGAAGGGTGTAAATGTTTCGTCTGATAATAATGCTGCAGTTAAAAATGCCGGGCTTATAATTTTGGCTATAAAGCCTTTCCAGGTAAGTGAAGTTTTAAATGGGTTAAAAAAAGATCTTACTTCCAAACATACTTTAGTATCAGTAGTTACGGGCGTAACCATTGCAGATATTGAAAATATTATTAAAAAGAAGATGCCCGTTTTCAGGGCAATGCCAAATACAGCTATTGCAATTCAGGAAAGTATGACTTGCCTAAGCTTTAGTAATGCGACAGGCGAACAGGCCGATTATGTTACTGAGCTTTTTAAGACATTGGGAAAAGTGACAACTATAAATGAAAACTTAATGGATGCAGCAACAGTTCTGGGCGCCTGCGGTACAGCTTATGCTATGCGTTACATCAGGGCTAATATACAGGGGGGAATAGAAATTGGCTTTGACAGTAAGACTGCCAACCTGATTGCTGCACAAACCGTGAAAGGAGCTGCTGAATTATTGTTACAAAAAGGAACTCATCCTGAGCAGGAAATAGATAAAGTAACGACACCTAAAGGCTGTACAATAGCAGGTTTAAATGAAATGGAACATCAGGGCTTTAGTTCGTCTTTAATTAAAGGAATTGCTACGAGCTATAATAAAATTGTAAAGGGTTGAATACTATTTATTATTAATACACTCTAATCGGGCAGCCTAAACGGTTGCCTTTTCTACCACCACCAGTTCCGTTACCATTGCCTGCACCAAATAAATAGCTTATATGAATGCCAGTAGCATAGTACCAATCTTTATTTTTTGAATTTCCTCTTTGAGAACCTGCTGCCGGATAGCCCGGACCACCTTTCAATTCATTTCCCCGATATGCAAATTCAACTGCATTTGGCCCTCTGGCAGCTAATAAGATAGAGGAGTCGGCGTATGTTGTACTTACATCATCTAAGTAATCTGTAAATAATTTACGCAATCCAACTTCTACGCTTAATTGTACTCTATCTGATAGTACAAATTTTAATCCTCCACCAAACGGAATGGCAAACTGCTTTGTATTGTATGGTTTTTTATCAGGATAAGCCGCCAAGCCTTCGCCTTCGGTACTAAATGGTCTCAATAAAAACTTGTTTCCTAAAGTGTCATATGAATAGGGCTGAAAATGAAATGCTGCTACACCTGCGAATATATAAGGGGTAAAACTTCTTTCACTAAGGTCAAAAAAGTTATATTCCAATGCCAGTTGAGCTTCTAATACATGAGATTTGAAATTAAGATTTCTATAAGTTACCCCGGTGGCAGTAGTATTAATCTTATCATCACCCTGCACATTTAAATAGGTAGCTATGCCCCTAACTATAAATTTATTATTTATATCATAAGACATTCCGAGACCAAGCATAGCTCCTGAATTACTGAAAGTGTATCGCTTTCCCTGTAAATCGCCAGTGTAATTGGCTACTCCGCCATATATATCTCCATGAATTCGCTGTGCAGAACCGGAGAATGGCAGGTAAATAATGCTTAAAATGAGTATGTATTTCATTTAAAAAGTATTGGTCAGGTGAAAAATTTATTCTTTCAATCTTACCAAAAACCATTCCTATTATTAATTTGGTGTTTTTTTCAAAAAAAGGTTGAAAAATTCCTTTGCTATTTAAAACTCAACCCTTACCTTTGCACTCCAAATTAAAAAACGGTATTTTAAAGTTCTTTACATATGTCACAACGAATCAGAATAAAACTACAGTCTTACGATCACAACTTAGTAGACAAGTCAGCTGAAAAGATTGTAAAAACGGTACGTAGTACGGGAGCAGTAGTTACAGGTCCAATTCCTTTACCTACGCATAAGAAAATTTTCACCGTGTTGCGTTCTCCTCACGTAAATAAAAAAGCTCGTGAGCAGTTTCAATTGTGTACGCACAAACGTTTGTTAGACATTTACACCAGCAGTAGCCGTACGGTTGACGCTCTAAGCAAATTAGATTTGCCAAGTGGTGTGGATGTAGAAATAAAAGCTTGATGAACCTCTTCGCCCCGGCGAAGAAAGGCACCAGGTAAGCTCTTAAAAAGAAAAAATATGAACGCTCAAGTATTATCGAAAGAAATACCGCTGAGCATAAAACAGATACAATGAAAAGTATTATTGGAAAGAAGATTGGCATGACCAGTATCTTTGATACCAACGGCAGGCAGACTGCGGTTACTATCATCGAAGCAGGTCCATGTGTAGTCACTCAAAAGAAAACCGTAGAAACAGACGGTTACAATGCCCTCCAGATCGCATTCGGCGATAAAAAAGAAAAACACTCCATCAAGTCAGAAGTAAATCACTTCTCAAAAGCTAATACAGCTCCTAAAAAATTCGTTCAGGAATTACGCAATACAGAAATAGATAAAGCAGTTGGTGAAACCATCACAGTTGACATTTTTGCCGAAGGCGATAAAGTTGAAATTGTAGGTACTACCAAAGGTAAAGGCTTTCAGGGTGTTGTAAAACGCCATGGCTTTAGCGGTGTTGGTGGTCAATCTCATGGTCAGCATGACAGGTCGAGAGCGCCAGGTTCTATCGGTAATTCATCAGATGCCAGCCGTGTATTTAAAGGTATGCGCATGGGCGGTCGTATGGGCGGCGATAGAGTGAAAATGAAAGGTCTTAAAGTGGTCAAAATTTTCGCAGAAAAAAATTACATATTAGTGAGTGGTTCAGTTCCGGGCCATAACGGTTCAATCCTTTTAATTCAAAAATAATTACCCAGGTAACATTTTTAAAAAGAAAATTGAATCAATAAAAATTAAGAAATGCAAGTAGATATTTTAAATACAAAAGGCGAAAAAACCGGAAGAACAGTTGAGCTACCGGAAGAAATCTTTGGGATTGAACCAAACGACCACGTTATATATCTTGCCGTAAAGCAATACCAGGGTGCACAACGCCAGGGTTCACACAAGGTAAAGACCCGTGCAGAAGTAAAAGGTTCATCTAAGAAACTTCACAAACAAAAAGGAACCGGTGGTGCCCGTAAAGGTAATCTTCGTAACCCTTTGTATAAAGGTGGTGGTACTATTTTTGGGCCAAAACCCCACAAATATGATATCAAACTTAACCGTAAGGTTAAGGATCTTGCGAAGATGAGTGCCTTGGCCTATAAAGCTAAAGAAAACAACATCGTGGTATTGGAAGATGTGAAAATGGATGCGCCAAAAACTAAATCTTTTGCAGGTATTTTAAAAAGCCTTAGCATCGGCCGTAAAAAAGCATTGTTCGTAATTCCTGAATATGATGATAATATGTATTTAAGCTTACGCAATGTTCAGGGAGTAAGTGGTACAGTGATAAGTGATATGAATACTTACGATATTTTAAATGCAAATGTGTTGGTTCTTTCAGAAAGTGCTGCGAAGCTTTTCTCTGAGGAAGCAAACGAAATCGCAGAAGCATAATTATAATTTTCAAATTAAGAAAGATGAAACCGTCTGACGTTTTAATAAAACCAATTTTATCTGAGAAAGCTAATAAGCAATCAGAAAAAATGAATCGCTACACTTTTGTTGTAGATAGAAAAGCAAACAAGCTTGAAATTAAAAAAGCCGTAGAACTTTTTTATGGTGTTCAGGTAAATGAAGTAAACACTTTAGTGATGCCTTCTAAACTGAAATCAAAATATACTAAAGCTGGGTATATAGTAGGCCGCAAATCTGCTAAGAAGAAAGCTGTAGTAACTGTAGCAGAAGGTGAATCAATTGACCTCTACGGTTCAATATAATTTAGTAAATGAATGGTGGTCAGCACCGCAAAGTTTTGACAAAATAAAATATTAAAAATGGCACTTAGAAAATACAAACCGGTAACCGCAGGTACCCGTTGGAGAATAGGAAATGCTTATGCAGAAATTACAACCAACGTTCCTGAAAAATCTTTGCTTGAACCGCAAAAGAATACGGCCGGTAGAAACTCACAAGGTAGAAGATCAATGCGCTATATGGGTGGTGGAAATAAAACCATGTACCGTGTTATAGACTTTAAAAGAAATAAGAAGAATATACCTGCAACGGTAAAAACAATTGAATACGATCCAAACCGTACTGCGTTCATCGCTTTATTAGCTTATGCTGATGGTGAAAAGCGTTACATCCTTGCTCCGCAAGGGTTACAGGTTGGTCAAAAAGTAGAAAGTGGGGATAATGTTGCACCAGAATTAGGAAATGCTTTAATGTTGAAGAACATGCCTTTGGGTACCAACGTTCACAACATTGAAATGCAGCCTGGACAAGGTGGAATATTGGTAAGAAGCGCAGGAACTTCAGCTCAGTTGAATAACAAAGAAGGAAAATACGCTGTAATTAAAATGCCAAGTGGTGAGTTAAGAAAAGTGTTGATCAATTGCTACGCAACTGTAGGTGTTACAAGTAACAGCGATCATAGTTTGGAAAGCATGGGTAAAGCTGGTCGTAACCGTTGGAAAGGTATTCGTCCACGTACGAGAGCAGTAGCGATGAATCCGGTAGATCATCCGATGGGTGGTGGTGAAGGTCGTGCTTCTGGTGGTCATCCACGTAGCCGTAAAGGTAAATACGCAAAAGGACAGATCACAAGAACAAGAGGGAAAGGTTCTGACAAAATGATCCTTACAAGAAGGAACGGTAAAAAATTACCAAACAAATAGAATTGGTTGATCAATAGATCAGTTTAATAGTTAAAATGGTGCTGGTATAAAATGCCGGCGCAAATAAACAAACTGGATTTCGGATTAAGAGCATTCAAAAATCTGAAATCATAAATTAAAAATAAACATGAGTCGTTCGTTAAAAAAAGGTCCTTACATAGAAGCCAAATTAGAAGCTAAGATTTTGGCTATGGCTGAAGGCAAAAGTAAAAAAGGGGTTATAAAAACCTGGAGTCGCAGAAGCACTATTTCTCCGGATTTTGTAGGACAAACTTTTGCAGTACATAACGGAAATAAATTTATTCCTGTTTATGTTACAGAATTTATGGTGGGTCACAAATTGGGTGAGTTTGCACCAACAAGAAATTTCAGAGGACACTCAAGTAAAAAAATATAAATAAAAGCTGATAGTAATAAGATGAACGCTCACAGAAACAAGCCAACATCTAACAACTAACATCTAACAACTAAATAAAAATGGAAGCAGTAGCAAAATTGAATAATTATCCAACATCGCCTCGTAAAATGCGCTTATTAGCGGATCTTATTCGTGGGATGCAGGTTGAAAAAGCACTGGCAATTTTGGATCACAATCCAAAACACCCGGCAGTTCCTTTACGCAAATTGGTGATCTCTGCCATTAGCAACTGGAAAGCAAAGAACGAAGGTGCAGATGAAAATGCTTTGGTAGTAAAAACAATTATGGTAGATGGCGCAAGAGTTATCAAGCGTATGCGTCCTGCTCCTCAAGGCCGTGGTTACAGGGTTCGCAAACGCAGCAACCACGTAACTGTAGTTGTAGATGCAAAAACTGAAGCTATAGCAAAAATTGCTAAAAAAGCCGCAGTAAAAGCAGAAGCAGCACCTGTAGCAGCTCCTAAAAAAGCAGCAGCAAAGAAGACAACTAAATCAGTAACTGAATAAATAAAAACTTTCTTAGGGTTATTAAAGCCCGACAGATTAAATAAATACTATGGGTCAGAAAGCAAATCCGATAGGTCAAAGATTAGGCATCATACGTGGTTGGGATAGCAACTGGTATGCTCACAAAAAAGATTACGCAAAGAAACTTATTGAAGACGATAAGATCAGGAATTACCTGAATGCCCGTATCAACAAAGGTGGTATTGCAAAAATTGTAATAGAGCGTACACTTAATAAATTGATCGTTACTATTCATACTTCAAAGCCAGGTATCATCATTGGTAAAGGTGGTGGAGAAGTTGACAGGATTAAAGAAGAGTTGAAAAAACTTTGTGGTAAAGAAGACGTGCAGATCAACATTCTTGAGATCCGTCGCCCGGAATTGGATGCAAATATTGTAGCAGATACAATTGCACGCCAGCTTGAAAATCGTATTAATTACAAAAGAGCTATTAAAATGTCTATCGCTTCTGCATTACGTATGGGCGCAGAAGGTATAAAAGTAAAAGTAGGTGGCCGTCTTGGTGGTGCTGAAATTGCACGTAGCGAAGAAATTAAACAAGGCCGTACACCATTGCACACATTGCGTATGGATATTGATTACGCTAATGTATTTGCACTGACTGTTTATGGTAAAATTGGTATTAAAGTTTGGATTTGTAAAGGTGAGGTTTTAGGTAAAAGAGATTTAAATCCAAATGTAATTGCCGGTGGCAAAAACGACGGACTGGAAAGACCAGGTGGCTTCGACAGAAGAGACGACCGTGGCCGTGGAGATGACCGCAGAGGTGGTGGTGGAAGAGGTGGTGACGATCGCAGAGGCGGTGGTGGCGGTGGAAACAGAAGCGGCGGTGGCCAGGGTGGAAGAAGATAAGAAAATGTATGATTTCGGATGTATGATTTAAGACATCATCCGGGTTGAAATTAAAAATAATTGTAAAGCTGTTTGGATCTATAGAAATTAAAATCATAGATCCTACATCATAAATCAAAATAAGATGTTATCACCAAAAAGAAGCAAACACAGGAAAACCCAGAAAGGCAGAATGAAAGGAGACACTAAACGTGGTGCTACTTTAGCTTTTGGAACATTCGGACTTAAAGCGCTGGATAGTGTTTGGCTTACCAACAGGCAGATTGAAAGTGCCCGTCAGGCAATGACCCGTGCTATGAAAAGAGAAGGTAATGTTTGGATAAGAATTTTTCCGGACAAACCAATTACTGCTAAACCAGCAGAGGTAAGGATGGGTAAAGGTAAAGGTAACCCGGAAGGATGGGCAGCTATTGTACAACCGGGCCGTATCCTATTTGAAGCGGATGGTGTAACAGAAGAAACTGCAAAGCATGCATTCGCATTAGCAGCTCAGAAATTACCGATACTTACAAAGTTTATTGTAAGCCGTGATTACCTGGCAGCACAAGCTTAACACAATTGCAAAATTTAGAATTAGTAAATTAAAATAAAATGTCTAAAAAAGTTGATTTCCAGAAAAGCCTTAATGGTTTAAATGAGGCAGACCTGGTAGCAAGAATTCAGGAAGATGAATTGCGTTTGAAAAAATTAAGTTTTGCTCATGCAATTGCGCCGCTTGAAAATCCACAAAGCATCCGTGCTTTAAGGAGAGATATAGCACGCCTGAAAACTCAATTAAGAAAAACACAAATTGGAGCTTAATCCGATAAAATAATTAAAAATGGAAGCAACAGCAACAGCAACACCAGTTGTAAGAAACTTAAGGAAAACAAGAACAGGCGTAGTATCCAGCAATAAAATGGATAAAACGATCACTGTAAATGTTGAAAGGAAAATCAAACATCCATTGTACGGTAAGTTTTTGAAAAAGACTACTAAGTTTCATGCACATGATGAGAAGAATGAATGCAGTATTGGTGATACTGTAAAAATTATGGAAGCCCGCCCAATGAGCAAAACAAAACGTTGGAGACTGGTGGAAGTAATTGCAAAAGTAAAGTAAGATTTAGGATTGCGGATTTGGGATATATGATTTCATTTTACGCAGGAATATTTAAAAGGCTAAAATTGATTTTGGATCAACGGACATCAAAAATCCTACATCAAAAATCACAAATCAAAATAAAATGATTCAGCAAGAAAGCAGATTAAACGTGGCAGACAATAGCGGAGCAAAAGAAGTTTTGTGTATCCGTGTACTGGGAAACAGTGGCCAGGATTATGCAAAAATCGGTGACAAGATCGTTGTTACTGTAAAAGATGCAATGCCTGCCGGCGGTATTAAAAAAGGTACCGTTAGTAAAGCTGTTATCGTTCGTACTGTAAATAAATTACGTCGTAAAGATGGTTCTTATATTCGTTTTGATGATAACGCAGTAGTGTTATTGAACAACTCAGATGAGCCAAGAGGCACACGTATTTTTGGGCCAGTTGCCCGTGAGTTGAGAGATAAAGGATACATGAAAATTATTTCATTGGCTCCGGAAGTTTTGTAATAAAGCCGTTAGCTTGTAGCTGTTAGCTATTAGCAAGAGGTAATAAAATAAAAAGATCACAAGCTAAAGGCTAAAAGCTAATAGCTAAAAGCAAAAATAAAAATGAGTACAAGATTTAAACCAAAGTTCAACATTAAAAAGGGAGATTCGGTAGTAGTAATTACCGGTGAAGACAAAGATTTGAAGAAGCCCCGCAAAGTGCTTGAAGTAATATTGGATAAAGCACGTGTATTGGTAGAAGGTGTAAACATTGTAACAAAACACACAAAGCCAACCGCACAGAATACCAAAGGCGGTAT
>JBDSIB010000185.1:0-6422 GCA_039918155.1 Ferruginibacter sp.
CTTTTTAAATGTTCTTTTAACTGTTACAACTTTTCCATTCATCAAATAACTCCAATTCCCTTCAAAAAATTGTTTGCATTTATTATTGGGAGAATAAAGCCCCTGTTTTAAGCTGTCACTTTTAATATCCTGTAGCGAAGCTTTCTTCTGCGTATCATCAGTTGTAGTTGGTAGAACCGTTAACCCATTCAACAATTCTTCTGCCTCACTTTGATATTTTTTAAATGTTGCAGCATAAGATGTTACTATAAACTGAACAGCCGTGTTCTCGTTTGAAAAATAATAACCGAAATATGCAAATTTAACACCGGCCAGTGTTCCTTCCATTTGTAAATTAAGAACTTTAATTCCATTGACAATTCGGTATTCTTTGTGTGTAATATGTATATCAGGGCAAGATTCCCTGCCGTTTTGAACAGCTATTTTAATGTACGATTCAACAGGTATTGCAGCTTCTTCAGAAATGATCACACTAAATAAAGACTGCCCTTTAAATTCAAGTTCAAAATCAGAATTTGGGTTTGAGCTGCTTTTGCCAAATGTCCATTTTTTGGGATCAACCCAATAGCCCAGGTTTCCGTGGCTACTTTTTAATAGAAAAGAAGCATTCTTACTTTTCGTATATACAATCGGTGATATTTTTATTTCGGAACTGTCGTTTACGTCAAATTCTTTTGAATATTTCCAGGTTCCATTATCATATAAAATAACCTCATCCCCTAATTCTGTAACAGCTTTTTTTTGTGCTCCACAATAATGTTGCAAAAAAGAAAAAAAGAGGATCAAAAATAATTTATTAATATACATAGGGTAAATGTTTACGTTTTTAATAAAATCAGGAACAGTATAGATCTGCTGTTTCTACAATCTAATTCAGCTTTATTCCCATCGTCAGTTATTTTCGCTAACGAAGAATAGCTAAGATAACAAAGCTTCGCCCCTGTCGGTATTCGCTTCACTCCTCTCTTCCATCTTCGCCATCGTTATATGTTTCCCAGCAACGATTTATAGCTGACTATATAAAGCTACCATTTTATTAATTATAATTTCTCTGAGTGCCAGGTAGCATTCAAATAAATTACACAAAACTAATTACAAGTTTGTAATTCGCCGTTGGTTAAAAACCAGACGGCGGCGTAGCTTTATAATAACTGAAGACTGACGGAGACGAAGAGCAACCTAACAGTAGGCAAATAGTTGAGGTTTTAATTCATAGCTTAAGCCGCAGAGGTAAAACGACGGCTTACTTTAAATTGATATTTTTATAAAATCTTTTATGACCGTAAATAAATTACTCTTTTACATTATACGCTTTTTGTAAAAACTGGATCGTATGTGTTGCGTTTTTTTTAAGGTCCGTCATCTGCAATTTCACTAGTATGGAAATTGTTTCGTAGTAGGTATAATCATTGTAAAACTGTCCCAGTTTTGCAGGATCATGTGTCAAAAGAAAATCAGGCATTACATTTTGCAATGAATCAACTAAATGTTTTTGGTGAGACAGATCAGGATTTCTGCCGGCAGTTTCCAGAATGGGTTGCATATTAAATACTCCTGCCACCTGCTGCTGCATGCTAACCATCAGATCTCCCAGAACTCTTTCATTGATAAGTGCTGTCTTGACTTTAGTATCATAATGTAATATGCTGTCCACAGCAGCTTTGTTTTTTATCAAAAGCATGCCACCAGATGATTTAACCTGCTGCAGTGTAGCATCGGTGTAAATAAAATCCTGATAGCCTTTAAGTGAAAACTGTATACCCATTAAAGTTTTGATAGATTGAGGCTGTTGCAATTTATAAAAATTCTTTCTTCCACTATCCATCTGGGGAATGATCAAATCATAGTATTTCAATACAAAAGATAAGTTGGCTGTGTCTTTTTTAATGTCACTAATGACACCATTAATGTATTCTTTTTCTTTTTTATTTTCTGAAATATGTTCTCTCAGACTTTCTGCAAAAAAGCCCATAGTAACAGCAAGGAAGATCATTAGAAATTCAAAAAAATATTCTTTAAATTTTTTTTGGCTCACATGTGGATGATGGTGCACTTCCATTAATAATATAGTTTAAGAAGCAAGATATATCAATTTTTATTTTATAAAGCAAACAGCAAGAAGAAAAAGAAACTTACTATTGATGTTTTAGGATAAAGTGTGACGGGTCACTCAATTTTTTTCATTAATTAAAGAGTAACGGGCACTCCCGCAAATGTGAAGATCTTCCCAATTATAAAAACCTTATTAAACAAAATCAAATTCAAGCATTCTGTTTGTAAGCGAGGGAACAAATAAAATTATCAATCATAAAAATCTATTTAACATGAAAAAAATTTACACATTCATCATGCTGTTATCATTGGGCAGTGCAACATTTATGGGTTGCAGTACAAGTAAAAATTCAACGAAGGGTATATTAGGCGGTGGCGGTGTTTCCGGCACAGTAGTAAAAACAGTTGCAACGGTTGTTGGCCTCATCCTTTTATCCAGGCTCATTAAGTCTGTCCTCAAAACTGTAGGAGGCAGTAAGAGTTTCGAAAACGTATCGCAAAACACCGCCTTTACGAGCAACTTTAACGAAGACACAAAGTTAAATTCCTTTGCAAACAACAATTTAACCAAAACGGCGCTGCAGGTATTGATAGCAGAGCATTATCAGATTCCTCTTACTACAGTGGCCAACAGTTACACTAACTTAAATACTGTCGGAGATCTTGCAACCTTCATTGGCAAAAATGCAAGTGCCAATGCCTTGCTTCAAATTAAATAAATAAAATACCCGTTTTATAATACAATCCGTTTCTGTGAAGGAGACGGATTTTTATTTTAGTTTCTTCCTCTTTTTTCTTAGCCTTAGTTGCTGAATTACCCTCCACCCGCCCAGGCCGGGTCTTGGACTTGCCGGTCTTCCCTTTTCGGCCCTGTCGGTCTTCGCTACACTCCTCTCACATCTTCACCATCGTTGTATGTTTACAGCAACGATGAATAGCTAAGCAAATAAAATACCATCAATTAAATATAATTTTTCTCAGTGACAAGGAGTAGTAAAATAAATTAAACAAAAAAAATTACGAGTTTGTAATTCCCCGTTGGTTAAAAACCAGAGCGTCCGGCGATACTTTATAATTATTGAAGACCGAAGAAGGCGAATTGATCCTGCGGAACACTTACGCCAGATGAGAAAAATTTGTGACAGATGGGGACCAGGAATCAGGGCTTTTGATTATATGGTATGTACCTCTGCCATTGCCATGGTGTAAATATGTCTCCAATTACTTTTTCTAATAATTCTTTATAAATCAACTCTCCATTTGCGCTGTTTGTCATTATGGTAATCCCTATTCCGGCGTCATAAAAATTTATAGTGTAGTTACGCCAGGCATCGTCATGCCCTTCTTTATAAAAAGCCCTGCCATATTTGCACTTTATAAGTCCCCAACCAAGTCCGTAAGATAAATGTATTGGCTTATTTTCTGTAGTTGTGTCGTCTGTAATTGTTGGAAACTGGTATTTTGAATTTATTTTTATTTGAGGCGTCAGCATCATTTTTCTATACTTTTCAGAAAGTCCCCTGCCCTGCATAATGAATGCAATAAATTTTGAGTAATCTGTGATGGTTGTTACCATATTGCCCGATGCTTTAGGTATGGTTTTTTTACTTTTGGGATTAAGTGTTCCATCTTCAAGATGGCCAATAGCAAGGTTATCGCCAAATTCAGGATGCCATATAAAGCCTGTTCTCTTCATCCCGATTGGCTTAAATATTTTTTCTATAGCAAGGTCTTCAATATTATGTTTTGTAATTTCTTCTATCACTAATTGTAAAAGTCTCAACCCCTCGCCTGAATAGGCATACTGATGGCCCGGCTGAAAATATATTTTCAAGGAGAGTGTTGTATCAAACTCGCCGGTATGAACATTCAGCTGCTTTATATTTGGCAATCCGGTAGTATGGCTCAGGCACATTCTTGCGGTAATCAATTTCCACCTGTCATCCGATTTTAAATCTGTATAATAATCATAGTCAGGTAATGGCCTGGGTAAATATTTGTAGAGCGGTTTATCAAGGTCTAATACTTTTTCCTGTACAAGTAACATTGATAAATAGGCAAAAACAGTTTTTGTAAAAGAGGCTGCCTGTAAAATGGTATTAGTATCTAAAAGTTGTTTTTCGGGCTTGTTCTTATAGCCATAAGCTTTCGTGTACACAATCTTATTATCGTTTATAACAGCCAGCGCAAGGCCCTGCACATTTGCAGTGTCCATAAGTTTCAGAATGATTTTGTCAACGGCTGCTGTAGAGATTTTAGTGCCATTTATTTTGTTTAACATCTTGGGTTGTCCAAAAGCAAGATTAAAGATCAGCAATAGCCCAAGTGATAGTCTGATTTTCATAAAATGTGAGTTTACCCGATTTTTTCAGGATTATCTGCAACGTTTATATTTATGCTAAAATACTTTACATTTATCTAAACAATTTTTTAATTGTTTTATTTATAACGCCCCGGTTCGTGGCTGCGTAACGAAAAGTTTATTTTTTTAATGTGCCACGGGCAACACTTTAGAGAGCAGATATCAATAGCCGTTTAAGTCACAATTTCAAAAACCGATATCAATGCTTTGCCAAAAATTTTCTTGCCTCAATAAGTGCTTGCCTGCCGGAATTTGCTGAACCTGTTATTGCTGATAATTGTTTATAATAATAAACCGCTTTTTGTTCATCTCCTGATCTTTCTGCAGATCTTCCGGCGCCATATAAACTATTAAAACGATTAGGGCATTGTTTAAGAACCTGTTCATAGGCCTGTAAAGCATTTTGATTTTCATTCATTTGCATATACATGTCGGCCAATAACTCTCTCGCAGGCAACACTTCTCCCGGCGTCACAGGATGTTTCCCTGTACTGTCTTCCATGTCTGCAGAAAGTTTCATTAAATTCACGGCATCTTTTTTATTGCCTGATGCAAATTGTATCCATGCCTGCGCAGCCTTTACTTGTATATTTACTTCCATTGATTTATAACTGTCTTTCTGTTTTTCCAAAGTATCGTGCAGTTGATCAAGTTTTGACAATTCAAGTTTTGCAGCTTTTAAATCTTGAATATGCACATCGCCCAATAAACGGGTAAAATGAATAATAGCTTCCTGCCAGGGAAAATTACTCCAGGAAATATTTGCATGATCGGCCTCTAATGCCGCCGCTTTTATCCATTCTTTATTTTCAAGCACATAACGGCATGGAATAGCCGCAAATACATAAGCCACTTTAAAATTTACAGGATACACATTGGTAAAGCTTTCCAGGTACTTCACCTGCTTCTCTGCTAGTGAATCCTCTCCTTTTTGCAGGTAAGCATATACAAGATAATCCAGCCCATGAAGCTCTTCGTCCCAATGGCCGGGAATATCTGCCTGCTCTGCATAACATTTTGCAGCTTCTATAGATTTTAGATTTGAACTGATACTTTCATCCCAAAGACCCAGCCTGGTAAAAATATGTGAGGGCATATGCAGCGCATGCGCAGACGAAGGAGCCACGGCTGCATACCTTCTTGCAGCAGGTAATGCAATGGCAGCGAGCTCCGGGTAATCATAAGTATGAATGATGTAGTGAATAACACCGGGATGATTGGGCTCTATCTTATACAATGCTTCCAGTATTGCTCCTGCTTTCTTTTGATTTTTATACGTTTTATCTTTTGGATTTGCAGACGCATCTAACGACAATGCAAAAAATATAGCAGCTTCTTTATCATCGGGATAAGAGCTGTGTAATTTTTCCATAGCATTTTCCCAATTTACACATCGGGTAAGATGGTTTGTCGTCTTCCAGTCTTTATAAAATAAGCCCAGCGCATTTATATAACCGGATTCTATTGCAGATCTGTTTGTAATTGATTTTGCGATCTCAATTGCCTTCTCTCCTTTTATCAATTCCGCTTCCGTTGGGGGTGTCCATAAAGCATGGAAATTGCACATGGCCACACCCCAGTAAGCCATGGCGCAACCAGGTGTTGCATCAATTATTTTCGCAAATACTTTTTCGGCTTCATCATACTCAAAAGAATGCAACAACTCTATTGCAAGGTTAAAATCATTTTTTTCTTTTTTATCACAGGTCACATCAAAACTTACGGAACCAAATTGGGCATCCGGCGGACCGCATGAAATTACGTCTCCCCTTTTTAAATTGAGTTGTGTAATTAATTTATCAGATGGAGTTGAATGATTATTGTTACATGATAATATGAACGCAGCTAATAAAATATAAAAAGACTGCATATAAATTCGTACGGGCTGCGTCATATCTTTAAAGTTGAATTCAAAGTTATCTTTCTGCTAATTTAATTAATTACATTTTAGAAACATAATAAGCAAATGGAAAGTTTTTGCTCCCGGTCCCAGACCGGTTTTCAATAT
>JBDSIB010000186.1:0-19921 GCA_039918155.1 Ferruginibacter sp.
AATGGTAAAGATTTATAACCTACCTGGTAACATTGATTGATGAGTTCCTTAAATTCAAAAGGAGGAGAAAATGCTTCTCTGAAAAAACGGGCTATAAAGTTAAAGACGCTGTTGATATCAATAAAAAACAGGTCAACCTTTTTTGAAATAAGGTATTTTTTTTTGCGTGCCTTTTCTATATTTTTTACGTCATCATCCATTGGCTTTAATTATATTTCCCAGGATGTCTACCAAATTGACTGGCTCAGACTTTTTCCCGGCAGGCTGAATATTGTACGCTCTAAATTCATTCAATAACAATTTCTTTTTTCTAAAGTCAATTTACAATTTCCTGATTTAAACATTGCATCAAACAAAGCCAGTGAAAGAATGTGCCAAATGAAAGGCACGAATAAAAATCGTTTAATTGTCTGCCTGTGTATGCATTGTAAGTTATTAATCAAAACTATTGTTTATGATTTAGAAATATCAAAAAGCTGTGAATAATACAACTCATTTAGTTTATTGTGTAACATTTTGCAAGGGTAGCAGGCTGACCTTTACCGAGAATAAAAGGTTCAAAAAAATAAAAGTAATGAAAGCCATTAAGTACCATACCCGACTATTTGCTTCATTGAGTATAATCGCTATAATGCTTTTAAATGGGTGTAAAACCAATACAGAACGATACTCTGTCGTAGAATCCGAGATTGGCTCTCTCCGCACACAAATAAAGGAATTAAAAGCAGCCAACGAAAATATTGCAAAAGATCTTGTCACATTTGATACCCTGGACTTCACTGTTTTTAGTAACCAGCAGTGGGCAAGATTTCAGGAATCGCATTCAAAGGACATCATCGTTAATTGGCCAGATGGACACCATACCACCGGGCTTGACAAACATATTGAAGACATGAAAGCAATGTTTGTATATGCACCCAATACAAATATTAAAGTACACCCGGTTCGTTTCGTCTCCGGCAACATGACTTGTGTAACCGGTATAATGACCGGAACATTTACTGCACCTATGCCAATTGGCGGAGGAAAATTTATACAGCCGACAGGTAAATCTTTTTCTATTCTGATGTGTACTGTTGCTAGCTGGAAAGATGGAGTAATGATAGAAAAATCGCTGTTTTGGGACAATCAATCTTACAGGAATCAATTGGGGCTGGATAAATAAAGGAATTGAGTGATGATGAATAGCATTGACCCGCAGAATTTGCAAAATAATACTTTATAACAGTCACTTTATTAACTACTAAAATCAAAGATTATGTTTTAAAATGGTTATCACTTTTGGGGAATGGAGGTTATCTGGTGGTTTATCTGGTTGAGTGTGATCTTCTGGATTTTCGCAACACCTTATGATATCCCTGGTCAAAGAAGGAGAAAAGATTCACCGTTGGATATTTTACAAAAGCGATTTGCCAGCGGCGAAATTACCAACGAAGAGTACCAGGAAAAAAGAAAAATACTGGAGAACGATCTGTCCAAACTACCATAAGTAGATACCTGGTCATAATTCTTTAATACATATGAATTAATTAAAACTCAACTATAATAAAACTCAAATGAAAAGACTGGAAAATAAAGTGGTATTTATCACAGGTGGTAATTCGGGAATTGGAAAAGCTGCTGCTTTGGAAGCTGCCAGAGAAGGAGCCACCGTTGTAGTAGCAGATCTTGCGGGCCATAATCATGAAGAAACCTTAACGGAAATAAAGGCATTGGGAGTCAAGTGCATGTTTGTGCCTATTGATGTATCGGATGTTGAAAGCGTGAAACTTGCAATATTCACTACCGTAGCAGAATTTGGAAGCCTGGATGTAGCATTTAATAATGCTGGTATTGGAGGTACTTATTCCGGCATTCACGACATGCCCGAAGCCACTTGGGATAAAATAATTGCAATCAATCTAACTGGTCAGTTTTACTGCGTTAAGTATGAGTTGCAACAGTTTTTAAAACAGGGAGGCGGTGTTATTGTAAATATGTCGTCTCTTGGTGGATTAAAAGCTGAACATGGCCTGGTTCCTTACACTGCGGCAAAGCATGGAGTATTAGGCATCACAAAAAATATCGCAGTACAGTATGCAACGCAAAACATAAGAGCCAATGCACTTTGCCCTTATTATGTGGAAACGCCTTTATTAAATGCCGCACCTAATGAAGTGCATAAAGCCTGGATTGAAGGAACACCGGCTAAAAGGCTCTGCAAACCTGAAGAAGTAGCAAAAGCGTTTATTTATTTAGCATGTGACGATTCAAGCTATTGTAATGGCACACAAATCATATTAGATGGCGGAGTGATGGCATAATAATAAATGCCAGGTAGATGCAAAACGCATTGAAATTTTTAAGTGTAAAGATTTGAAAGAATTACCGCCGTTAAAAACATTGAAAACCGTTAAGCGACTTTATCAAAACTGTATAGTAATTCAGCATGTAACTAACTTTTATTTTCTATTACCGGCTTGATTGATCATTTCTTAACTATACTCTGTACTTGCAAAACAGAAACACAACCATATGAAATTATTAAAACAGAAAAGATTTTGAAACTCTTCTTTTTGGGTAATATCAATTAAATAAAATGAAAAGGGTTAAGCCTAAATTAATATTTTTTTTTGTGCTTTGCATTTCCTGCAACAGCAATAGTGGTCAAAATAGTCAGTCCCGAAAAGATTCAACCTTTACTTCTTCTGCAATAAATACCATCGCAGGTAATTTCAGTACTCAGCAAACTATAAAATTTGATCCGGAAAAGATTACAGTATTCTTTATGAAATATCCGCAGTTAAATGAGGTAAAAAAGGGAATCGATTCTTTTTACTACAATCGTCAATATGCATGCGCCTGGTTTGATGAAAAAGGTATGATAGAGCAAGCTGGAAACCTTTACAACCATATTGCTAACCTGGACACCGAAGGCGTAAAAGACAAATTACCTTATCAAAAGGAATTTGCCACAATGATGGTTGATGAAAACAAAGACAGTTTGGATGTGGATACTGAAATCATGCTGACCGCTCAATATTTTGTTTATGCAAAGCAGGCATGGACTGGCTTAAACGAAAAGCAAACACAAAGCCTTGACTGGTATCTTCCCCGGAAAAAAATAGCATACAATTTACTGCTTGATTCCTTTATTCTTGGAAAAGATGTATTGAACAGTCCGCCAATTTACAGGCAATATTACTTGCTTAAAAATCAATTAAAAAAATATCGGAGTATTAATACTGCTGGTGGTTTTCCTGTCATTGCTGATATAAAAAAGAGCCTGAAAAAAGGTGATTCATCTTCCATAATTATTGACATACAAAAATGGCTTATTATTTCGGGTGATTTAAATGCGGGCATCCCTGCACCCATCTTTAACGATAGCCTTGAGGCTGCAGTTAAAAGATTTCAACAACGTTTTGGATTAAAAATGGATGGTGTTATTGGGGCAGCATTTATAAAAGAAATAAATGTGCCTGCTGAGAAAAGAATGCAGCAAATAATGGTAAACATGGAACGCAGCCGCTGGGTGCCCGTAACTGTTTCTACCGATTACCTGGTACTTAATATTCCTGAATTTAAATTACATGCTTATGAACACGATAGTCTTTTGTGGAGTATGGATGCAGTGGTAGGTAAGCCGGTACATAAGACCGTAATTTTTTCAGGCAAAATAAAATATATCGTATTCAGCCCCTACTGGAATGTACCCAACAGTATTCTGCAACATGAAGTTTTACCCGGCATTCGCCGCAATAAAAATTATTTAGCCAATCAACACATGGAGTGGAATGGTGGCCAGGTAAGGCAAAAGCCCGGGCCTGATAATGCGCTTGGTTTGGTTAAGTTCTTATTTCCCAACAGTTACAATATATACCTGCATGATACACCTGCTAAATCTTTGTTCAGTGAGAGCAGCCGTGCGTTTAGCCACGGCTGCATTCGCTTATCTAATGCAGAAGAACTGGCCAATTACTTACTAAAAAATGATACCGCCTGGACGGTTCAAAAGATCAATACAGCCATGCACCTGGGCAAGGAAGAATTTGTAACGGTACAAAAATCAGAGACGGTTTTTATTGTTTATTTCACATCATGGGTAGATTCAGGCGGCAGGCTGAATTTCAGAAAAGATCTTTACGAAAGAGATAAGCGTTTGGCTGCAATGCTTCTCCAAAATCCCGTTCTGTAAATCTAAAATTTTCTATCCTGTGGTTGTTAAAAAAATATTGCCTTAATAAAAAAGTAAACTCAAAATTTTATGCAAATCCTAATTCAATCACCGAATACAACACCCACGGATGTACTGATGAAATTTATAAAAAACAAAATAGCTAAGCTATTGCATTTTGATGACAGCATTCAAGCTGCAGAAGTATTATTGGAAATTGAAGGGTCAGATTCAATTGATAATAAAGTTTGTGAGATAAGATTCGTTATACCCGGCAATGATTTATTTGCAAAAAAACGAAGCAGCACGTTTGAAGACGCGGTTACGCAGGCAACAGAAACGTTACAAGGAGAAGTTAATAAAATAAAATCAATATTTCAACATCAATAATTAGTTTATGCCAACCCTTATATTAGTACGACATGGAGAATCTACCTGGAATTTTGAAAATAAATTTACGGGAGAAGTAGATGTGGATCTTACACCACTCGGTGAACAGGAAGCCAGGCTTGCAGGCACATTTTTAAGATATTATAAAATAGATATAGCCTATACTTCAGAATTAAAAAGGGCTATTCATACACTGCAAATAATTTTAAAAGAAACAGGAATGCAGATACCTGTTATCAGATCCTGCTCTTTAAATGAGAGGAACTACGGCGATTTACAGGGAATGAATAAAATAGAAACGGAAAAGAAATACAGTGTGGATAGAGTGAAGATATGGCGAAGAAGTTATGACACGGCGCCTCCTAACGGGGAGAGTCTTAAAAACACATACGACAGAGTAGTACCATATTATAAAGCATCAATTGAACCACAGTTAAAAGCAAACAAGAACGTTCTCATAGTAGGCCATGGTAATGCCTTACGTGCTTTGATGATGTATCTCGATAACTTTAGTACAACCGAAATTTCGGAAGTAAACATTCAAACCGGCATACCCAGGATTTACAAATTTACACCTAAGTTGAAATTACTTAATGTGAATTACATGAACTGATAAACCTGGCCAGGAGATAAGATTTATCAGGATATCCTGCTGGAAAAATAGAATTGAAGATTTGTGGTCCGAAATAATTTATTGACAACGTAATAACACATGCATGCGAAATGTAAAAGAATGTGTGAATAATGCAACTCATTTCTCAAGATGTGTAACATTTTCCAGTGCAGATACAATGACCTTTATGTAATAATAATTCATTTAAAAGTTAAACATTCGTCCATGTTTCCATCAAACGAAGATTTACAGAAATCGGTGCTTAACGCCATTAAATGGCAACCAATGTTACATGCAGCAGAGATAGGCGTTACAGCCAGGGATGGCGTAGTTACATTGTCAGGCGTGGTGGATGCTTATTCAAAAAAAATAGAAGCTGAAAATGCCGCCAAGAGTGTACCGGGAGTAAAAGCAGTTGCAGAAGAAATTGAAGTAAAGTTTTTTGATTCTATGTACATAAAAAACGATACGGAAATTGCAGGCGAGGTAATGAATGCCTGGAAATGGAACTGGGAAATTCCACATAATAAGGTAAAAGTAAAAGTAGAGAACGGCTGGGTAACATTGGAAGGTGAAGTAGAATGGAATTATGAAAAGGATGCTGCACAAAAATCTATTGAAAAGTTAATTGGCGTAAAGGGCGTGTCCAACCATATCATGCTCCTGTATGAGTCGAAAAATGATGTAGAGAAAACAGCCGTGGAAGATGCGCTGGCACTAAACTGGTCATTGAAAAATAAAAATATTGAGGTTAATGTTTCACAAAACAAGGTAACATTATCGGGTACGGTTGAATCCATTTATCAAAAAGAAGAAGCTGGTCGAATTGCATGGGCTACACCTGGTATTTGGTCTTTAGATAACGAGCTGATAGTTCAGTACGAATATGATTATGCTTATTAAATAAGAAGAATTAGTAAATCGTGATTTAAATTCTTTTATTCAACAAAATAATAAAAATGAAAAAAATAAATAGCACGGTGATCTCAGCGTTATTAACAGGCTTATTCATCATTGGTTGTAACGAGTCCGCTAAAAGAAATATGAATGATGCAAATAAAAATTTAAAAGAAGCAGGCCAGGATGTAAAAGCAGCAATCGTTGCCACCAGTGATACTGCAAAGGCAAATGCAATATTAAACTGGAATTCTTTCAAAAGCGAATCTGACGCCAACATCTCTGGTATGGAAAAAGACTTGCTTACAATTAAAGAAAAAATAGCTAAAGCGAATGGTACTGCTAAAGAAAAACTACAAATGGATTTGGATAAGACGAATAAAAAATTACAAAACTTAAAGGCAAGGCTGCAACAAACCAATGCAGAATTTGAAAAAAATATCAACCAGTTTGATTCAGCTGCAGTATCAAAAAATCTCTCCTTTCAGCGGGAGTTTAAACATGATATGAATGAGCTTGGCACAGCATTTAAAGACCTTTTTAAAGATAATGTGAAGTAGTAGAAATAGTATAAAATTAAATCAATGATCATGAAAATACTAATGGTTTTAACCTCCCACGGCAAGTTGGGAGATACCGGTAAAAAAACCGGTTTTTGGGTAGAAGAATTTGCGGCACCTTATTATGTATTGACAGATGCTGGCGCAGTTATCACCATCGCATCGCCTGCAGGCGGTCAGCCGCCGGTCGACCCAAAGAGTGAAGAAGCAGGCGCTCAAACACCTGCTACGGAAAGGTTTTATAAGGATAATGAAGCGATTGATAAAGTAGCTTTCTCTTTACAATTAAGCGATATTAAGGCCGAAGATTATGATGCTGTTTTTTATCCCGGCGGCCATGGGCCATTATGGGATCTGGCAAATGACAGCTTTTCCATAAGATTGATAGAGGAATTTTATAATACCCAAAAACCTGTTGCTTTTGTATGTCATGCTCCTGCCGCTCTTATAAAAGTAAAAGCTGAAAATGGACATCCACTTGTCAAGGGAAAAAAGGTTACCGGCTTTTCTGATACAGAAGAAGAGGCAGTGGGATTAACTAAAGTTGTTCCGTTTCTACTGGAAGACGAATTGAAGAAACTGGGAGCACATTATAGCAAAGGTGCAGATTGGGCTTCTTATACCCAACATGATGGTTTATTAATTACCGGACAAAATCCGGGCTCCTCTGAAGCTGTTGCAAAACTGCTTTTAAAAACATTGGCAGGAAAAAAAGAAGTTCATCATTCTAATTTATAAAAACATGAAAGGTTACAAAGCTAACATTGAAAAAATCACTTTAGAAAACGATAATTTTCGTAAAGTGCTCTACACCGGCCGCAATCTTCAATTGGTATTGATGAGCCTGGAAGTTGGAGAAGAAATTGGAATGGAAACACACGAAAACAACGACCAGTTCTTTCGTTTTGAAAGTGGGGAAGGTAAATGCATTATTGACAATAATGAATACCATGTTGTTGACGGAGATGCCATTTTAGTTCCAGCCGGAGCAAAACACAACGTAGTTAACACAGGTGCCGTTGCATTTAAAATGTACACTATCTATGGCCCGCCCAACCATGAAGATGGCACGTTGCGAAAAACAAAAAAAGATGCTGAAAGCAATGATGAAGTGTTTGATGGAAAGACAACAGAATAAAGATCGATATGGAAGACCTTCAACATTTGGAATTTCTTGCAGTTAATTCAAAAGAAATTATAGAAAAGCAGGTAGATTCTTATCGGCAGCAGCATTCTTATGCAGGAACAATCATTGGAGCCACAGCATTGTTCATACCGTTTTTTTTAAGTGGGATGGATGGGAATATCCAGGTAATTCAATTTATTTCAGTCGTCCCCATCGCCTTATTTATCTGGTCTATCCTTTTACTACTTAGTATTTTCAGAACAAACCCTCTTGACCAGGCTTTTACTGTTTCAAAATATAAAGACTTTCTGAACAAAAGTTATAGAGAGATATTACTTCATGAAATTGAAGCCAATGTCCATTCTTACAACATGAATGTAAAAATAACCGGGAGGGGAACCAAGCGGTACGCTTCAGCAGTAAGGCTTGCTACTATTGCATTGATTATTTCTATTGTACTTATGATGGCCAACAAATTTTTTGTACTTAAAAATGAGCATATAAAAGTAAAACTGGTAACTCTATTAAAATAAATATTTCCGGAAGTAATTATTTGGCAACGTAATATCAGCCAATAAAAAACTATGATTGTAAAAAAAATATTGTTGGAGAATGAGGTAAAAATTTAAAGACAAAACATTTAATCACCGTATAAATAAGAGCACACATGCAGGAAGATAAATTATTTGAAGCGATCCAGGTAGGTACTACATCACTTCGAAATCATATGGTGATGGCGCCTATGACAAGGTGCAGAGCAATCGGCAATATACCCAACGACCTAATGGCAAAATATTATGAGCAACGTTCTTCAGCAGGCTTGATTATAACCGAAGGCACTTCACCATCACCCAATGGGTTGGGTTATGCAAGAATACCAGGAATGTATAGCGAAGCACAAACAGCAGGCTGGGAAAAAACCACCGACGCCGTTCATGGAAGTGGCGGGAAAATATTTGTACAGTTAATGCATACCGGCAGAATCAGCCACCCCCTTAACATGCCGGAAGGTGCAATAATAATGGCTCCTTCTGCAATAAAAGCAGCGGGCCAAATGTGGACAGATGCCAAACAATTACAGGACTTTATAGTTCCTAAAGAAATGACAACCGACGATATTCTTCATTCAAAAAATGAATATGTTACTGCTGCTAAAAATGCCATTGCTGCAGCATTTGACGGCGTTGAATTACATGGAGCAAACGGATATTTATTAGAACAGTTTATATCTCCTGTAAGCAACATGCGTCAAGATAATTATGGCGGATCCATCGAAAACCGCTGCCGCTTTGTTATTGAAGTAGTAACAGCTGTAGCGGCAGAAATTGGAAAAGAAAATACGGGAATCCGTTTGTCCCCTTATGGAGTAGCCAGTGATATGCCGCCTTACCCTGAAATAGATGCCACGTATGATTACCTCTCTACGCAACTAAATGATGTTGGCATTGCTTATATCCACATCGTTGACCATAGTGCAATGGGTGCACCGGAAGTGCCTGTTGAAATAAAAAAGCTGATCGGTAAAAATTTCACCAACAGTATTATTCTTTGCGGCGGCTATGATAAGGCAAAGGCAGAAGCCGATTTAAAAAGCGGTCTTGCAAACCTTATTGCCTTTGGGCGGCCATTTATAAATAATCCTGACCTGGTTGCAAGGCTTACCAATAACCAGCCTTTATCCAAAGAGCTCGATATGGATCTTTTTTACACAGCGGATTATAAAGGTTACACTGATTACCCGGTTTACCGGCAATCACCATTATCTGCATTATAATCATCCTGCAAACGCAATGGATAGTAAAAGAAAGAACTCTTTTCACGAAGAAATTAAAAACTAAGATTTTATGATGACCAGGCCTTGCATTGCACTTTTATTCCTGGTCTTGCTAATGCCTTCCTGCAAAAGCAGCCCGGAGAAAACATTGCCTTTACAAGAGTCAATAACAGAGTCAGTATATGCGTCGGGCATTGTTAAAAGCACTGATCAATACAATGTATTTTCCAGTGTAAATGGATTGATATCAGAAATAGTAGTAAAGGAAGGTGATGAAGTAAAAAAAGGGGATACCATAATCCGGCTGGTTAATACCAATGCACAGTTGAATACCGAGAACGCAGAATTATCTGCTAATTATAATTCGGTAAATGCCAATGCAGAAAAGTTACGTGAATTGCAAATCGATGTAAATTTTGCCAAAGATAAAATGGATGCGGATGCCTTGCTGCAAACCCGTCAGCAAAATTTGTGGAATGAAAATATTGGAACAAAAAATGAATTAGAGCAGCGGCAACTTAGTTATAAAAGTTCGCTAACTGCATATGAGGCTTCTAAACTTCGTTATACGCAATTAAAAAAACAAATCGATTTTCAGGGTAACCAATCTGAGCATAACCTGCAAATAGCTGCCAGCATTAATAGTGATTACACGATAAAAAGCGATGTAGATGGGCGGGTGTATAACATCATTGCGAAAAAGGGCGAAATGGTAAATACGTTGAGCCCTGTTGCAGTTATTGGCAATGCCGGCAGTTTTATGTTAGAGCTACTGGTAGATGAATATGATATTACCAGGATAAAACTGGGTCAAAATATTTTGTTGAGTATGGATAGTTACAAAGGGCAAATCTTTGAAGCTGTCGTCACTAAAATTGACCCAATCATGAATGAAAAATCGAAGTCTTTTAAAATAGAAGCGTCCTTCCTAAAGCAACCGGAAACATTGTATCCTAACCTTACCTGCGAAGCCAATATTGTGATACAACAAAAAGTAAATGCCATTACCATCCCGAGAAGTTACTTACTGCCCGGCGATTCTGTTATTGCAGATAATGGCAAAAAAATAAAGGTAATTATCGGCTTAAAAGATTATGAGAAAGTAGAAATAATAAGCGGGATCACCACGAGGGAATTTATTTATAAACCTGCATTATGAATAGTAAACTCATTGTAAGTATTTCCAAAGCATTGTTGCTGGCACGATGGAAACAGACAATGGTTGCCGCCATAGGCGTTACTTTCAGCATTACTATGTTCATAGCACTGCTGAGTTTTATGGCAGGCCTTAATGATTTGCTGGATGGGTTATTGCTTAACCGGACAGCCCATATCGGGTTATACAATGAAATTCAGCCCGGCAAAGATCAACCGGTAAATAGATCAGCAATTTATAAAAATCAATACAACTTTATACGATCTGTAAAACCTGCTGCTGCCAGGCAGCAGATATATAATAGCGGAGCCATTATAAGAACATTGGAAAAAGACAATCGTGTACTGGGTGTAGCGCCCAAAATAATAACGCCTGTTTTTTTTAACGACATGACTATTAATATTGCGGCAGTTATAAATGGTATAGATGTAAAAAATGAGAGCAGGTTATTTTATTTTAATGATTATATAACGGAAGGTATTTCTGATGATATAGAAAAAATCCCTAACAGTATAATTTTAGGAAAAGGCCTTGCTACTGAACTGTCTGCTGCAATCGGCGACAGGGTGCAGGTGTCTAACATAAGCGGCGAAATATTTCAGTTGAAAGTAACAGGCCTGTATCAAACGGGTGTACAGGATCTGGATAAAACACAGAGCTATGCTTCCATCGCTACCGTACAAAAAATAATGGGCGAGCCAAATACTTCTATTACGGATATACAAATAAAACTTAAAGATATAACTGCGGCACCTGTAATTGCAAAAGAATATGCCAGTCTTTTTGATATTGATGCACTTGATATACAAACTGCCAATTCGCAATTTGAAACAGGGAGTTTTGTGCGAACACTCATTTCTTATTCGGTAGGCATTGTGTTGCTGGTTGTTGCCGGCTTTGGTATTTATAATATTTTAAACATGATGATCTATGAAAAGATGGATACCATTGCAATACTAAAAGCAACGGGGTTTACCGGCAGGGACGTCCAAAATATTTTTCTTGTAATTGCTACAAGTATCGGTGTGCTTGGGGGTTTACTGGGTTTATTGTTAGGCTTTGGTTTATCGGCCATTATTGACCAGGTACCTTTTTCAACTGCATCGCTGCCTACAATAAAAACCTACCCCATTAATTATAACCCCATATTTTATTTGATCGGTGGCATTTTTTCTTTACTTACTACTTTTTTTGCCGGCTGGTTTCCGGCACGTAAAGCAAGTAAGGTAGATCCGGTAGTAATCATCAGAGGTAAATAAAATGAAACAAAATATTTTAGAGGCGATACACATTTATAAAGAATTTAATGATCCTGTAAAAGTGAAAGTACTTACAGATATAAATATTGAAATTGCTAAAGGGGAGTTTGTAGCACTTACAGGAAAATCGGGTTGTGGTAAATCTACTTTATTATACATTTTATCAACAATGGATACAGATTATAATGGAGAATTGCTGATCGATACTGTTTCTATGGTACATAAAAAAGATAAAGTATTAGCAGGGGTTCGTAATCAAAAGATCGGATTTGTATTTCAATTTCATTATTTACTGGAGGAATTTACTGTATTAAAAAATGTAATGCTTCCTGGTTTAAAACTGGCTAAGCTTTCTGACAAAGAAATAGAAAACAATGCAATTGAAAAATTGAAAATTTTAGACATTGGTAAACTGGCTATGAAAAAGGCTAATCAGTTATCAGGAGGAGAAAAGCAGCGGGTAGCTATTGCCAGGGCATTAATAAACGATCCTGATATAATTATGGGTGATGAGCCAACCGGTAATCTTGATAAAAAAAACAGTGATAATGTTTTCGATCTTTTCAAAAAATTATCAGAAGAATTTAGGCAGACCTTATTAATTGTAACTCACGACGAAAGCTTTGCTGAGCGGATGCACAGAATAATACAAATGGAAGATGGTAAAATAATTAGTAGCTAAAAATTAAAATTGCATGGAATTTATTGATTATTATAAAGTTTTAGAAATTGAAAAAATAGCGACGGAAGAGGATATAAAAAAAGCTTACCGCAAACTGGCCAGGAAACTACATCCCGACCTTAACCCAAACGACAAAGAAGCGCACAAAAAATTTCAGGCCATCAATGAAGCCAATGAGGTGTTGAGTGATCCGGAAAAAAGAAAGAAGTATGACCTGCATGGTAAAGACTGGCAACATGCAGATCAGTTTGAACAGCGAGATCAACAACGGCGCCAAAACCGTGGAGGACAACAATTCTCCGGCAATGATGAAGCAGATTTCTCCAGTTTTTTTGAATCTATGTTTGGCGGTTCTGATCGCCGCAGGCAAACCCAATATAGGGGGCAGGATTACAATGCAGAATTTACGCTAAGTCTTATTGACGCAATGGCAACGCACCAGCAAACGCTTACTGTAAATGGTAAAAATGTACGCATTACTATACCTGCTGGCATTGCAAACGGGCAGGTAATAAAACTGAAAGGTTACGGTTCTCCCGGTGCAAATGGCGGCCCGGCGGGTGATCTATACATAACATTTATAATTACCCCTAACCCGGCTTTTAAACGGCAGGGAAATGATCTTTACACAAAAGCAACTATTGATCTATACACGGCCTTATTAGGCGGAGAAACAGTGATCGAAACGTTGAACGGGAAAGTGAAACTAAAAGTAAATCCGGAAACTAAATATGGTACTAAGATCAGGATGAAGGGCAGAGGGTTCCCCGTTTATAAAAAAGAAGGAGAAACCGGTGACCTGTATGTTACTTATGAAATAGAATTGCCTGCTAACCTTACGGAGCAACAAAAAACATTGATTACTGAATTATCTAAACTTAAATAATTATGGAATCAGAAAGTATGATACCGGTGATTGATTTTTGTACATATCATCATGTTGAGCTATCCTTTATATATTCCCTGAAGGACTCCGGTCTGATAGATATTACCAGCATCGGGGAAAAAGTATTTGTACCTGTAAGTCAGCTTAAGCATTTAGAACAACTTATGCGTCTTAAGCAGGAAATGGATATTAATATAGAGGGCATAGAAACCATCAGTTACTTATTACAACGCATAAGAGATATGCAACTGCATATTGTGGAGCTCAATAATAAGTTAGCATTCTATGAAAATGACTAAAGTAATAACGGATCTGGTAGCCTGTCAAAAAACAGTGAATGATGCAACTCTTTTATTGTTTTGTATAACTCCCGGACTGATTAAAATCTCAACTTTATATAGATGAATTTTTTACTAAAGAAGATATAAAAACTATCATAAAAATGTATACCGCAGTCACTGAAAACCCGAAAGAATTACCTGCAGAGTTACCTGTATTGCCGGATGCCATACCTGATATAAACGTTATAACTCCGGCGGAAGTTGTAGAACCAATAACAGATATAGAGCCGGATACTTACAATGAAGCAATAAATAACCTGGTAGCAAAGTACACAAAAAAATAAGTGCCGAGGCGATTAAATTAACGATTAAAGTTTAGGCAGAGATAATACAATTAACTACACGAAGACAGGAATTAAAAAATAAATAAAATGAAAAAAATACTTATCGCCCTGGATTATAGCAAGACTGCACAAAAGGTTGCAGAGGATGTGTTTTGGCTTGGCGGGCATAAGCATGCCGAAATTACATTACTGCATGTCGTCGGCAACCCAGCCTGGTACGCCTCTACTGCATTTGGGCCCATCATGGGATTTGGGGGTTATGCTAATTTAGATTTGTTAGGCCCTGGTATTATGGATGAATTAAAAATTAAAACGAAGTATTTTCTTGAAAAAGTGAGAGATCATCTTGGGGATGATGATATAAAAATACTTGTAAAAGAAGGTAGTGTGGGGGAGTCAATTTTAAACGCAGCAGAAGAATTGGATACTGACATTATTGCAATGGGATCTCACAGCCGGCGGTGGCTGGAAAACATCGTAATGGGAAGTATAACAGAATATGTTTTACATAATGTAACAATTCCTCTTTTTATTATCCCTACTAAAAAGCAGGATAATTACAATCACTTGTTAAGCCAAAAAAATGAGTACATTAAAACATAAAAAAGTAAGTGAGGTTAAAGAACTGGAAAAATCAAAAGTTCATATCATAATAGAAATTATCGATTATGTTCCGCACTCAGTTCTAAGCAGAACAATTATAAAGAAAACAACAGGTAATGTAACAGTTTCAGCATTCGCAGAAGGCGAAGAACTTGCAGAAAAAACATCTCCTTTTGATACCTACATACAAATAATTGATGGTGCTGCTGAAATCACTATTAATGATAAGACGTACAAACTAAAGCTGGGAATGGGTATCATCATTCCCGCTCATGCTAAACAGCGGTTCAACGCCGAAAAAAAGTTTAAAATGATATCTACAGTAATTAAAAGCGGTTACGAATAATGAGCAAGAATATATTTTACTGGTAAGTACATTAAATATATTTTTCCGAAGCTTCTAACTATTCCCACAACAAATTATAAAAACACATTTTAATGAAATCTTTACGCAGCTTAATTATTACTACCTCCAATAATAAATTAGAAGATACAAACAACAAAACCGGCGTTTGGCTGGAAGACCTTGCAGCACCGTATTTTATATTTAAAGATGGTGGCGAATTTATTACTATCGCATCCCCATCGGGCGGACAAATACCGATTGACGCTAATAGCCAGTCATTATCAAACACTACAGAAAATACCAAACGCTTTATCGCTGATGCCCGGGCCATGTACCAGTTTTCGCATGCAATTCCGCTTAAAGAGATAAAGGCAGAAGATTATGACCTGGTATTTTTAGCCGGCGGCTATGGCGCCATGTGGGATTTTGCAGGTAATAAATCTTTAAACGAAATTCTGCAATTATTTGTTGAGGATGAGAAACTGATTGGCTTTGTTGGCCATGCGGTGGTAGCCCTTTGTACACTTACACATGCAGACGGATCCCCTTTGATAAAAAACCGGAAACTTACCTCCTTCAGCAACAGCGAAGAAGAAGCCATTGTGTTAAATGAGAAACCACCGTTTTTATTAGAGACAAAATTAATTGAACTCGGTGCATCGTTTAGTAAGAAAGAAAACTTTTCCAGTTATGTGGTAGTAGATGAAAATATCGTTACCGGTCAAAATCCGGCATCGGCAATTGATGTTGCAAAGCAAATGCTGTTGCTGGCCTTGTCCTGAATAAGAATTGATTTCGGAACGAAAAGTAATGACAGTAAAAAATGGCTTTCATTATTTTTATTTAGTAATAATGGAGAAACGTTTTATGTCCAATGTTTCCTTTATATAATTTTATCAATCATACGCACTTTTAATTACAGTGGAGATCATTTTAAATTGAACGTTAGCGTTAAAACGCTGTTTAGCATGCGCCGGAATAATAATGCCCTCTCCCAATTTCAAATCATAATTCTTATCATCAATAATTAGTTCTGCAGTACCGTCAATGATCTGTATAAAAGTATCAAACGGCGACATTTTTTCTGCCAGTTCCTCTCCCGCATCAAAAGAAGAAACAGTAATATTTCCGGATGTTTTTTTTATGATCGTCTTACTTACAACCGAGTTGGGCAGGTATTCAATAATTTCAACAACAATATGAATTTTTCCTTTTTCGAGTTCTGCGGAGTTGTTATTATGTTTCATTAAAAATGATTTAGATATTAATGACTTTTTGAAGTACTGGATCGCAAAATGCAAAAGCTGATGAAGGCATTGAAAACCTATAAATAGTGCTGTAGATAAAGTTCGGCTAAGTTCCTTTTAAATAATTACACATGTAGTTAAAAGGATTACATATATCACAGGTTTTCCAGGTTCTCTAATCTTTTTTGCTTTAATTTTTTAAAGAAAGAGGGAGAGAGTCCGGTAATTTTTTTAAACTGGTTTGACAAGTGGGCCACACTGCTGTAGTGCATTTTGTAGGATATCTCGGTAAGGTTAAGTTCATCGTACAACAATAGTTCTTTTACCTTTTCAATTTTATGCATAATGATAAAGTGCTGAATGGTAATTCCCTGCACTTCCGAAAATGTGTTGGAGAGGTAGGTATAATCGTTGTGTAGTTTTTCGCTGATGTAATCAGAATAATTTCCGTCGGGTAATTCATCAGCATAATGGATCATTTCTATGATCACATCCTTTATCTTTTCAATAAGGATGCTTTTTTTATTGTCAAGTAATTCCAGACCTGACATTAACAGATTCTTCTTAAGCTCTGCCCGTTTTTCTTTTGAAATTACCTGCAGCATCTGCACTGTTCCCAGCTCAACCGTGGCATAACCTATTTTTAGTTTTTTCAACTCTTCTTTTACCACCATTTTGCAACGGAGGCTTACCATATATTTTATGTAGAGTTTCATTTTTTACCTTTTGACGGTATTTATTGTAACAGGCTACAAATGAAGCTCCATAACCATGGGGCAACAAAATAGAAAATCTGTTTTATTCATCATTCTACCTTTAAACACTACTCCGGGGCTATTCTGCCTCAAACTCTTTTTTAATTACAATAAAAATGATCTTATAACCTTAACAGTATAAAAACAATGGCTGGGCCATACGGGTATAATAATGCCCAATATTAAAGTAGGATCTATAGATTATAAATATTCGTGAAGATTTGTGGCTTGAAAATTAACGACGGCTTAATTTCAACCACTGAATCCAGCAACATTAACTAAGTACAAGGTCGTCCACCAGCACCGGCTCTTCGTTTAGATAGATCATAAACTTACTGCCCTGGCCAGGCTCACTCTCTACAATAATATTTCCGCCGGCAGCATCCACGATTTTTTTTGCAAGGCACAGTCCTATGCCCTGCCCATCTATATCACTGTGCAATCGGGTGTACATATTGAAAATATTTGCAAGTTGCGCTTTGGCAATGCCGATGCCATTGTCCTGCACGGATAATATGACCGACTCACCATCTTTAACGGTACTAATATTTATAACGAGCGGCTCCTTGCTTTTAAATTTAATACTGTTGGATACCAGGTTGTATAAAATGCTGCGAAGGTTCTTTTTGGAAAACCGAATTTGCTGTATTTGCAGATCCTTGTTTATTACTGCGCCGGCTGCAATTATTCTTTCCTGCAGGCTCCACTCCACATTATTTATTACTTCATCCAGCTCCACCATTTCTGTGGCTATCATATCATTTTCCATTTTTGATACCAATGATATATCGCTTACCAGCCCACGGAATTTATGTACCGACGAATATATGATGTCTAAATAATGACTTAAATGAGGATCAACATTTTTTATCTTATTCATAATATCAATGCTCATCTGTATATTGCCCAATGGTGCCAGCAGGTCATGCGCAGCAGTATGTACAAAATTGTCCAGGTCAGCATTTATACGCAGCAGGCTTAGATTTTTTTTACCCAATTCGTACTCTGCTTTTTTTAACTCGGTAATATCGTTAAAAGTAATGATGGCTCCCTTTCGTACATAATCAATTTCCTGTATATAGGGCATGGTCATTATCTGGTACCATTTTCCGTTGCTGGTTTCTATTTCTTTTGTAATAACCGCTCCATCGGCTATCACTTTTTTGATATCATCCAATATTGTTTCAAACTTTATATTGGTAGAAATATTACTAATAGGCCTGCCTATGTCGGTGGGCAGCAGGTTTATTTGCTTTACTGCACCGGGAGAAAATTTTACCAACAGCAAATCGTTATCAACAAACAACTGTCCGTTCACATTGCTTCTGAAATAATTATTTAGATCGTCGTTGATCTCTACCAGCTCTTTATTTTTTAACTGGTATTCTGCATTAATGGTATGCAACTCTTCATTTACACTCTGCATTTCTTCATTGGTGCTTTGCATTTCTTCATTTGCAGATATCAGCTCTTCATTAAAAGACTGCATGTTCTCATTAGAGTCGTCTATTTTTAAATTAGCAAAATGAAGTTGGTCTTTTAATTCTTTTAGTTCCTCTTCTATATTATGCGTGTACTCATTATAATACAAGGTTTCATCAAATACAGGCATGTCTTTTACTTCGGTACCATCAGCATCTTTACAAAAGCTTACCATCAGTAATTTCTGTTCGCCTTTTTTTACCTGCATGGGTGTTACGGAAATAATTGTTTTCTTCGTCCCGTCTTCGTTGCCGGCATTAATGCCTCTTACCGTGGTTTTTTTACCGGTAATTAAAGCTTCTTTTTTTAAAGAACTGAATGCAATAGCCAACTGTTTTGGCAGCAGTTCTGTAAGGTCTGAATAAAAGTTTTTTTGTAAAAGATATTTAGTGGTATCTCCATAAGATTTTACCACATGATTGCTTTCATCGATGCAAACTACCAGCTGATCCAGGTCATCTATCAGTTCACTGTTAACTGCTTCATCGAGGTTGAACATTGATTTTTCTATACCGTTCTCTCTTAAAGATGTTGGTATAGAAAATTTGCTTTCCTGTAATGAAGGCAGCGAAAACGCATCAAAACGCAGCACCCGCTTGGTTTCTATGTTTCGGTATATCTTCCATTTTTTGTCTATCACAGACAGGCTTTGAATAATAGACAAAGGGTTTTCACTCCGTCCTAAAAATAAGTAGCCGTTCATTTTTAGCCCGAAGAGCAACATTAAATATATTTTTTTCTGCAGCGGCTGCGTCATGTAAATAAGCAGGTTGCGGCAGCATATTAAAGACATATTGCAATACGGCGGATTTTTCACCAGGTCGTGTTGGGCAAAGATCACCATTTTACGTATCTCGGGTTTTACCCTGTATTTATCTCCATCTTTATAAAAGAATTTTGCAAGCCGTTCGGCTGATACGGCATTTTCTATATCACTATTGTATACTCCCTTGCCTGCATAAGCCAGGGCGGCAGTATCAATATCTGTAGCAAATATTTTTACAACTGTATGTGGATGATCAGGTCCCAGTTGCTCACAAATAAGCATACCTACACTATAAGCTTCTTCCCCGGTAGCACAACCGGCAATCCATATTTTTAGTTCTTCGCCCGGCGTTAATTTATTAATGATATCCGGAATGATGATTTGCTCCAGTTTTTCGAAGGCTTCTTTATCTCTAAAAAAAGAGGTAACACTTATCAAAAATTCTTTAGCCAATATCACTACTTCTTCCGGATCATTTTTTAGATAGTCAAAGTATTTCTCCAGCGAAGAAAAGTTTTTATAAACGGCCCGTCTTTTAATTCGCCTGAGTATGGTTGTTTGCTTATAGTCAGAAAAGTCGAGCGGCGAATGTTCATTG
>JBDSIB010000187.1:0-10149 GCA_039918155.1 Ferruginibacter sp.
CGTCCTTATTCGTATAATTGTATTTCCCCTTTCCCCATTTACCTTTGCATATATTTAATTTTTTTTAAAGAACACTAATTGCAAACCATTCAAAATACAGACAGGGCTATTTTTAATCATGCTTCCATGGGAATCGTGGTGATCAACAGCAAAGGAATTATTGTTTCGGTAAATCCTTTTGCGCTGGATCTTTTTAAATATACACTGCCGGAAGTAAAAGACCAGCCAATTGAGCTTCTGATACCGGCACGCTATCAGCATAAACATGTGGGTCACAGGGAGACCTATATGAAACATCCGAAGAAGCGGCCCATGGGCGTCGGTTTGATCCTGTTTGCTATAAGAAAAGATGGTGTGGAATTCCCGGTAGAAGTAAGCCTGGGAAATTATCTTAACAATGGCGAAGAATTCGGTATTGCTTTTATCAGCGATATCTCTATCCGTAAAAAAGCAGAAGATGACCTGGTGAATTTTAAGGATAACCTGGAGAGTACGGTGGAACAACGGACCAGGCAATTAACTGAGACCATGCAGGAACTGCAGGTTTCCAAAGAAGAACTAACGAAGGCATTGAGTAAAGAAAAAGAATTAAGCGATTTGAAAAGCCGTTTTGTTTCGATGGCATCACATGAGTTCCGCACACCGTTGAGCACTATACTTTCTTCTGCCTCCCTTTTGGCAAAATATACCGAAAGCGATGAACAGGAAAAACGCAACAAACATATTCACCGCATTAAAGCTTCGGTAAATAATCTTACCAGTCTGCTGGATGAATTTCTTTCTATTGGAAAAATGGAGGATGGGAAGATCATTGCAAACAATGTAATGTTCAACCTGAGAGATATGATAGAATTGCTTTGCAGTGAAATGAAAGCCATTGCAAAAACGGGTCAGCAGTTTATTTACGTGCATACCGGTGATGAAAATATTTTTTCTGACCCCTCCCTGTTGAGAAATATTATGACCAATCTTTTGTCGAATGCAATAAAATTTTCACCGGAAGTAAGTACCATTGAAATAACAAGTAAGGTGAGAACGAATGAGATAAAATTAACTGTAAAAGATAGCGGCATGGGCATTCCTCAAAAAGACCAGGAATATCTTTTTGGCCGTTTCTTCAGAGCTGCAAATGTGATAAACATACAGGGTACCGGCCTTGGCTTACACATCGTTTCTAAATACGTTGAGATACTGGAAGGTAAAATTGAATTTGAAAGTGTGCTGGAAAAAGGAACTACATTTATGCTCACTCTAAAAAAAGAGCAGCATTAAAATATGACGCACTTATTATTGATAGAAGATAATTTTGAAATAAGAGAGAACACAAAGGAGATACTGGAATTGGCAGGATATAAAGTAACGGCTGCTGAAAATGGAAAAGTGGGTGTAGAAAAGGCTATGAAAGAAAAACCTGATCTTATTATCTGCGATATTATGATGCCGGTGCTGGACGGCTATGGCGTGTTGCACCTGCTGAACCGTAATGAAGATCTGAAATCGGTGCCCTTTATTTTTTTAACTGCAAAAGCGGAGCGGAGCGACTTTAGAAAAGGAATGGAAATGGGTGCGGATGATTATATAACCAAACCCTTCAGCGATATTGAATTACTGAATGCCGTAGAAAGCAGGATAAAAAAAACAAGCCTGCTTGGTAAAAATTATAAAAGTGACGCAGAAGGATTGCATGAAATGATCCATGACTTTAGTGGAGCGAATGCGCTGCAGCAACTTGCCGTAGACCGCAATATTGATCACTACAAAAAAAAGCAAACGATCTATACAGAAGGGAATCATCCCAACAAACTTTATTATTTGCAAAAAGGAAAAGTAAAGACATTTAAAATGAACGATGCAGGAAAAGAACTGACCGTGGGGCTTTTTAATGAAGGAGATTTTTTTGGATACAATGCGCTGCTGGAAGAAACAGTTTACAAAGAAAGTGCAGAAGCGATTGAAGAAACAGAGATTGCCATCATCCCTAAAGAAGATTTTGAGAACCTGTTGCGGAGCAATAGAGAAGTAACCTATAAGTTTATTAAACTGCTGGCAAAAAATGTAACGGAAAAAGAAAATCAATTGCTGGGCCTGGCTTATAACTCACTACGCAAGCGGGTGGCAGATGCATTGCTTACGCTGCAGGAAAAATATCAACCGGAACAGAAGGAAAATTTTTCTATTCATATCTCCCGGGAAGACCTGGCAAATATTGCCGGTACCGCTACTGAATCATTGATTCGTACGCTGAGTGATTTTAAAAGCGAAAATTTGATAGAAATTAAGAATGGCAATATCACTATTACCAATCAAAAAAAGTTGGCGGGCATGTTGAATTAGGAGAGTTTTACCACAGAGAAACACAAGAGTTTTTCACAGAGTTTATGGAGTATCTTTATTTTATTTTGTTAACTATGTAAATAAACTTCCTTAACTCTGTTGTAAATTAATTCCAATCTTAGCGTCTTGGCGCCTTTGCGGTAAATAACTCTGTAAACTCTGTGAAGAAAGCTCCATTAACTCTCTGATTAATTTATTCAAACCTTAGCGCCTTTGCGGTAAAGAACCTTGTAAACTCTGTGAAGAAAAACTCCATTAACTCTGTGGTTAGATTATAGACTTGATACCGAAAGGTATTTATTGAATCCATTCTTTAAAGTATTAAAATCCTTTTCAAAATGTTCCATTTCATTCCGCAGTTTTTCCTGCTTTTTTGTTAAAATATTATCCGGTAAAACACCGCTGGTTTTTTCCAATGCATCTTCCTGTTCATTAATATCGTGCCTTAATTCATCAATGTATTCATCTCTTATAATAAACTTATTCTGGAACTGCTCCGCCAGCGCAAGAAATTCTTTATCAGAGCTTCTATCGAGCACTTCAGACAAACGTGTTTTTAAAAAAGCATTCTCTTCTTTAAAAAAATCGAGCAGGCGGCACCAGGTTTTATTCTCATGCCGGAACTGATCAGTTTGATATATTTTAGCGGGTGACATTTTCAGGGAAACTTTTTTTAATTCAAATAATATTTTTACACTTTCACTTAAAACTGTTGCTGCCTTATGGTTTTACGCAGCATTCTACCGCTACTCTTTTTGCCGACTTCATTACCGGGCTTACATAAGGAATACCCAATCCCATTCCCCTTAATATCAGCAGGCAAGCCATTAATGCCATCATGTATGGATAAACTTTTTTTATTTTTTGCCGGATACCTATACCTATATAATTACCAAAAAATGCAATGCTCCACATTATGGGTAGGGTGCCCAAGCCAAAAGCTGCCATAAATAAAACACTGCTTTTTACATCGCCTGCAGCAATAGCGCCCGCTACCGCCATGTATACCAGGCCACAGGGCAATAAGCCATTTAGTAACCCGATGACAAAAAGAGAAGACTGGTTCTTTTTGGTAAACAATACACCCAGCCTTTTCCGGATAGTTGTAAAAAAAGAAGTGGTATAAGAGGAAGCAGTATTTTGAATTTTATATTTTGCGGGCATCAGAATAAAAAAAAGTATCAGCACGCCGGCAATGATAGAAAGCCATTGCTGAAAATTAAAAAGAGAAGCTGTTTGACCAATTAAACCGAACAGCAATCCAAAGCAGGAATATGTGATCACTCTGCCGGCATTGTACATTAAAGCACCGGAAAATTTTGCAGCAGTGCTGTTGCTACTCAATGGCAATGATAAAGCCAATGGCCCACACATACCTGCACAGTGAAAACTGCCCAGTATGCCGATCGTAAATGCCACTATGAATAACTGTATCATTTTAAATGATTATTTTCTTTTCAAAATAATAAGAAAGGTTTCCCTGCTTCCAGCTCAGGTGTAATTCGTGCAGGCCCTTTGTTGCTTTCGGTAAGGCTATTTTTAAAACCTCATCCTGTACAGAAAAACTTTTTTTAAAATCTCTGTCTTCATCAGAAGGACAATATAAAAATGCTTCGCCGGTAACCAGTTTGCCTTTAAAATCTTTTGGAAAGGCAATAATGAGCTCATTGCCTTTTACTTCATATTGTACAGAATCAAAAAGTGCCTGCACCCGGTTCATCTCATCTATCTTATCCTGGTACTTTAATTCCTTTTCATAATAGTCTGTTGTTACCAGGTCATCTTTCTGACTGGATGATTTTACAACCATGAACACAATACCGGAAATAAAAACAATATAAACGACGAGTATTTTATAGCCCCAATTCATAATAAATGATTTTAGTTGTAAACTTCAGGCCCAATAAATTTGGCCGTAATGGTTTTTATTTTTTTATTGATTTTTGTGGTAGAATCCTGCTCATACATTCCGATCTGCACTTCTGTTTTCCAGTTTTTTATAGATGCCTTATTTAGTTTTAAAAAAAACTGCAGGTTGGAATAGTCTTCTTTTTTTACGGTGAACTCTCCACTACCAACCGGTACAATCTCACCAGGCAGATTTTCCAGCTTTAGGGTAAACACAATATTCTTATGCGTTTTATTGGCCAGCTTTAAATTGTATAGATTGCTGATGCGTCCATCGGGAAGGGTAGTGTAGGTCATGCCTGCAGTACGCATTAATGTTGCATCAAGATCGCTGCGGCTTACCAGTAAAAAGCCGAGGAGTGTAATCAGCAAGGCCAGCACAGCGGTGTAAGATTTTATTCTTCCGTTGAATTTTAATTTAACGCCATTGCTGATACTGTTCTCAGATGCATAGCGGATAAGCCCCACCGGTTTATCTATCTTGGTCATGATGTCATCGCAGGCATCAATACAGGCGGTACAGTTCACACATTCCAGCTGTGTGCCATTGCGTATATCTATGCCCGTTGGGCATACCCTTACACAGGCAAAGCAATCAATACAATCGCCCTGTTTGGTAATCGCTTCCATTTTTGCGGCGATACTGTTACAGGCACCATCTTCTTTACAGTCTGTGCATTTACAATCATGCTCAGGGGCTTTTTTAAGTTTACCCCGCTGCTCACCCCGTTTGTGATCGTATGCGACTACGATAGAATTTTTATCCAGCAATACACCCTGCAATCTTCCGTAAGGACATACCACCAGGCATACCTGCTCCCGGAACCACCAGTAAACAAAAAAGAAAACGGTGGTAAACATCATCAGCGAAATAAGTGTGCCTGTATTGGCCCCGGGATCTTTTACATAGCCGATCAATTGATCCATTCCGATGATATAGGCCAGGAAAAAATTAGCGATCAAAAAAGAGATGCCATAAAACACGACAAACTTTATAGTTCTCTTCCGGATCTTTTCTGCAGTCCAGGCCATGGCACTTAATCTTTTCTGTTGCGTTGCGTCGCCATCTATCCAGTATTCTATTTTACGAAAAACCATTTCCATAAAAATAGTTTGCGGACATGCCCAGCCACAAAATACCCGCCCGAATACCACAGTGAATAGAATAATGAAAACCATGAACGTGAGGAACCCGATAGCGAAAATAAAAAAGTCCTGCGGCCAGAAGATCATTCCGAAGAAAATAAATTTACGTTCCAGGATATTGAACAGGAACAATGGCGCATCATTTACTTTAATAAAAGGCAGTGTAAAGAACACAATAAGATAACCGATACTGAACCAGGTTCTCAAATTGTACAAGCGCCCCTTAGGTTTTTTTGGACTGATAAAATTTCTTTTACCTTCTTTGCTGATGGTCGCAATCGAATCCCGGAATGCTTCCTGCGGTATGTCTGTGGTTTCTGCCATTTATTTTATTTTTTAACCGCTGCTGAATCTGTTTTTCCTGCGGCAATATCGTCATACATGTCACCCTGCGGGTCTTTTGGTACAGCAGGTTTTGTGCCTTTCAATGATTTTACAAAACTTGCCAGGAAGCTGATTTCCTTTGCTGTGAATTTATCATTCCACGCAGGCATTCCCTTATCAGGATAACCTGTAGTGATGGTGTGATACACATCATTCAATGAGCCTTTGTGCAACCAGTAATTATCTGTTAGGTTGGGACCTACAGTACCACCACCATCTTTTAAATGGCAGGCTGCACAGTTGGCTTCAAACAAAGTCTGGCCGGCTTTAATGCCATCCGCATCTGCCATCGGCACATTGTTGTCATCGATCTTATCTTTATTCTTTGCCTGGTATTCTTCTTTTTCAATTTTTGCTTTTGCCATTTCTACATTGTACTCCTGCGTAGGATTCAGGCCGGTATGAAACACATGAAAATTTAGCAGGTACACTACGGCAATACCAATGGTAATAATAAAACCATATTTCCACCAGGGTGGTAAAGCATTATCGAGTTCCCGAATGCCATCATAATCATGATCGAGCAAAATGTCTGCTTCCTTTTCTACAGATACTGCTTTTGTAAATAATTTTTTATCGAGTGTTTTCCAGATGCTTGCAAACTTGCTGGCCTCTTTTACCGGCTTTACTTTTTTCGGCATCAACTCGTTGTACATTCTGCTGATAGAAAAAGCCATAAATAGTATAATGATCACTTCGGTAGAAAGCACGATGATAAAAATGTAGAAGGTCATCCTGGATAAGCCACCATAGTTAGGAACCGTTTGCACTACTGCAGTAGCAGCATCCTGTGCAAAACTCATCTGGGAAAGCAATGAAAAGCCAATGAGCAATAATACACTGAGTAATTTCTTTTCTTTCTTATCCTTATCCAGCAACTGGCGACCTACTGCAGTTAATACCTGGCCCATTCCCCAGATGATGAATGCAAGCACCACGATCATAATTACCATCAAAGTGGCCAGCTGGTTGTAGCCGGAAACAGAGGTAGCAGCGACAGCTTTTGTATCCTGCGCAGCAAGACTGCCGCACAAGCACATAGCCATTACCGTAAGTGCAATTTTATTTTTTATAGATTTAAAAAACATAGACTATAAAATTTATAATGTTGGGTTATTTGTTTCGGTAGTATCAAAAGGAAGTGCCGCCAGTTCTTCCACATTTTCTTTCTTCATTTTTGTTACCATTACCAGGAGTACAATAAAAAAAAGAAGAAAGATGAACAGTGATATCATCGGGTAGATATTGACACTACTGATCTTTTCGGCATATTGTTGAATGAATTTGAACATAACTTATCTGTTTGAAGTAGGCGTTTCTGATTTAGTAATATCTTTTCCCATGCGTTGTATGTAGGCGATCAATGCGATCACTTCCCTGTTAGCCGGAACTTCGATGCCTTCTATTTTCAGGTTGATCCGTACACTGTTTGCCTGTGCCATCAGATCCTGGTTTGCCTGCTGATCATACCCTTTTGCATAGGGTACACCAAGCGTACGCATCGCTCTTATTTTTGCGCCTGTGTTAGAGGTGTCAAGATTTTGCGTAATTAAAAAAGCATAAGAAGGCATTACAGAACCTTCACTCATAGAAGAGGGTTCCCTGAAGTGGCGGAAATGCCAGCCATCAGATTTTTTCAGGTTGCCGGTTCCTTCTCTTGCCAGGTCGGGCCCGGTTCTTTTACTACCCCATTGAAAAGGATGATCATACACAAACTCACCGGCTTTGGAATATTCACCATAGCGTTCTGTCTCACTCCGGAAAGGCCGTATCATTTGAGAATGGCAGAGGTAACAGCCTTCTCTTACATAGATATCTCTTCCCTGCAGCTCCAATGGCGTATATGGTTTCACGCTGCTGATAGTTGGTACATTTGATTTTATCAGGAATGTTGGCACCATTTCTATCAGGCCACCGATCAGGATCACAAAAAGACTAAGGAGCATCATTTGGATCGGCCTTCTTTCAATTACACGATGCCAGTGTTCGCCCTTGTGCTTTGCATATTCTTTTACAAATGGTGCGGCTTCTGCTTCTTCGTTGGCTACCAGTTTGCCTTGCTTAACTGTTTTGTAAATATTATAGAACATAAAGAATACCCCTGCCAGGTAAAGCGTGCCACCCAATGAACGCATTGCGTAGAAGGGTTTCATGTAAGTAACTGTTTCAAGAAAAGTATATTTCAACTGGCCTGCTTCTGTAAACTGTTTCCACATAAGGCTTTGTTGAATACCTGCCCAATACATCGGGATGGCATAAAATAAAATGCCGAGTGTGGCCAGCCAGAAATGATAACTTGCTAATTTTTTTGAGTAAAGCGTGGTATTAAAAATACGTGGCATCAACCAGTACAATACACCGAAGGTGAGCATACCATTCCAACCCAGGGCACCTACGTGCACGTGGGCAATGATCCAGTCAGTATAATGAGAAATAGCGCTTACACTTTTTAAAGAAAGCATTGGTCCTTCAAACGTGGCCATACCATAAGCGGTTACTGCTACCACCATGAACTTTAAAATAACATCATCTCTCACTCTATCCCATGCGCCTCTTAAAGTAAGCAAGCCGTTGATCATACCACCCCAGCTTGGGAAGATGAGCATCACGGAAAATACGATGCCCAGTGATTGTGCCCAGTTTGGCAAAGCCGTGTACAACAAATGGTGGGGGCCGGCCCAGATGTATAAAAATATCAGTGACCAGAAATGGATGATGGAAAGTTTATAAGAGTAAACCGGACGGTTAGCCGCTTTTGGCAGAAAATAATACATTAGCCCGAGGTAAGGTGTTGTAAGAAAAAATGCTACAGCATTATGGCCATACCACCATTGTACCAATGCATCCTGTACGCCGGAGTACCAACTGTAACTTTCTAACCAGCTATATGGCAACTGTCCTGAACGGACAATATGCAATACAGCTACCGTAACAAATGTGGCAATGTAAAACCAGATGGCAACGTATAAATGTTTCTCTCTTCTTTGAATGATGGTACCAAACATATTCCAGCCAAAAACTACCCAGATAATAGTAATGGCAATATCGATCGGCCAGATCAGCTCTGCATACTCTGCACCTTGTGTTAAGCCCAGCGGTAAGGTAATGGCTGCCGCTACAATGATCAGTTGCCAGCCCCAGAAATGGATCTTGCTGAGTTTATCACTGTACATCCTGGCTTTACAAAGGCGCTGCAATGAATAATAAACGCCCATGAAAATACCGTTGCCTACAAATGCAAAGATCACCGCATTGGTATGCAATGGACGAATTCTTCCGAAGCCTGCATACTGGATAAAATTCAGTTGCGGAAACACAAGCTCCAGTGCTGCCCACAGGCCGACCAGCATACCAACACCTCCCCATATCATTGTGGCATACGCAAAGTTTTTTACAGTCCGGTTGTCATAATAAAATTTTTCTACCTGCATGTTATTTTTTGGTTTGGGTTATTTTTTTAGAAGATGTTGAAGGTTTTTCTGGTATTTTATTGTCATCAAAAAGCATTCGGACAGAGGGCGTATAATCATCATCGTACTGGCCATTTTTTACACTCCATAAAAAAGCAGCGAGGAAACTTCCTGCGATCATGATGCTTATGCCGACGAGGATAAATAATGCGCTCAAAAGAGAAGATTTAAATTATTTTTCAAAAATAGCTTTGGAGAAGAGGATGAGAGATGATGACTGTCAAAGAGAAATATGATTTTAATCAGTTCGTAATTACAATCCTTTTTTACGGGCTACTACAGAAGTAAGCAGGCTTACAAACAATACAATGCTGATGCTGCTTGCAGGCATAAGAATGGCAGCTACCATGGGTGATAAAATACCCTGCACTGCAAAAGATAAACCTACCACGTTGTACAAAATGGACAAAATAAAACTTGCCATTACAATATTTTTACCGGCTTTGGCATAACTGATAAATTTATCCAGCATTGTTACTTTATTCCCATCGAGTATGGCATCACTTGCCGGGGAAAACCGGGAAGAGTTTTCGGTTACGGCGATACCAACATTACTTTGCATCAATGCACCGGCATCATTGAGGCCATCACCGATCATCAATACATTTTTTTTGTCCTGTTGCAGGGTTTGTATAAAATCCAGTTTCTCTTGAGGTGATTGGTTAAAACGTAATGGCGTTTGTGCCCCGAATATTTTAGAGAGATTTTCTTTTTCTGTATCATTATCGCCGGATAAAATAAATAATTGTGCATTCTGTTCTTTCAATCCTTTTACCAGTGCATTCATTCCATCCCGGTATTGATGCTGCACACTGAATTTTCCCAAATGAATATCATTAAGCATGACATGCACGGAAGTACCGGTATCGGCTGTCATTGTATAATTATCTGTTTTGATAAATGCAGC
>JBDSIB010000188.1:0-25248 GCA_039918155.1 Ferruginibacter sp.
TAATTATTTTTCATTACTGCACCCATACCTTCTTTCATTTTATCAAACCAGGCATTGCCGAAAAACAATATCAATCCAACCAGTAATTGTATATCGCAAAAGATCATAAAAAAAAGGCCGCTTTTATTATCGCCGCTGCTGTAAGCCCTTCTACTTATCACACCTGTTATAGCATTTATCACCGCCCATAGGCCAAACAATAAAATGCCCCAGCGTAAAATATTGTGAAGTACTAATGTTAGTTGCATAATAATTTTTTTTTGCAAAAATAGGCAACACCTGTCTTATATGCTAATAATGCAGTTAGTCAACAGAAATAAGGTCTAGATAAAAATAAGTGAAATATTAGAACATGCTGTAATTTAAAAAAAATTATGGCGATGAGCTTTTTTTATCATTACTCAGCATCAGTCCGGGCTATCCGTTACAAAGCGGTCACAAAGCCCATCCACAAATCCTCACCGTGTTTTCCACTTCTATCCCGGTGCTTTTCAACAGTTGAATATTGATCAGCATGCTAGATCAAATTTTTAAATCAGTTCAATCCATATCCACTACAACAATCATTAACATAATTATCCCAACGCCCCGGTTCGTACCTTCACGAACCTTTCGCTTAGGTAAAAACAATGTTCACCATCAGTCTTTGCAATAGTTGATTTGCTACTTAACTATAAGCCCTTGCAGATTTTTAAAGCTTTTTTCTACACAAGACATTTTCAAACTTTCCGCCGGTCTTATAGGGAACTTATAGGGAAGTTGAAGCATATTTCACTCATACCTCAGGCATATATTATGCATAGCCTATGCTACCTACAAACATCTTTTTAGTTACTTAGGTACCAAGTATAGACAGAGTAAATGCATTCATACTAAAAATGCCATCTATCATCGTTCCATCAATAAACAAAGTGAAAGATATCTTTGATTAAAAATTTATTATAGTGAAATACAGATAAACCCATCTAATCCGTGTTATCCTTGTTCCCATTTTAGAATAGGCCAAAAATAAATTTGGAAATAAACTAAACTATTTAGTATATTTGTGCTAATCAAATTAGTTGTTATGTCAGTAGCCGGATTAAATTTGAAATACCTCCGCAAATTGCGTGGATGGACACAGGAAGAGTTTGCAAACAAATTACGCATAAAGCGATCGCTTGTGGGCGCTTATGAAGAAGAACGTGCAGACCCGAGATTGGATGTATTGGAAATAGTTGCAGATATGTTTAAGCTAAGCCTTGATGAACTGTTGCTGAAAGATCTTAACAATACTTCCGGCAGCTATCTTCAAAAACGCAGGCAGCAAAAAATGATGACAGCCGACAGAAATGTTATTCATTTTGTACCTGTAAAAGCCGCAGCCGGTTATCTTGCCGGCTACGCTGATAATGAGTTTATAGATGAACTCAATACATTTACTTTACCCATGCTAAGTGGTGGCAATTACCGGGCTTTTGAAATAATCGGTGATAGTATGATGCCCACTCCAAGCGGCAGCATCATTGTTGGTGAAAAAGTAAACAATGTAGAGGATGTAAAAAATAATACAGCCTGCATTGTGGTGAGCCGTCATGAGGGTATTGTATATAAAAGAATAGTAAAGAGCAACCGCAGTAAAAAAGTTTCTTTAGTAAGTGATAATCCGGCTTACCAGCCTTATCAGGTAAATGGGGAAGATATTTTGGAATTATGGCAGGCCCAGGTGGTTATTGGTAAAGTAACACAGCAGCAGCGTTGGGATGTAGATGCTTTGGCTAACCTTGTAAATAATTTACAAAGCCAGGTAACTACAATGAAAAAGAAAATGAATTAGGAACGTAGTTGATTGGAATTTTGAAAATCATTTGAACTATTTAATATTCGTTACCTCTAATATGAAAAACTCTTAACTTTATACAGACACAACATTTAAAAACAGATACATCAAAAAACACAGTTATGATCAAATTACAAATTGTCGGCAACCTTGGCGCCGATTGCATTCAGAAAGAAGTTAATGGCAAGAACGTTATTAATTTTAATGTAGCTCACTCAGAAAAATACAAAGATGGCCAGGGAAATCTTGTAGAAAAAACCATTTGGGTAAATTGTGCTTATTGGACAGATAAAACCGCCATTGCACAATATCTTACCAAAGGTAAAACGGTATATGCTGAAGGTTCACCGGAAGCAGATGGCTATACAAACAAAGATGGCCAGGTTGCTGCTACTTTAAGAATGCGTGTACAAAACATTCAGTTGCTGGGTGGCAATACGGATGGGCCATCACAAGGTACTAACCAGGGAAATGTAAGCCATGCCGGTTCAACACCGCCACCTACAGTTAGAAACCCTGCACCTGTTTCTACCGACGATGATCTTCCTTTTTAGATTAAAAGATTTTTATAAATTAACTTTAGCTCTTCAATCGAAGAGCTTTTTTATTTTAATATTGTTCATATGATCAGGAAACTTGCAACGCTTGTTTTAATCTTATTCTTTTTTGTAAATAATAGTTCAGCACAAAAAGATTTTGTAAAATATGTAAATCCTTTTATCGGTACTGGTGGCCACGGTCATACTTACCCGGGAGCAACATTACCGCACGGTATGGTGCAGCTTAGTCCCGATACCAGGCTCGATGGCTGGGATGGCTGTAGCGGTTATCATTATTCTGATAGTTTTATTTATGGTTTTACACATACCCATTTGAGTGGTACTGGTGTTAGCGATTATGGAGATATATTGGTTATGCCAATGAATGGTAAACCGTCACCGGATAATAAAATTTATGGTTCTTCTTTTTCTCATAATAATGAAAAGGCAAGTGCAGGTTATTATAGTGTAAAATTGGATGATGATAATATCATGGCAGAACTCACCACTACAGAGAGAGTGGGGTTTCATCATTATACTTTTTCAAATGCAAATGAGAATAATATTATTTTAGATCTTAAGCACCGGGACGAAGTAATTGAATCTTCTATAAAAATTGAAGACAGTGTAACCGTTAGCGGTCTCAGGCGAAGCAAAGCCTGGGCAGATAATCAGTATGTCTTCTTTGTAATGAAGTTTTCAAAACCAATGAAAAACTTTGGTATTTGGAACGATGAAAAACTCTTATCTACAAATTCAAATACTGTAGAAAACTCAAAAGATATTAAAGCTTATTTTCAATTTGATCTTTCTTCTTCCAAAGATATTTACGTAAAAGTTGCCATCTCTGCGGTAAGTGTAGAAGGTGCAAAGAAAAATTTGAATGCAGAATTAGCAGGCTGGGATTTTGCCAAAACAAAAAAAGCAGCAGAAGATAAATGGAATACTGAATTGGCAAAAATTGAAGTGAAGGGCAAAGATGAGAACCAGTTAAAAATATTTTATACAGCACTTTACCATACCGCTGTTGTTCCCAATATAAATATGGATGTAGATAATCAATATCGAGGCCGGGATGATAAAATACATACTGCTGATGGCTTTACTTATTATTCTGTTTTTTCTTTGTGGGATACTTACCGGGCTGCAAACCCTTTATACACCGTCATTGACAGAGGCCGTACACTGGATTATATAAAAACATTTTTAGCTCAATACCAGCAGGGTGGCAGATTACCCGTTTGGGAACTGGCAAGTTGTGAAACAGATTGTATGATCGGATATCATAGTGTGCCGGTAATAGTAGATGCTTACATGAATGGCATTACTGGTTTTGATACAAAGCTGGCCCTGGAAGCGATGAAAAAAAGCGCCACCTGGAATCATTTAGGTTTACCAGCCTACATGAGTAATGGAGTGATAGGTGTAAATGATGAAAATGAAAACGTAAGTAAAACGTTGGAATACTCTTTTGATGATTGGTGCATTGCAACTTTTGCAAAAGCTACAGGTAACGGAGACGACTATACGACCTATATAAAAAGAGCACAGTATTATAAAAACATTCTGGACCCAACAACAGGGTTTATGCGCCCGCTAAAGAACGCAGATTGGATTGCACCTTTTGATCCGAGAGAAGTGAATAATAATTTTACCGAAGCCAACAGCTGGCAGTATTCTTTTTATTTTCCGCAAGACGTTGAAGGGTATTTAAAAATGACCGGCGGTAGAAAAAAACTGGAACAAAAATTAGATAGTCTGTTTACAGCTTCTTCGCAAACAACCGGCAGAGATCAAAGTGATATAACAGGTTTGATTGGCCAATATGCACATGGAAATGAGCCTAGTCATCATATTATCTACATGTACGATTTTGCAGGCAAACCTTACAAGGCTCAGAAATTATTACATAAAGTAATGAAGGAGTTTTATAAGAATGATCCTGATGGATTAATTGGTAATGAAGACTGCGGGCAAATGAGTGCCTGGTATGTGTTGAGTGCATTAGGTTTTTACCCGGTTACTCCCGGCAGCACCAATTATATGTTTGGCACTCCTGCATTTGAAAGTGCAAAGATCAACCTTGAAAATGGAAAATCATTTACCATTAATGCAAAGAATATAAATGCAGCTAATTTTTATATTCAATCAGTAAAATATAATAATACTGTTTACGAAAAATCTTACCTGCAACATTCAATGATTCAGAAAGGCGGTACCCTCGATTTTGTAATGGGTAATAAACCTTCAGACTATGGTGTTGCAGGTTATCCCATCCAAAAAATAAGTGACGATATTATTGTACTAAACCCAACCATTCATGGTGGCGGTATTTCTTTTAAGAATAGTAAAACAGTTTCCATCTCTTCCCCGGAAAAAAATGTAAATATTTATTACACTTTAGATGGTACTATGCCAACTGCAAAAAGTATAAAATATGTAAAACCGATTTTAGTAAACACTTCTACTGAAGTAAAAGCCATTGCCATAAATGAAAAAGGAAATGAAAGTTTTGTAGCTACTGCAGAATATAAAAAAGCGCCGCACAACTGGACGATAAGCCTCAATACAAAATATGAACATCAGTATGATGCAGGCGGTGCCGATGGATTAATTGATGGAATAAATGGTACCACAAACTGGCGTAAAGGCGGTGTCTGGCAAGGATATCAAAATGCAGATCTGGATGCAGTGATTGATATGAAAGAAAAGAAAAAAATATCAACTGTGATGGCAGATTTTTTACAGGATTCCCAGGCATGGATAGTAATGCCACGGGAAATAACGGTTGCTGTTTCTGATGATGGTGAAAATTTTACAGAAGTGTACAAGGGTGAGAATTTTTTACCGATAAAAGATATGAAAGTGCAGACCAAAAATGTGCAAGCTGGTTTTACCCCAATAACAGCAAGGTATGTTCGCATAAAAGCCCTACAGTTTGGAAAGATGCCCGCCTGGCATGAAGGCGCCGGTGGCGATACCCATATTTTTGTAGATGAAATTGATATTAAATAGTTTAGTTTTTTTATGAAATTTTTATTTTGTCTGTTACTTTGTTTTGTGAGTTTTCCTTTGTTTTCTCAGGTGATTATTAAAGGTAAAATTATAGATGCTTCAACCGGCCGGGGATTACAATCTGTAAGTGTTTTTATAAACAATAGTTCTATCGGAACAAGTACCAATGAACGTGGAGAATTTTCAATAACATCTCCAGGCTCACAGCGCTTTGACCTGGTATCCTCCTTTGTAGGTTACGAAACGCAGACCACTGCAGTTTCACCGGAGAATGCTTCCCATTTTTTTGAAATAAAACTTACGCAGAAATCAGCCGAGCTGGAACAGATAATTGTTCAGTCTTACGAAAAAGATGGTTGGGCAAAATGGGGAAAGGTATTTACAGAATATCTTTTAGGCACATCTCCATCTGCAACGCAGTGCAAAATCAAGAATAGCAAATTAGTTCGCTTTGTGTATGATAAAAAGAAACAGATACTCACAGCATATACTTCAGAGCCGCTTGAAATAGAAAATAAATACCTGGGATACAATCTTATTTATGATCTGCAGAGTTTCAGTTATGATTATAAAAATGGGTATTTCTATTTTGCCGGGTATCCATTTTTTAAAAACATACCTGGTAATGATCATAAAATAAAAAAATGGCAGAAGCATCGCCAATATGCTTATGAAGGCAGCATCATGCATTTTATGCGTTCTTTCTATGCAAATACACTTGAGCAAAATGGCTTCACCATGAATGTTTTGCAACGCTTTGCGAACAAAGAAAAAAAGCGAATAAAAACTTTATATAAAGAAAAATCTTATCGATCCGGTAGCCAGATCATTCTGCCTTATCCTGATTCCGCATCTTATTACAGCAACATTTTAAGCCAGTCAGATAGCTTAGACTATTTACATAAAAATCCGATTTCATCTGATAGTGTTGCATACGCTTATGATAGTGCTACCGCAGTAATGGAATTTAAAGATCATCTTCAGATCACTTATTTAAAGAAAAAGGAAATGCCTTCTTCTAAATCTTCTACTGACTATATATTGGCTATGCCGGTATCTATTATCAGTATGGTAGGAAAATCATATATTTTTATTTACAGCGATGGTAGCTTTAATGAACCTAACAATATTTTAAGCGAAGGTTATTGGGCATGGAGTGAAAAGCTTTCTAATTTACTTCCGATAGATTATAAGTAATAAAAAAATATGTTTTATAAACCTGGTAATACAAACTTCATCTATTAAAAAAGTAACTGCATTTTAAAAATTAGCAATATTTTTTTCAGTCATTACTTTAATTTCTACATAGCCTGTTTGATTTCCATCCCTGTCCATACAGGCAATATCAAAATAGCTATCGCCCCTTTTTCATAGGTTTTATTTTGCACAACAAAAGAAGCCTGCGGCTTATCATAATTTTGATTCAGAATTTTTATTCTGTCTTCGATAAATTGTAAACCCAGCGATTTCTCTTTGATCGCCGGAATTAGTTTTAATTTTTTTGTGCCGGAAATACCCGGTCCATTATCTTCAATTGTAATTTTTATCTGATCGTATTGTTTTTCCATAAAAACATTTATATGAGGTTTTTTATTATCCGGCTGCAACACACCATGTAAAATGGCATTTTCTATGAGGGGCTGTATTAACATAGGAGGCAGAAAAATTGAAGTAATATCAATATCCGGACTTGAGGAGAATTTATAAGTAAAACTGTTATTATACCTTAGAGCCTGCAATTCAGTATATAGAATTAAAGCCTTCCATTCTTTTGAAGCCTGTACCAAACTATGTGTAGAGTTCTCTAGAATAAGCCTGCTAAGCCCGGCAAATTTTTGCACGAGTTTACAAGCACTTTCTTTATCATTAACCATAATGTACGACTCCAGGCTGTTAAGTACATTAAATATAAAATGAGGATTCATTTGTGAACGGATGGCTTTCAATTCGGATTCTGTAATACTGTTTTGGTGCAATAGCTCTTTTGTTTTTTCCTCTGCTTCTTTCTGCCGAAAGCGATGGTCTGATTTTACCTTTTGAAAACGAAAATAGTTGATGAGTAAAGCTGTTACAATTATTAATAAGGCCAATACGATTGCTCCAATCAACCAGAATTTTTGTAGCTCCAGTTTATGCACTTCATTTTTCTTTTCTATTAATTGTTCAAGATATACCGCCTCTTTATTTGCAACCGCATTTTTATTTTCCTGGGAGAATAAAGAATCGTCCAGGTGGGATGATAGTTTAAAATTAGTAAGGGCATTTTTATAATCTCCAGTGCCCTCCTGCACCTGTGCAAGGTTATCAGAATAGTAACTAAGGTTTTCCAGGTCTTGCGTTTCTTTTGCATAAGAAACTGCTTTTTGTAAATAAATATTCGCAAGCTTTAAAAAATTATTTTTTTCGCCAACAGAATATTTTCCTATAGAATCATGCAATCCCATGCTTGCATAGGTTCCACCAATGTTGCCAATATTAGTTATAGAACTGGAATATTTTTCGAACCCGCTATCAAATATTTTTTGAGCTTTTAACATTAGATCCATTTTTTTTGAAGTATTGGGCTTATAACAAACAGCGAGCATAGACAATATTTTTGCTTGCTGTAAAGCATCTTCTCTTTCCCTGGAAATCTTCAACCCTTTATCCAGGAAAATTATTGCGGAGTCATTTTTTTTAGTTTCGAGGTAATTCTGCCCCATACGTAAATACGCTAATGATAATATTTCATCATTATTGTTAGCTATTGCCAGGTTCATTTGTTGTTGTATATAAAACCTGCTTTTGGCATAATTTTGCTCTGCTTGAAATAAATCTGACAGGTTTCCTAATATAATTCCTTTCAAATAATTATCTTTTAATTCGTCTGCAAGAGACAATGCTTTGTAAAGGTATTCAAGTGATTTAGGGTAATTACTTAACTGCTGCCAGGATGCGGCCAGATTAATGTAATCGGAGGAAAGGTTTCGCTCATTACCCGGCTTAAGATCAAACTTTACAGATTTTTCGAGATAACTAATTGCCTTATGTTGGTCGCCCAAAAGTGTGTAAATAGTAGAATAATCAGAATACACTACAGAAATACCCTTTTCCCATTTCAAGTCATTTACTCTTTTCCAGGCTTTATCTGCCCAATACAATGCTGAATCTGTATTATCATCACAAAAATCCTGGGTAAGTAAATGACAGATTCGGCAAAGGGTGGTATCATTTTTTTCAACAAGTAGTCTTTGTTCAAGACTATCCCTATACTTGCTGCGTTTTTGGGCATCGGTACTTTTTACAAAAAAAAGAAAACACGAAAAAAAAAGTACATTGACAAAATTAAAGCGCATAGTATGAAAAGTTTAAAATTCTGAGCATTTGTAAAGATAAAATTCTAAGTATATCCTTTGCTAAGTAAACCGTATTATTCACACATTTTATTAGCCTATCGGCTCAATGCTAGTTCGTCTTTTAAAAAAGTAAATGTATTTTACACTGAAAAGTGTTTTATTAAATTTACTAATTGTTTTTTGTAAATTTTTTTTATTATAAAATTAAGAAAATGCTGAGAGCAGTAATATTGGATGATGAAAAAATGGGTAGCGACCTTTTGCAAATAAAATTATCCCTGCAAACTAAAATTAATGTTGTAAAAATTTTTAATGATCCACTTGTTGCAGTTAAAGAAATTGAGGACATTGGTTTTGATGTTTTATTCCTCGATGTAGAGATGCCCGGATTAAATGGATTTGAGTTTTTAGAAACACTGGGGAGCTTTAGTTTTGAAGTGATCTTTGTAACTGCCTATAGTTCTTATGCGCTTGAAGCCTTACGAATGCAAGCTGTAGATTATCTTGTAAAACCAGTAAACAATGAAGAACTTGCCTCGGCTATTTTACGCCTAAGTCAAAAGGTTGAGGAGAAAAAGAAAGTACATACTTTAAAACCTGCCGGAAAAAACCGCATTGCCCTTCATACTGCAGAAGGAATTCACCTGGTGGAAAAATCTCAAATTATAAAGGTAGAAGCCATGAGTAATTACAGCATTTTTATGCTGGAGCAAAACAAAAAAATTGTTGTTTCTAAAACTTTGAAAGAATTTGAAGCAGTTCTGAATGACAAAAACTTCATGCGGGTGAACCGTTCGGTTATTTTAAATTTAGATTACGTTGTAAAATACAAAAAAGGCGATGGGGGCACGTTAGAATTAGCGGATGGAACGGAGGTAGAAGTATCGCCGGCTAAAAAAGAAGAGCTGATGGAATTGCTATTTTAGATCCTGCTAATAACAGAATACAACCTATTTTTTCAATCCCCTATATTTTATTATTACATTTTTTTGTGAAAATTTCATTTACAGTATGCTGCATTAAAACAACATCCTGTAATTTTTTTAATTTTTAAAAAAATTACAGACATAGTACTTTAAGTTCTAAGATAATTTTTTAAAATTTTACACAGCTCTAATTACTGTTTCATTTAGCCATTTAATCATTTATTTTTTAGCCAATTATTTAGTTATCCTTTATGGATATGTTATTAATTTTTTAGGTTAACACTCAATTTTTAATTGACTTATCATGAATAATAAAGCTTTAGAAACTGTTCTGTCATAATTAATTCGTTGTGGAATGTAAATATTAAATATAATTTAATGTATTATACTTACTCCCACGCTATAAACTGAACCATATGCTGTCCCTGCGGCTGATCTGGCAAATGCACGGATATAGTACGTCCTATTGCCAGCTAAACCTACTATTTGGCCACTATAATTATAAGGAAAAGAACTCAAGGGATTATTAAAGGTTAAATAGTTATCAGCGGTAGTAGGATTAGCATTTGTTTCACTATAAACGAATCCATAATTAATAATTGAAAAAGAACCAGGTGAATTAATGGTTGCTGTAGCAGCAATTGTATTAGTACCTATGGGATTGTCTGCGGAGTTCGTGGTTACAACAGGAATTTGGGCCGGCCCAGTTGTTCTGGTGAGTATTGCACCATAAAAAGTTCCAGCCGCATTTGTAATGTAAGCTCTTACATAATAAAGGGCAGAATAAGATAGATTGGATAATGTACTGTTATAGTTATAGGGTGCAGTACCCGGAGTACCCAGGCTTGTATGTGCATCTGCCAGAGTTGGGGAACTATTGGAGGCACTATACACTACTCCGTGTTGTGTGGCAATAGGAACGCCAATGAATGTTACGGTACTATTAACCGTAATTTGATTACCAGATACGGTTGTATAATTTGTTGTAACTGTTCCTAATGTATTTGCAACACCAGTTGTACGGTTTAAAACTGCACCATAAAAAGTACCTGCTGTGCTCGTAGCGTAAGCCCTTACATAATAAGTCGAGCTGTAATCTAATCCTGTTAATGTAGCAGTGTAATAATAAGGGACTATACCCGGCACTCCCTGGCTGGTATGTGCATCAGTAATAGTTGGAGTAGTATTTGTTTTGCTGTAAACAAAACCATGTTGTGTAGCAGCAGGTATCCCAATTGTTGTAAGGGTACCATTAACTGTGATCATATTTCCGCTTCCGGCAATAGAAGTAGTTGTTACAACAGGTACAGGCGCTACAGCAGTAGCCAAAGATAAAACTGCACCATAAAAAGTACCGGCAGTGCTTGTAGCGTAGGCTCTTACATAATATGTGGTGCTATAATCTAATCCTGTAAGTGATGTAGCAAAATTAAAAGGTGCTGCCCCCGGCACACCTTGGCTGGTATGTGCGTCAGAAATAGTAGGGGTGGTATTTGTTTTGCTGTAAACAAAACCATGTTCTGTAGCAGCAGGCACTCCATTTGTAGTAACTGTTCCATTAACAGTTATAATATTGCCGGTTCCTCCGATTGTGTTTGTAGTTACAGCAGGTATTGGAGCCGTACCCGTAATAAATGATTTTACGGAACCATAAAAAGTGCCCTGGCTATTTATACCGTAAGCTCTGAAATAATAAGTTGTTGCTGGCACCAGGTTACTTGCTGTACTTAAAAAATATTTTGGTATAGTAGTTAAACTACCCAAATTAGTCTTTGTATCTGCTGTTGTAGGGTTTGTATTTGTAGTACTCCATACATGGCCATAAGCTGTAACGCTTGATTTACCTAAATCTAAAATATAACCGGAAAAAAAGCTACTGCTAAAAGTTTTTAAGCTGTCAATTCCTGTTACCACCTGCAATACTTTTTCTTTACTTGTTTTAAACACTACAATATCTCCATAAAAAGTAAAATTATCTCTTTCCATATATCCTCTTACATAATAAGTAGCATTAGGCTTTAAATTACTTAATAGAGAACTGTAGGAACTGCTATCTGCAGTAAAGCCATTAAGAACTGTTGAGCCTTCATTTATTTTAAGATCGGGAACATCATTTAATGAACTCCACACATGCCCGCTTTTTTGAATGGCTCCTCCATTAAGTTTTATAAGCCTGCCGGTAATAGTAGCTGAAGTTTCTCCAATTTGTGAAGTGTCACCAGTTGTAAAATTAGGGCGAGGGTCAATGTACTCTTGTTTTTTGCAGGAGTTTGCAAAAAGAATAATCATTAAGCCGGAGGCGATTAATATATAATGTAGTGATTTCATTTTTTTATTTTTAATATTATTTTTATTTAGCCCTTACGCTTTGTGTAATACTTTTTTCGCTTTCTATATTATTTAGAGAAACAGATAAACTATAAGTGTAAAGCATTTTGCTTACTGTTTTTTCATCTGTAAAATCATTAGAACCTGATGTTCCGATTAATTTAAAAGTTTTTTCGGCTGAAGATTTACGATAAATATTTATTTTTTTATTTAGTGATTTACTTGCTTCATCTGGCCATTTTATTTTTATTTTTCCATTGTCAATAAAAGCTGTAAAACTTGAAGGCGGTTTGAGGTTTGTATTTTTTGGCTCATAATAAACTGAAGGACTGAGTTGGCCTACACTGCCATTATAATCTATGGCTGCTACCGCATATTCGTATTTAATTCCAGGTATTAATTGAGAAGAATCGGTATACACAGCATCTTCAATTATCTGATGAGCAACAGGAAAAAATTCTTTTTCATTACCTGCCTTTCGCAATAAAATGTAGCCTGTTACTGAAGTGTAATTATCTGCAATATTTTCCCACTGCAATTGATAACCTGCATCTTTTTTTAGACCGGTAAGTCCGCCAATGGCCGGCACAGTAGTTGCCCTTGCTGGTTTAATAAAAGTAGCTTTGCTGGCATCACTCATCATTTGTCCCCGGTTCATAACTTTTATAGCATAGGCATAAGTTGTTAGTCCACTTAAAGTAGCCGAACTATCAAGCCAGGTATTTCCCTGCACAATTCCGGAAACCTGCTCCATGTTATTTTCATTTGTTCCCCTGTAAACAAAATAAGCGTAGAGGTCAAGTTCTGGATTATCTTCCCAACTAAGCCTTATATTTTTATCTTCATTTATGGCACTAAACGCTGTTGGTGCAAAGGGCTTTGAAGATTTATTTTCAATATTGATATTGGCTGTAGCAGAAGGGAGTGCTTTAATGTAAGTAAACGGATAGGCTATAGCCTTAATGCTATAATAATATTGTGTACCAGCAACTATCCCGAGGTCATCGTATGTTGTATCTGTTATTGGGATGGTATCCAGCACAACAAAATCGTTTAATGCATTTCGTGATTTTGATACTTCAATAGCACTAAAATATCCCTTATCAGGTATCCCATTCCAGTTTAGATGTACACTGCCGGCAGAATCTTTTAAAGTAAAATTTTTAATACTTCTCATCTGACGGGAAGAAACTGCAAGCATACTTGCGGTATCTGATGGAGGGCCGGAAAAGCCGCCGTAATCTTCTACGGTGATATAATATTTGTAAAAATTATCAGGTGCTACAGAATCTGTATAATTGTATTCTATAACAGAATCCTGGTTATTACCCAGAATATAACCAGGCACCTTTTTAAAAATATTATCTTCCATTTTATAAAGGCTGGCAAAAATTGCTCTCTGAGCATATTTCCCCGGAACTTTCCACTTTAGAGTTACCATAGAATCATTGATCAGATTTTTGCCAAGAATAGCTTTTGGTAATTCTTTCATTGGAATATTATCTTCCAAAATTGTATAAATTATTTCTGTTTGGCCATTTTCTGTTTTGCCTAAAAGCCTGTATGCTAAAGGTGTTCGTTTTTCATAAGCTGCATAACCCGTAAAACCCATTGCAAGAGAAAAATCTTTATTCAGATAATAGAAGATGGTTTTGTAATCAACCTTTGACATCTTATGTAATAATGAATCTCCATTTTGCACACCAAAACCATTTTTTAGTTGTGCAATTTCCTGCGTTCCTATCCTGCGTTCCAGTTCCTGGTAATTTACAGGTTGGGAAAGTACAGTTACTGTTTTAAAACTTTTATTATCGTATGAAAACTGACCTTCCATTTGTTTGTACTTTTTATATACATCAGTATCAGTTTTTTTCTGCGCTAAAGGATTTACCGCAAGAAAATAAACACCTTTTGGACCTTTTTTTACAGGGCTGTTTACTTCACTTATACTTTGTGCTCCTGCTGTTACAGAAATAAACAGAATAAGGAAAAGATGTATGAATCTATTATTTACCATGAGAAAAAAACTTTACTTTTTTAAAATAATTTTAAGATGCCGTAGAAATCGAAATATAATTCTCTATACTCATCTCTATATTTTTATAATTTTTTGTCAATAACAATTTTGATGCTTTGGGCTTCCTTCTGCATAAAACCCAAGGTGCAGGCCAGGTGTTTTACCAAGGTAGAATCCTCGCTGTGCATAAGAAAGATTTACACCAGCACCAAGGCAAACCTTTAATCCTATCCAGCACCAATCATTACAATCCGGCTCGCATGTACCTAAGTGTGCTTCTGCATATCCTTGCGCCTTGCCATAAAGATGCAACCCGTTATATTCGTCATAGCCTCCACCAATATTCATACAGGCACCCAAAGAAACCCCGCCTGAAATCACCCATGCCACTGTTGCCTTTGCCCCACCCTCAAACATTCCTCTTACGTTTATCTCTACGGCCTTTGTCTCAATGTTTGCAATAAATGTAGCTCCTGATTCACAATATAACCAAGCCTCCAATTTTGCAAAACCTATATCTAGACTCCAGGCATTTGCTCTTTTTACACCCATGCTTGTAAACCCATGCACATACATTCCTGTAAATACATCCCCTAGTACGCCTTGATCTGCATTAGTGAAGTATTGATCAGTTATATCGCCCCTGTTTTTTGGATTTTTTAGTTTTACACCCAGTGCAAACTCGCCTTCTGTTTTAATAAGATCAAATACATTTATATTAACACTTGAACCGAGAAATATAAATTCATCACCTGGTTTTACGCTCAGTACCAGGTCACCTTTTAACTGCATGGATAATAAACCTTTTACTGGTTCGGCAGATACATCTACAGCAATTGTAAATAGTTTATCCGGAACATTTAATACAATCTTAGCGTCCGCTAATTTTAAAAATGTGAAAGCCTCGACACTTACCAGTCCTTCAAAGATCATATTACTGCTTACAGTTACTGAAATGGGGTTTAATCTTACTAACTGACCCGTACCCGTAAAGCTGGCTGCTCCCCTTACATTTACAGTTACAACCCCACTTTCGGAATTATAATCAAATCCACCCCCAACTTTTTCTATCGTTACAAGCCCGATTGGAATATTTACATCAGCGAGAAAACTTGCGCCAAAATCAAATTTATTATTGGGCAAACTCCAGTAATGCATTTTTATTCCTACATCAAACAAAGCAGCAAATTTTAAATTTCCTTCTCCTTCAAATCCATTTTCAGCGAGTGTTACTGCAGCGCTGCCGCTGAAGCCAGGTATGCTAAGTGAAGCGCCTATTTTGCCAACTTCAAATTTGCCAGTGCTGTAAAATTTGAAATCACCAGCCGAAAGTTTTACAAGTGGAACAGTTAATTTTATGTCTCCGGTTACGCCCACATAAGGATTGCTTGCAATTGTATTAAACGTTATTGCCGTAACCGAAAAATCTGCAAAAACCAGGTTTTGAGAAATATTTACCGGCACAGATAAATTAAATTTACCATCAGTTTGTACCTGGAAAACAGGAATGGAAATATCTTTTGTAAAAAATTTATTGAAATGAATATTACCGCTTCCGCCCAGGCGATACACAGAAGAATTTCCCACTCTTCCAAAACTAAAAGGTGTAGATCCGGTTTTAAATTGCACTGCATTTAAAATATCTATGCCCGAAGGAAAAGAAAAGGAGCCGCCGAAAACAGCATCTTTACCTACAGATAAATTGTCGAAATTTATAACACTTTCTTTAGACGCAGGCAATCTTACTTTAAGTTGGCCCGCTAATTTAAAACCATTATCTCCCAGCGAAAGATTTGATAATGTTGCCTGCCAGCTGCCTATTGTTATTTTACTATTATTGAGTATTATTTTACTGCCGGTTATTTTAAAATCTTTGCTTACGGATAGTTCATCAACATCAAAAGACGTTGCCTGAATAATGCCCAGGTCAGGAGTGAAAATCTTTCCTTTAAATATTATTTTATCTGAAGTAATAGTAGTTTTAGAAAGATCTGCTTCTACTTTAAAGCCATACAAAGTCATTTCTAATTTATTGCTTTGAGCAGTTACAAAAGCAAAGCTTTGATTTCCTGAATTTGTAGTAGCAGAAGAGAAAGGGAAAATATCTACCGCAGTTGAATTACCTGCAACAGTTAAAGAAGGTTTTAGAGCCTCATCAAAACCAAGTCCACGTACTTCGCTTAAACGGGATAGGTCGACATTTATTTTTCCGCCTATTTTACCTTTGCCTGCTGCAGCATTGTCTTTTAAAACCATTACGCCGCCTGCATCTTCAATATTTACTGGTAACCAATTAAATAATTTTAACGGTATGCTGGTAGCATCTGTTTTAACGCCGGCTCCATCCGGAATTGCATTTCCATTGGCATCGTAACTGATAAGTACATTAGAAAAATTTATTCTCAGATCCTTCGCTGCACTAAAAATATTATTTCCTGGCGTAAGATTTATAAAACTGCCGGACCAGGATTCTTTGGCTCCCTGTGTAGTTTTACTTTCTAATTCAATGTCGAAACCTAACAGCGTAGAAATATTTTTTCCGTTACCACCTTCCAGATCAAAATCAAAATTCTGAACATCTGTATTTTGGATAGAAATATTTTTGTGTGTACCAATGTATCCTTGTCTGCCGGCTTTTATATCTGCAGCACCGGATGCCATTACCAGGCTATACGTTCCTGCACTGTTAGTTGTTGTTTTAATAAAATCACTTCCAATAACCGAAATATTTGCATCTGCAACCTGACTTCCGCCGGAAGTCACTTTACCACTTACCCTTACACCTTTTTGTAACTCGATTTTTATTATTGGTTCGGTGCCATCATCAATTACTTCTGCAGCTATTTGTGCAGCGGCAAATAAACTTTCTGCCGGTGGATAAACCGTAATGGTAACTTGCCCACCACGACCCTTATGCAATGCTTCCCCATTTGTATTAGTTACATAAGTGGTATCAAAAAGTTTTACTTGTGCGTTGGCAATAGGAGTGCCTGTAGCTTTATCTACTACCACAATTTTTGCCCGGCCGAATTTTTCTTTCAGAAATCCGATATTGCCCAGTGAGGTTTGTACTGTAACAGTTCCCATTGGGCTGGTACCTAAAGCACCGGAAACTCCGGGAGTAATAATAGAATTTAAAATTCCGCCTGCAGGTACTGTGGCACTAAAAGTTCCACTGCCCGAGGATACATAATTAAAAGAATTCTTTAAAGAAAAATTATTACCTCCATAAGCATTCTGCGAAACATTTGAACTGGAAAAAGTTTTATTATTTTTTAAATCCAGAGCTGTTTTGTAGGCTGCTTCCGGTGTATTATTATTTATAACTTTATTAGCCTCATTTTCCGAAACCCCTAAACCTTGGAAAACAATTTTAGTTTGACCGTTTAAATAGGAACCAATATTGGACGGGGAAATTGTTGAACTTCCATTATTTGCAGCGCCTGAATTTTGATCAGGCATTTCCGGTACTGTAACATCGACTTCTTTAGTAATATAACCTTCTTTAGAGATAATTAATTTTTGCTTACCAGCAATGTATTGCGTTGTAAATACGCCTTTCTCATTAGCTTCAAAAGGATTTGATGCCCCTTTAAATTGCAAAAGCGCAAAAGGTAAAGGCACTTTATTTTCATCAACTACGGTTGCCGTGATCAATCCGATTTTTGGTACAATAGTAAAGTTTACACTTCCCTGCTCACCTTTAGCTATAGCCGATGATGTTTGTTTATCTGCTGGTAATACCGGAAGATTTTTATATTCAAATGGCAACCGTCCAACAATGACTTCATAAGTTTTACCTGGTAATAATACAGGTAGGTTACCTATAACATAATTACCCATGCTATCCGTTAAGGTGCTGTACTCAGGTAACGCAAATGAGTTAATTCCAACTGCGTTTATAGCTGCTTCATTTACTACCAGGGTTTGAAGTGTACCCGATTTTGACACCTGGTTAAAACTAGGTGGAATTACATTACTATTGTTTTTATTTGCGCCTTGCGTAATTTTATTTGAATACTCATCTTCATCCGAATTATATGCTGAAGGCCCATTCATGCTGATACTCGCTGTGTGTAATTCGTTTATTTGATTAGTGCTAACTGTATTAAAAATGCTACCCGGTACACTAAAGAGAAGAATGGTTTGCAAACCAGAATTATCAACATCATTTTTATCAAATTTTACCCGTACCAAAACGTTGGGAATTCCGAAAAGCTCTTTGTTGGCAATATTTACAGAAACGTTTCCGGTTATCACCGGCATTTGTAAAAGTAATTTTTTAGTTATGGTAACTTCTACAGGACGTAATTCTTCAGACTTTTTATTACAAACAACTTCCATATTGCTAATGGCATACTTAGTTGTATCATTATTCATCAGCCTTACTAAATAAGTGCCTGTATGAAATAATCTACCAGTTGTACGCTTGGTACTATAATTAGCAATTTTAAAATAGCTTGTACCATTTATAATACTTACAGCTGGTAAGGTTCCGGTTAAATTTCCTTCCCAGGCCAGGTAAGGCATTCTGTCTATGTCAGATTTTTTTCTATAAATTTCGTATTTAAATTTTCCTTCAGAAAGTGGAATTATATTGGTTACAGAGACGTTATTCTCAATCTTTTTTAATGCTGAATTACCCGGGGATGAATTACCTGAGGATGAATTATTAGATCCGTTTTTATTACCTGATCCTGAACTTTTTTGTTCAATACCTTCCGCTGAGGCATTAATCGTGAGCCGATGGGAAATTGCCTTTGCAATCAACTGCCCTACATCAAAACTGCTGTCCTTTAATTGTTCTCTGCTTAGCGTGATTTCGACTTTTGCAAATCCGTCAGGTGTTAATACTCTTAAAATAAAATTGCTATACTTTGTTGTGTTCAAATAATCAGCTGAAATAAAATCAAGGTTAAATTCACCCGATGCGTTACTACGGGTAGAACCAATTACATCCATACCTTTGTATTGGGTATTTTGTAAAATAATTCCTGTGCCGCTCAAATTATTATTGGTTTGCTGTATATCGTTCGGCGATATTATATTTTTTCCGGGGTTATTATTTGTGGGAGTTGTAGTTGTTGGTGCTGCAGGTTTTTTATTTACGGGAGTTGATGCTACCGGTACAACTGGTTTTTTATTATTTGATGGATCAGGATTTAAATTAATATTTTTATTATTACCAGATACATTATTCGAGGTTAAATTACCGACATTAACTTCATGAGTATTTTTAACGCCCAGTAAAACAAGCGATACCTGCAAAGGATGAATATTAGTAGAAACTTTATCAGAGATTCCTACTACACTGTATTCCGGCTCATTAAAATTGCCCAGCACATACTGGCTTAAAGGAGAAGAAAAGAATTTATTATTTTGTTTAAATATATTTTGAATTGACAGAAAAGATGGTAGTATAGTAAATGCATTTTTACCTGAGTTGGAAATGTTTTTATTTACACCCGGTACATTTATTGCCCCGCTTTGCACATTTGAAGCACCACCTAAATAACTTGCATCTTTTACAGAAATTATATCAGCTACTTTATCTGCCAATGGCATCGGATTTTTATCAACTATTGGCTTTACATTTACTAAACCCTTATCAATTACCAGGGCAGTAGTAATACCGGCATTTCCTGTATTTCCATTGATAGGGCTTTTAAAATTTTCTTCACTCTCCAGAAAAGCCCACCCAATTTTTCCACTGATCCTGTTTGTAGTTACCGGTTTTTTATTTTTTATTGGAGGTGCCTGTTGTTGTTTTGTTTCGGGCGTACTCGCCAATGGCGCATTCCCATAATTAAAAACGATCACTTCACTTTTGCCATTGTTTCTGTACAGGCTTTTTCCTAAGGGATCAACTACTGTAACCTGAACTGCATATCTTTTATTATTAGTTAACGGAAATTGATCCGGGCCAAAAAGTAAAGCATTGCCATATACTTTTGTTTCAAAAGAATTGATACCTGTTTTTGTTTGTATAGCTGCGCCGGGCGACTGCTTATCGTTAAGCAGTTCTACTAAATTAAAAATATAATAAGCACCGGGTGGCGTGTTGGGAGGAGTGGTCCAGGTAAATACAATATTTTGAGGTTTAACAGGACTTACTTCTTCTTCATCAAAAGGTTTTAAAATTACAGGAGCTTCCAAACTATTAATAGGAAAAATATTACTACAGCCTGACGGGTTTGCCGCCGAAAGTGGCGCCAAAGTGCGGTAATCCTGTGCAAATACACAAAGTGTATAATTGCCTTCCGGTAAAATACCATTACGTGCAATAGATTGTTGAGAGATTCCCTGGAACTGAATTTGATTAATGTCGAAAAGATTTTCAATTTCAATTACAGATAGAGAACGGGTTTCCAAAGCGCCCAAACGAACAGGCTGATTGCTGCGTGTACCCGGGATGGTGTTAAGCAGTACGCCATTATCACCTTCAATGCTTCCGCTTAGTTGTAAATTTAAATTGTTGGATGTACGGTTGGTAAGTACAATTAGTAATTGATTTGGCCTGCTGTGGTAATCAGTAAAATTTAGCTGGTAAGGTGGCAATACATTTACCGTAATACTTACATCCTGGGCTTGTACTTTATTACTAAAAAAGCAGGTGTTTAAAATAATAAAGAGTAAACTAAATAGTACAATAAATTTTTTTGTCAGTTTCATGTTGTATGTTTTGCATAAATGATTTAAATAAAAAATCTTTATGTTTTATAATTTATAATTGTAACTAAGTTCTACCCGGTATTCTTTAAAAGATGGGCGTCCGGTTGTCATATCTGTGGCTTCGCTGTTTGTGTAATTAGCATTTAATCCAATAGAGTGAGACTTAAGAAATGCGTATTGCAAGGCTAAAGAGCCAGTGATTATATTTCCGTTTATTCCGTTCCGCTTACTTCGTAAATAGGAGCCCGTTGCAGAACCGAATACCTTTTTTTGGAATAAAGATTTTGAAGCATTTAAAGTAAGGCCATAATTATTTTCCTTAATAAATTCGTTACTCAGGGTTGTATAATTTATCGTACTGCCAACTGATGTACCGGATTGATTAAAACGCAGTTGGTAACTAAAGAAACTGTTCAGCGATTTTAATTCACGGCTTTGCTGCCCTTGCTGATAAGAATTATTAAAATCGTTTAAGAGAGAGCTTTGCCCAGACAATAAAAACAGGTGTGTATAATCAACAGTATTAATTATAAAGCGGGGAGTAATGCCAAGGTTGTAAGTAGATTGGAAAATTCTTAAAGTATCTGCAAAACGTGTGGTACCGGGTCTTTGGTTTATAAAATAATTTGAAAAATTTACGTCAACTCCTAAATTTTTTGTAATATCAGCACCTGCATTTGCAGAACCGATCCACCTTTTACTGGTGGATGCTTTTAATTTTGCAAGATTGTCTTTTTGTATTCCTAAACTACCATTGAACCTGACTTTGTTTTTTAATAATTTAAAAGACGGTTGTACTGTAATATTTTCAATATCGGTAGCAATAAAATATGTGCCCATGCTTTTAAAATTGGGATCTATACGCTGATATTTAACTTTTAGTGCATAGTCTTTTCCTTTGTAACCTATTGCTGCCTTACCTGCAGTTCCATACTCCGATGTGCCATTAATATAAATGACCTTATTTAAAAGCTTTAATAATTTTTGGTTGGCCGGATCTTCTATTGCCAAAGGAGATTGTGCATCTCTTGTGTAAACATCTAAAGCGAAATCAGATTCCAGAGTTAGTTTTTTTAAAAAAGTATATTTAAAACCAATACCCCCTACAACATTCTGCGCTGCAAATAAATTCGGATTTAGATTTTGGTTGTACTTTGTTTTATCAATCAGCAAAGTGGTAGAGTCATCCATTGCTCTTAAAAAACTTAGGTAAACAAATTTGTTTTCATCGCCATACCCAATTTTACCTGCTATGCCTTTTCGTGTATAGGAAGCGTCCACAAGATCCTGGGAAATAGTATCAATGGTGGTTGCCCTGTTCAACTTTCCTTTCATTACAGAAAGAAAAAATTTGCCGGGGGTTAATTCTGCTCCCAATCCATTTATTGTATGTCCATTAAGTGTGTAAGGCTGGTAATTAAGCTGACGGTAACCGGCATGAAGTGTTACCCACTTATATCTTGGGCTTATACCAAACATATTAAAAGGTTGAGAATAACTGGCTGATCCACCTGCAGAATAAGAAAATGAAACGGGCAATTGAATACCATAAATTTCCGGTGATAAATTACCAGTGGCTACAAATGCTGTTCGTGGATTCCTGGGTTCAATTCCCGTAGCGCTGTAATATAAACTCCGCAATGATATTCCACCACTTAATCTAAATGCTTTTTCCTTACTTATATCTGCCGTTTGTCCCATAACAATATTCTGCGAAAGCAGGCAGATAAGAACCAGGTGAAATTTAAAAAGATCCGGGCAGGAGTATTTTATTCTCATATCATTATGTTTTAAGAGGCTGCTTTTTATTTTCTAAATAGCGCTACTAAACTATAAGGATATATTAATTGTTTTAAATGAAATGAGTGAAATGGGTGTTTAAGTAAGTAAACCCTTTTTATTAATGAGCGAAAAGAAAAGCAAAAAAAAGCCCTGTTGATTTGCAACAGGGCTTTTAAAATTTTATAATTTCTTTTCTATTCTTCAACTGCATCTTTCCGGCCAACTTTTCTACCGAAAACAACAAGATGAATTGCTGCAAATATTATCGAAATATAAAGTAAAATTCTTTCTTGGTCAAAGCCAATGGTATATTGATGAAGGAAACCCGCTACTACCAGAAGTAGACAAAGAATAAGACCGGTGATACGGGCCGCTCTCATGCCTTTCCTGTTGCTTGTCCCATTTCCTAAATGACTGTTTTTAGCGCCATACACAAGATAAATATCTAAGCCAATCAACATCCATACAATAAGGCGTATCCATGTATCCATTGGTAAAAAAACCATCATAAATAAACAAACCACAATACCTAAAATAGGAACTAAAGGAACCAATGGTGTTTTAAATGCTCTTGGTAGTTCCGGCATTTTGCGACGCATTACCCATACACCAATACATACTAATATGAATGCAAATAAAGTTCCTATACTGGTCATTTCACCCACTACTCTTGCAGGTACAAATGCTGCAAACAAACTTACAAAGCCCATAAAAAGTAAATTGCTTTTTGCTGGTGTTTGTGATTTAGGGTTAACCGAAGAAAATATTTTAGGGATTAATCCATCTTTACTCATACTGAAGAATACACGGCTTTGTCCCATCAACATTACTAAAATTACAGACGCATATCCAGCTAATATTGCAAGAATAATAGCACGGTTTAGCCATGGATAATCAGCATGAATTACTCCCGAGGCATCAGGCGAACCCATATGATCAATTGCAATTGCAACAGGAGCTATGCCATCTTTACCTGCAAAGCTTGTATAGCTTGTAACGCCTGTCATTACATATGCAAAAAGAATATACAGCACTGTACAAATTGCAAGAGAACCCAATATACCCCATGGCATATCCCGCTTTGGATTTTTTGCTTCCTGCGCAGCAGTACTTACTGCATCAAAACCTATGTATGCAAAAAATACAATGGCGGCAGCTCTTATAATACCACTAAAACCAAAATTGCCGAATGAACCGGTATTATCAGGAATGTATGGATGGTAATTTTCAGCTCTTATATATTTCCAACCAAGAATAATAAATACGAGAACAACAGCAATTTTTAGTGTAACGATTACTGAATTTACGGTAGCGCTTTCTTTCGTGCCTTTAATTAAAAGCAAACTCATTAGTACTATAATAAATACAGCAGGTAAATTAATTATTCCTCCGTCCCAGGGACCTACCGTAAGTTCATGTGGTAATGAAACGCCAAAGCCCTCAAGGAATTTAACCAGGTATCTGCTCCAGCTAATGCCAACAGTGGCAGCACCTACTGCATATTCCAATACAAGATCCCATCCTATGATCCATGCAATAAATTCTCCCATGGTTGCATAAGAATAAGTATAAGCACTTCCTGCAACGGGAATCATTGATGCAAATTCGGCATAACATAAACCTGCAAATAAGCAACCGAATGCTGCTACAACAAATGATATAGTTATTGCAGGACCGGCATGATTGGCAGCCGCCATTCCTGTGATAGAAAATAATCCTGCTCCAATTATAGCACCAATACCTAAAGCTATTAAACCACCTGCTCCCAAGGTTCTTTTTAAAGTATGAGTGCCTGTTTCTTCAGCTTCATTCATCAAAGCTGCCATTGGTTTTCTTACAAATAAACTCATATAGTTAATTAGTTTTATTGAAAATGATTTCGGGAAATTAAGCAATAAATTTATATTAATACTACCTCCTGTACATTTTTACGCCTCCTCAAGGCTTAACAAGCATTAAATACTATATTGCAAAACTAATTTGCTTATATGGAAATTGAAGCTTCACCCAAATCAAAATCGAGCAGACTTACATTATACATTGTACTTGCAATGATACTTGGTATCCTTGTTGGTTATGTCATTAATAAAAATACTTCGCCAGAATTTATAGCCTCTTTTGCGCCAAAAATAAAATTACTGGCCACTATATTTTTACGCCTGGTACAAATGATCATTGCTCCATTAGTATTTGCAACTTTGGTAGTTGGTATTGCAAAACTCGGCGATCTTAAAACGGTTGGCAGGGTAGGCGGTAAAGCTATGCTTTGGTTTGTTTCTGCATCATTGGTGAGTTTGCTGCTGGGGTTGATCCTGGTAAATATTACAAAGCCTGGTGTAGGAGTTAATATCACTAATATCGACATGGAAGGTGCTAAAGATCTGCTGGGTAAGTCAAAAGGCTTTTCATTGGAAAATTTTGTGGAACATATTTTTCCTAAAAGTGTGATAGAGGCAATGGCGACCAATGAGATATTACAACTGGTTGTATTTTCTATTTTCTTCGGGGTAGCCCTTACTGCTATTGGCAAAAAAGGCGAACCCATTGTAAATGCGCTGGATTCATTATCTCATGTGGTTTTAAAAATGGTAACTTATGTAATGAACCTTGCACCCATCGGCGTATTTGGCGCTATGGCCGGCGTAATTGCTGTTAAAGGGTTAGCCATTTTAGGAACATATGTATATTACATCGGTACATTTTATTTAGGCTTGGCTGTTTTGTGGCTGGTACTTTTAGGAGTCGGTTATCTCGTTTTAAAAAAGCGTCTATTCGTTCTATTGAAACGGCTGAAAAATCCCATGGCAATTGCATT
>JBDSIB010000189.1:0-12097 GCA_039918155.1 Ferruginibacter sp.
CCCAATAAATAAGCTTTGATATTGGCAAACTCTAACTCGCCGCCATAATAGAATGCGGTATGGTACCCCTCTTTGCTGAACTGTGTACTTAGCATCGGCAGCTTTGAAGCTTTGCCGGGTTCTTTTACAATAGAAGTAATGGGCTGTGCAGGATAACCACTCAGTACAGCAACAATGCCTTTATCGGTACGATCACCACTTGCATAAATATTTGAAAAATAAATTCCGTCGTTTTTTAATGCATTAAAGCCAGGTGTAATTTCGTGGCCCTGCACCGTTAGATGCGTTGCTTTCTCTGTAAAGCTTTCCCAAACAATAATAATGACATTTGTTTTAGCCGCAGGCTGTTGCAAAGCATAAGGCTGATGTGAATAAAGGCTGTCTACAAAATCATGCGCTTCTTTTTTATCTAAATAGTCAAAAGGATTTTGGGAAGATTCTATATTGTGATTTACAGAATACATAAAATTCCAAGGTGCATTGATTGCAGCAAGGTTTGCGAAATTATTCTGTGAAAAATATACACTGCTTTGGTTGAGCGGCGCCAGTTGAAACCCACCACGGATTGGTATTATAAAAACTCCCAGCAAAAATAATATGAGTACAAGGCTTAATATTTGAGAATTGCCTATTGACAGGCTTTGATACCAGCGGCTCAACAATTTATTAAAAGCAAAAAGTATCAGTAAATAAATGATGATGAAAAATAGCCCGATCCAGAATAACGGGAGGTATGCAATGGTTGCATACACTTCTTTGGGATTGGATAAATATTTTAATACCGATGCATCTATGCGGTAACCCCAGGATTGAAAAAGATTAAGATCGACCAATATTAAAAGCAGGCATATTAAAAGCACTATACCTGTATATATTTTAATCAGCAATGGATTTTTGCCAGGCGTTATAAAAACAAAAACCATCATTATTAATGCGACGGGAATGGTAACGTATGCTGCCAAAGAAGCATCCATCCGGGCTCCGTACCAAAGGCTGAGAAGAGAAGGAGAAATGCCTGCATTTTTAACCGCAATATAATTTTTTAGTAAAAAAGCAATACGTGCAATTTCAAAAAAAAGTATCCAGCAAAACCAATAGCGAAGTATAAACCAGGTTCGTGAAAACATTTGCGCAAATAAGATGGGAAAAGTTTTGACAAAATTACTGATTAAAAATGCCAGCAATAAAAAACATTTTCCTACGATAAAAAGTACAGCTGGTTATTCCAACACATTTACTTCTGTACGTCTGTTGTTGGCACGCCCTTCATCTGTTTTATTATTATCGATCGGATTACTCATACCGTAACCTTTCGCAATTATCCGGTCACCGCTAATCCCTTTTGTTTCCAGGTAGGCTTTCACTACTTCTGCCCTATCCTGCGATAGTTTTATATTACTGGCGGCACTTCCGACATTATCTGTGTAGCCCGCCAATTCAATCTTGTCGTCCTCTTTTCTTACCATGTAAGCTACCAGGTCGTCCAGTATGCCGTATGACTCTTCTTCCAATATTGCTTTGCCTGATTCAAAATTACAACCGCTGAGCGTCCAGTTTTTTGCAGGCAAAAATTGAAAGGATAAAATAAAGGGTTTTTTGTAAGAGGTATTCTCTGCAAGTGCAGGAATATCCAGTACATCGTAACTGGTGGAATCTTTAAAGCCAAGAATATAAATATCATATTTATCGCCTGCAGGAAGCCTTACCGAAAATACACCATTGTCGTTTGTAAGTCCTTCATATTCTCTCTGGCTTATCCGGCTCTTAAAAACCAGTATCTCATGAGGCAGTAAATTATTTTTAAAATCAGAAACAGTTACATCTACCTGGGCATCTTTTGCCTGTGCGGCATTTTGAACAGGAGTGGTTTGTGCATAACTGAACAGGTAAAAACAAAAAGAAACCAGTGTAATAAATATTTTTTTCATAATAAATTTTGCAGGGGTTAAAGATGCCGTAAATATAACTTTTTTACAAGCAAAATATTGTATTAAACCATCGCCATTTATCCACTAGAGCCGTTGCTGTAACTGAATAACCATTTCTTTTTTCCATCCCGTAAAAGTACCAGCCAATATATGCGCCCTTGCCTGCTTTACCAGCCATAAGTAAAAAGCAAGGTTGTGTACACTGGCAATAGTTAATCCCAGGTATTCCCGGCTCTTCATTAAATGCCGCAGGTATGCCTTGCTGTAATAATTGCTCATAGGGCAATCAATGCCATCATCAATTACAGAAAAATCTTTCTCCCACTTTTTATTATCAATATTGATAACACCTTTACTGGTAAAAAGCATTGCATTGCGGCCGTTGCGGGTAGGCATTACGCAATCAAACATATCTACACCCAATTCTATTGCTTCTAAAATATTCCATGGCGTACCGACGCCCATTAAATAGCGGGGTTTATTTTGCGGAAGATTTTCACAACACAAGGCACATATTTCATACATGGTTTCTGTTGGCTCGCCCACACTTAAGCCACCTATTGCATTACCGGTGGCATTTTTACTGCTTATAAATTCACAGGAAGCTTTTCTCAGATCGTGATGTACACCGCCCTGCACTATGGGAAATAAATTCTGCGTATAGCCATATTTGTTATCTGTACTATTAAATTGCTCCAGGCATCTGTCTAACCACCGGTGTGTCAGTTCCATTGACTTTTTTGCATAATCATGTTCACTGGCACCGGGCGGGCATTCATCAAACGCCATAATGATATCTCCGCCGATGATACGCTGTATATCCATTACTTTTTCCGGCGAAAACAAATGCCTGCTGCCATCAATATGCGATTGAAAAATTACGCCTTCTTCATTTATTTTTCTATTACCTGAAAGTGAAAATACCTGGTAGCCACCGCTATCTGTCAGAATAGGCTTTTGCCAGCCATTAAATTTATGCAGGCCACCTGCAGCTTCTAAAACCTCCAGCCCCGGCCGTAAATATAAATGATAGGTATTACCCAAAATTATCTGTGCCTGCACTTCCTCCTTTAACTGTTGCTGCGTAACTGCTTTTACGCTACCTACGGTGCCTACGGGCATAAATATAGGGGTGAGAATTTCTCCATGGTCAGTGGTTATTTTGCCTGCTCTTGCCGAGCTATTATCGTCTTTTTTCTCTAACTCAAATTGTAATGCGGCCATAGGCGCAAAAATAGTTGAAATGCTGAATTGTTTTATAGTTGTATGCTTTTATTGCATAAATGCTAAAAAATGGTATCAAATTGCAGTGTTTGCAAATTGTTTTAAAACAATTTTTGATTCCCATATCTTGAGAATTAAAACCAGCTATTTTTGCACAAATGTATTTACCAAAACTACTACTCCAGCACTGGCAGTTAATACTGTTTGTACTACTTGCTGTATCTGCTTTTATACAAGTTTTTTACAACCTGTTTTTTTTTAGCCGACTTGCTTTTTATAAGGCAAAGCCAAAATCTACTTCGCAAACCCATGCAGTGAGTGTAATAATATGCGCCAGGGATGAGGCGGCAAATCTTGCCCAAAACCTGCCGGGTGCATTGGTACAGGATTATAAAACCACCCACGAAGTGATTGTGGTAAATGATAATTCTTATGATGAAAGCAAATACATTTTAGAGGAATTTAAAAGATCGTTCAAGCAATTGCAGATAGTAGAACTTACGCAGGAAGCCAAAATGATACCGGGCAAAAAATTTCCGCTGAGTATAGGTATAAAATCTGCGAAGCATGAAATTGTATTACTTTCTGATGCAGATTGTGTACCTGCAAGCGAGCACTGGATAAACAGTATGCAGGATGTGTATGATGAGGATACGGAGATTGTACTGGGCTACGGCGCTTATCATAAAAAGAATGGGCTGCTTAATAAACTGGTAAGATGGGAAACTTTTCACACAGCCTTGCAATATTTAAGCTATTCTCTTGCCGGGCAAACATATATGGGCGTGGGAAGAAACCTCTCTTACAAAAAAATCATTTTTTTCAGGAGTAAAGGGTTTTCTGCACATAATAATTTACCGGGTGGCGATGATGACCTTTTTATAAATAATGCTGCTACAAAAAAGAATACTAAAATAAATATTGATAAAGAAAGTTTTACCCTCAGCAAACCAGCCAGCAGCTGGGGACAATGGGTTATCCAGAAAAAGAGACATTATACTACTTCTAAATTTTATAAACCACTGCATAAGTTTTTGCTGGCGCTGTATGCATTTTCGCAGTTTATTTTTTATCCTTTGCTTATAGCAGCCTGCATTTTTTATAACTGGGAACTTAGTCTGTTGGTATATTCTGTGAAGCTTTTGGTACAGGGAATTGTCTTTGCAAAAGCGATGAAAAAGCTGGATGAGAAAGATCTTTTACCACTCTTTATCTTTTTCGATATTTGGATGTTTTTCTATTATATTATTTTTGCACCCGCCCTTATAAAGAAACCGAAACAGGCGTGGAAGTAAACTAGCTTGCAAGTTAGAGGAACTTGTAATTTTGTGTTCAATATAGATTTACTGTTGATTGGCTGAGGTATAGAAGCAAGTAGCCCGGAATGATGACGACCGCAGGGAGGAAGAATGAGGACTACTGCGTATAGCCCGTACTGTTGTTGAATGCATGGTATGCGGCCGACAGCCCCAAAATGTGTTTTTAAATTTAAACCAATGGAAGTATTAGAAGAATATTTTTCTGATTTTACAGCAGCACAGAACAAACAATTTGATGCGTTGAAAGATCTTTATGTAGAATGGAACGAAAAGATAAATGTGATCAGCCGGAAGGATATGGATAATTTTTACCTGCACCATGTTTTACATTCTTTATCAGTAGCTTCGAAATTTGATTTTAAACCGGATATGCAGGTGATGGACCTCGGCGCCGGCGGTGGCTTTCCCGGATTGCCACTGGCAATATTTTTTCCGGAAGTAAATTTTCACCTGGTAGATAGCATTAATAAAAAACTAACAGTAGTAAAAGAGATTGCTGCGGCTATTGGACTTACTAATCTTACAATACAGCACTCCAGAGCAGAGGATATAAAGAACCGCCAGTTTGATGTGGTTTTAAGCCGTGCAGTAGCGCCACTAAAAGATCTCTGGCGATGGAGCAAGCCGCTGATTAAAAAAAATAAAACTGCAGCCGGAACGGATAACCCTAACGGCCTGATTTGCCTTAAAGGCGGCGACCTTGCAAAGGAAATATTTGAAAGTGGCTGTAAACCATTTGTTTGGGAGATTGAAAAAATATTTGATAAAGAATATTTTACAGATAAATATATTTTATATCAACCTATAAAATAGCCGTTCAACATATTTACCACTTTAGCGTATTGCCTGTTTATAGAATTTACTCTTTTTTTGCTAACATATGAATATACCTGTTGCTATAGTTGAAGATAATAATGACATCCGCCAGGCGCTGGAAAACATAATAGAAATGGCTGATGGATATGAAGTTGCATGCACCTGCATAAATGGCGAAGATGCTATAATAAAGCTACCTATTTTTTTACCGGAAGTGGTATTGATGGATATAAACCTGGGAGGTATTACCGGTATAGAGGTAGTGCGTGAATTAAAAGTGCAGCATCCGGAAATGCTTTTTATGATGTGTACTATATATGAAGAGGATGAAAAGATATTTGAAGCTTTGAGTGCAGGAGCCAGTGGCTATATCATAAAAAAAATGGCGCCTGCCAAACTGTTGGAAGCCATTAAAGAATTACACAATGGCGGAGCGCCGATGAGCAGCCAGATAGCAAGAAAGGTAGTATCTGCATTTCAGAATAAAAAAGAAGAAGTTACAAATGATTCACTTGGGTTACTCTCTAAGAGAGAACTTGAAATATTAGAAATGCTGTCAACGGGTTTGGTATACAAAGAGATCTCTGAAAAATTATTCATTAGCTCTGAAACAGTCCGCAAGCATGTATATAGCGTGTACGGAAAACTACATGTAAACAACCGGGTGGAAGCAGTGAATAAATTTTTTGGCAGGTAATTTATAAACGTAAAATAATAAATAAAAAAACTCCCGGTTTAAAAGCCGGGAGTTTTTTGTTATTACCAATTCAATTCTAATAAATTATTTTTCCGGTCAATGTCTGCCATTCGTTTTGATGGGTCTATTTCGACTTTTTTAAGATCAGTTAATTTCTGATTGATCTCAAGAATATAAGTTGGATGTGTCCAGGCCCATTCTGGTTCTAGTGTAAATTTTTCAGCAGGATTTTCATTTGCTTTTGCGCCAAACATCATATTAAGTGGAATGCTGAGCATTTGAGTGCTGCCATCTTTTAAAGTCAGCTGAACATCAACAGGCATAGGCATTTGACCGATCCTCTTTAAACGTATTTTTGATACACCAGCTTCTTCCCAGAGGCTATCAATACTGTAATCAATTGTTTTGGTAGTGTTTATCCAGTATTCTTTATACCAATCCAGTTGCATACCGCTCACATCTTGTGCTACTTTAAAAAAGTCTGCAGCATTCGGATGTTTGAATCGCCATCTTTTATAATACTCAAGCAATATTTTATCTCTTATAGAAGCACCGGTTATATAACCCAACTGTTCCATAAAAACTTCTCCTTTTGAATAAGCGTTTACACTATATCCAAAATTGGTATTATAATGATCCGCATGTGTTGTTAGCGGTTCCGCATAATCGGTTTTAGCAAGGTTAAAATAACTATTGTAAGCCCCCGCATGATTATAAGGCAACATACCTACCAATTGCTTAAGTCTGCTATTATCCGGATCTGCATTCAAATCATTCTTATACCGCTGGCTGCTTGGGTATTTATTATAAAATGCAGATACAAGGTCTTCTGCATAGCTTGCAAACCCCTCATCCATCCACGGGTATTCGCTCTCGTTAGTGCCCAGCATCATCTGGTACCAGCTATGCATCCACTCATGAAAAGCCGTACCCAACGAAGAGCTGGATACCAGCGTAGCCATTGGGTATTCCATTCCACCATCTCCGCCATGGATAAATGAATATTGAGGATAAGGATATTTACCAAAATGAGATTCGATGAATGGCAAAACAGTTACTGCAGCATTGGCCACTTTCTCCCAGGCACTGTCTCCTTTTGCATCGTTCGGTTTAGGATGATAGATCACATTTATCACCGGGCCGTTGTTAGGTGTTGTTCTTACAATATGTCTGTATTGCGGATCGGCGGCCCACACAAAATCATGCACATTTTTACCAACAAAATGCCAGCTACGTGTAGCGGATGCCGTTGGTTTTAGATCTGTTCCTGATTTATCATATCCCCAGCCGATATCATTTGCATTTAGCAATACTCCTGTTCCGCCCAGTTTGTAGGTTTTATCAATATTGATCGTCACATCATAATCGCCCCACACCCCATAAAATTCACGGGCAACGTATGGGGTAGGATGCCAACCTTCATAATCGTATTCGCACATTTTAGGATACCACTGGCTCATACTGTACCGTACCCCGGTTTGCGGATTATCCCTACCGCTGCGCCTTACCTGCAAAGGAACCTGTGCTTCAAACTGCATTTCAAAAACAACAGTTGTTTTTGGTAAAATATCTTTGGTAAGGTTTACTTCTAAAATTGTTTCATGGTAAGTAAATGGTTGAGGTACGCCATTCATTTTTAGCGAAATAATTTTCTGATAGCCGATCTCTTCCGGTGTTAAGTTTAATATCCTGTCTTTTACCCTTGCATCCCAATCTGGACGGCCATTTATTAAGATCTTACCCAACTCACGGCTACGGATATCCATACTGCTGTTTGGCTGAAAAGCATTCCAGTATAAATGATAAAATACCTTATCCAGTTTATCAGTTGAATTATTTGTGTATTCCAGTTTTTGGGTACCGGTAAATCGGTTAGTAGCTACATTTACATCCACTTTCATGGTATAATTTACATGTTGCTGCCACCTAAGTTCCGGCTGTGCAAATACAGTTGTGCACGAAAAAATGCACGACAAGGCAATCAATATCTTATTCATTCAAATACTTTTAGTGCCGGTAAATTTCGGTAAATAGTTTGAAGGAGAAAACTTAAAAGTGAGGGGCGGTCTTGTTATAATATTTAACCTTCTTTTTTATAAAAAAATATGCTTTATTTAGCGTCCATCTCCCTCTTAGTGAAATGAATTACTTCATTGCTAATTGGTTTTACAGTCTGGAGATATTTAAAAATAGAACGCAGATCTGAAGTATCCATACCCGCAAACATCACCCACGGCATTACGGTATTGGGTATATTTGGGGGCAATACCATTACATTTGCTGGGTCGGTATAAGATTTAAATCTTGTTACAAATTGTTCTGCAGTCCAGTTCCCTATGCCGGTTTCCCTATCAGATGTGATATTTGCTGAAGTAACTTTCCCCGTCGGCATATCGAACTCACGACCACCACTGAAAGCAAGGGATTGAATTACCTGACCTTTTTTTACCTGTGTATGGCATTCCATACAAGCAGAAGCATTTACAAGATAACCGCCATAGTTGATGGAATCTGCAGATGAAGGCTTTGTAGTTAATGATGCTTTTTGAGGTATGGTATTTACAATAAAATTCATTGGGAAATCCATTAAACGCTCGGGAATATTATTTTCAATTGCCGGCAAGGTTCTGATGTAAGCAATTATATCATAAATATCCTCTTTATCCATTCTGCCATAATAATGATAGGGCATTACCGGAAATAGTGCTTTACCCTTTCTATCAACACCTGTTGTAATTGTGCGGAAAATTTCTCCATCTGTCCATTCATTTAATCCTGCAGGCGTAATGTTTTTTGAATAAAATGAACCAGGGAAACCCATTTTCTGATTAAATAATTCACCGCCTTTACCTTCAGTGCCCTTTAGCAATGGTCCGGAAAATCTTGTCCAGTCACGTGTTGAATGGCAATCCATACAAAGCGTAACGTGGTTTGCCAGGTATTCGCCATGTCTAACTCTATCCGGAGTTGATGCAATCCGCAGACTCGCAGCTTCGCCGACATTTGGCAAAGCAAATTTTACATAAGATGCCGCTGCAACGATAATCAAAATGAGGATCGTAAGAATGTAAAGTGCAATTTTTTTCATGACAATAAATCAGTATTTATTTGCAAAATATTTAAGTAAGGGTATTGGGTGAGAATAAACCAATAATTAAAAAGTAAAATAAAAAAATTAAAACTTAAATGCAAGTAAATTTTACAATTTAATTTCCTGCCGTAACCTCGTTTAATACGATCTGCCAACTGGAAATATCGGTTTGCTTTCCGGGTCTGTTTTTTAATTCAATTAGATACGTTGTATCAAAATATGCAGCTAACTATATAGCATAGATGCCATTGATGGAATCAAATAAACTCCCTGCTATATCCTTTTTCGTTATTCTTTGCTCTTGTTGCGTCCAATGCAACTTTACTGTTAGTAAATGCCTGATGCGTTTTTGCACCTGTTCCATAGGGTTAGAAATAATGTCATTCATTGATCTTACAGAAGCAATTTTATCAGGATGATTATTTAGATGGCCTTCAGAAACGATTGTATCCCTTGGATCAGAATTAGAATTTAAAGCTGAATCAGCAGTATATTTAAATTCTTTGTACACCTTATTTACGGCAGAGTTGTTATTTATCAACTCTTTTAGAGCATTTATTTCTTTTGAATTAAGGCAAACGAATTGTGCCACGCATGCAATTGCGGATAATGAAAAAACGCATAAAATGCAATATAATTTCACCGGCATCTTAAGTTTAAATGTGAATGGTCGGCTGTAAAAAAATCATTCTTTTCCTGCTACTACAATCACAATCTCGCCTTTTACAGACTTTGTATTGAAATGATCGTGTACTTCCTGCAACGTACCTCTTTTATTTTCTTCAAACTTTTTTGTTAGTTCACGACTTACGCAACATTTTCTTTCAGCGCCAAAGTATTGTATAAATTCATTTAAGGTTTTTACCAACCGCATAGGGCTTTCGTAAAATACCATGGTTCTTTCCTCATTTGCAAGCTTTTTCATCATTGTTTGCCTGCCTTTTTTTAAAGGAAGAAACCCTTCAAAACAAAAACTATTTATGGGTAAACCACTGTTTACTAAAGCTGGTACAAAGGCAGTTGCCCCAGGTAAACATTGTACTTCAATATTATTTTTCACACATTCCCTAACCAATAAAAATGCAGGATCGCTGATACCAGGTGTACCTGCATCTGTTAGCAATGCGATCGTTTTACCCGAAGCTAATTGGTCTGCCAGGTGATTTACAATTTTATGTTCATTGTGCTGATGATAAGGTGAGATTGGCTTTTGAATCTGGTAATGATTTAAAAGAACCGAAGAAGTACGGGTGTCTTCTGCCAAAATAAGATCCACACTTTTCAATATCTCAATTGCCCTGAAAGTAATATCGCTAAGATTACCTATTGGTGTAGGAATAATGTAGAGCATACCCCCTAAACCACTAAAAGGTGAATTACTTGATCGGTTAAATTCTTTGTCAGTCAAACTGTTACTATTAAATTAATAACGTGGAAATTTGCGGAAGTCCTTTTATGAATTTTGGGTTATCGTAACCTCAAACATTTCCATTACTGGATTTGCCAGTAATTTTTTAGCAGCATCATTTGCTATTGCAACAGCTTCTTCTTTGTTTGCCGCTTCAATTTTCAAATCAATATGTTTACCTATTCTTACATCAGTTATTGATGTCAATTGCAAATTCTGCAAGCCTCCTAAAACAGCTTTACCTTGTGGATCTAATAAATTCTGAAGGGGCATTACTTTTACCTGTGCTGAAAATATCATGAATTTTTATTTTTGAATGCCAAAGATAAAATAATGTACGCAATGAAAATAACCGGTACAGAAAGCCATTGAAATATAAATACCGACGCTAAAGAAAATAGTATAAGTATATATTTAGGCATATTGTTCTTTAAAGACAGATTCTTAAACTTCATTGCCATTAGAGGCAGCCTGCTTATCATCAACCAGGATACAATTAGGATTAATGCATACAAAAACCATTTATTTAGTAATATATTAACCAAAGTAGCATTTTCTGTATTCCAATAAATTAAAGGCAGAGAAGCGATCAGCAGTCCTACGGCAGGAATAGGGACCCCTTTAAACCCATTCTGTTGCGTCGTATCCAGGTTATACCTTGCAAGGCGGTAAGCACCTGCAGCTGCAACAAGAAATGCGGGCACAAGACAAATAATAGAAATATCTACGCCTGCTTCTTCTTTAGCGAAACTCATTCTTAAGAATTGATAAAGTATCAATGATGGCGCCACGCCAAAACTCACTACATCTGCAAGGGAATCAAGTTGCTTCCCCATTTCTGATGTTGCATTAAAAAGCCTGGCTACGAAACCATCCAGAAAATCAATAACGGCCGCAATGGAAATAAACAGAGATGCCATCCATATCTTTTCCGGTATGTCTACTAATTGTGCGCCATCAGTACCATATTGAATAGTGATCCCATTCTGCAGAATAGCTGTGATAGCGAGGCAGCCGAAAATAAGATTCAGGAGAGTAAATACATTTGGAATTTGCTTCATGGTAAAAGTGACCACCGATGACCGACAAACGGACGACCGACAGTTTGTGTGGTTTAAACCTATTTATAAAAATGTCTCAAAAAAAAATCATTTCTTCATTAAAGATTCAATGTCTTCGACAGTAATCGGGATATTTTTCATCAGATCTTTATTGCCACTTTTTGTTATCCAGAAATTATTTTCGATACGCACTCCTAATCTTTCTTCTTCTATATATATTCCGGGTTCTATTGTAAATACCATCCCTGCTTTTATAGGGTCTGTTTTGGTTCCCACGTCATGTACATCTAATCCTAAATGATGAGAAATACCGTGGTAAAGATATTTTCGGTAAGCCCTGTTTGCAGGATCTTCATTTTTTACTTCTGATTTGCGGAGCAATCCTATCTTTTGAAAAATAACGGTGGCTTCATCTCCTACTTTTTCAGTATAAGCTGCCACAGTGATGCCTGGCTTTAAAATACTGGCGGCATAATGATGCAGGTGAAGGCATGCATTGTAAACTGTTTTCTGCCTACGGCCAAATTTGCCATTTACCGGTATGGTCCGTGTA
>JBDSIB010000190.1:0-3697 GCA_039918155.1 Ferruginibacter sp.
GCCATTGAAACCTACGCCCCATGGCTCAATCGCAGTGATATGACGGCACCGGATAATGAAGCCATTTTTGCAAAGATCATCGGGTACACTCCTGAAGCTACTACTGCTATTGTCTGGATAAAAGAATATGCACCCCATGAGGTACATGATCATGAATATGAAAAATTTCTTGTAGTAGAGGGAACCTGCGATATTATTGTAGAAGGCAAAGTACACTCCCTAATACCAGGAGATTATTTTGCTATACCCCTTCATAAAAAACACGTGGTTAAAGTTACTTCTATCATACCCTGTAAAGTTATCTTGCAAAGAATAGCTGCCTGAGTAACACAGAAATAATGGTGAACTTCGCCCTTGTTAGTGTTTCAAAAACTTACCCACGGCCCCGTCTGTCACCCCGACGCATAGCTACCTGTAATGTAAAAGCATTTCAATACTTGCCGGAGTTTTCATATCTCTAACTTACAAAAATATTATTTTTAGTTCGATCATCCCCGTTGGTTAAAAACCACAAAGAGGCAGCAACTTATTAATTATTGAAGGAACACCTGCGGCGGCGAAAACATTTCTCTTCCGCCGGTTCCCCTTCACCTCTTTTTTGTTCACAAGCATCATCACCATCATTGTGTTTCGACAATGATCTAACATGATATATGATATTTACGAAGAAAAAAATATTACCGGCGGCGAAGAGTTTATTTTAATCCATAAATAGTAACATGCGCCCTCTGGCTAAATAAATGCCCTCTTGTTCTGTAAGTAAATATCAGGCTTCTTATCCTTCTCTTGTTACCTGGTAAATCTAACACCCTGCTTCCTGTACCCGGCTGAAAAATATTTTTTAAAGGAAAACTTTGAGGCTGACCATTTTCAAAAACAACACTTAGATCAAAAACTTCTAAAGCATTGCGGGTAACGTTGAATTTAAGAGCACGAAATAAATCCCTGCTGCTTACATTCACTACATCTCTTTCTCCACTTAGCCTTACCTCGGTTGTAGCAATATGATACCATTTACCTTTTTGGTTGCCGGGAGGCCGTATAGGCGTAACCGGACGTACAGGAGTAGGGCGGGCTGGTTGAACAATAACCTTCCGTGCCTGTCCAAATGCTACCGTGTGAATCAAAATTACTAAGCTGATAATAAATGAGCTTTTAAACATGACTTTAAATTTTTAATGATAAAATGAATGATTAAATTTTTCTAAACATTTATTCTGATAGACCTGCCTTTGATATTTTAAATTATAAAGAACAAACTGATTTTTGCTTTTAAATGAATAACCATTTTTTAACTTACCTATTTTTTGTTATTCTCTTACACCATCCCACGCTGCTATTATTTTTGCATGCGGGTTGGTTTGCAATTGCCAGGTGCTATTTATAAGCATCGTCTTACGGTCTTCGGTTGTATATGCATCCCAGCCGGGGCTTCCCGTTTTTGCAAATTGTACCCATGCATCCTGTGTTTTATCCGCTAAAGATTGTGGAGCACCTTTAGGCCCCAGCATTCCTCTTTCGCCTGTAAGGTTTTTCAGGTTATCAAACACAAAAGGAAGTTCCAGCCCATGATAGGCACCATACTCGCCATTTTGAAAAGATGAAGGCCACGCAAACTCATACATATACGTCTTTACTCCCAACTTTGCATGGGCATTGGCATAGCGAATGGCTGGTACCTGCGCCTGGTACGAGGTAAGTATTGCAGAAAAAAGCTGGCCCTTGTTTTTTTTAGGATATGCCTTTTTATAAACAGCAATTAATGCAGATGGAGCAGGATGTACTTTCTTAACTGCTAAGTTTAAAATGATATTAAGTTTTATTTTTTTTAGTAAACCGGTTGGTATTAAAAATGTATTCATTTCATCCGTGTTGTACCCCAGCATAAGATCATAATCGCCGGCTGTTCCATTTTGTATCATCTTTAAGGGCATATCCGGAATGATGTCACCATCAATAACAGGAAAAAATAAAGCTACACCTCCTGATGGATCTGCATATTCATCCGTTTCCAGGCCAACCATTTTTGGAGTAACCTTTGCCTGTGCTGCTATTAGTTCTTCGGGTGTAAGTTTTGCATATGCATCTCTTTCGTTTTTTATTTTTAGTGTCTTTGCATATTGCTTTGCAATAATGTCTGCCTGCTCGCCGCTAAATACTGCCTGCCCACTGCCGCTTTCCATAATAGCTTTATTAAATAAACCTTTGGCTGCAGGACTTACCAATAATACTCCAACGCTGATAGCACCTGCTGACTCTCCAAATATGGTAACATTATCCGGGTCCCCTCCAAAAGCTGCAATATTATCATGTACCCATTGCATGGCTGCTATTTGATCTCTTATTCCAATATTGGTGGGCACACCATTTATTTTCATAAACCCCTCTATACCCAACCGATAATTAAACGAAACCAATACAACCCCTTTTTTTGCAAAGTTGGTACCATCAAATAAGTCAACATTGCTGCTGCCAATAACAAATGCTCCGCCATATATGTACAGCATTACCGGCAAGTGCTTTGCGTTTACATCAGGCGTCCACACATTAGCGGTTAGGTAATCGTTGCCTTTTACCCAACCCTTGCCATAAATGGCAGTTTCATCTATGCCTTCATTTTTTACCTGGTACGGCGAAGGGGGAGTTGGGCCAAAATCAACGGCATTGCGTACTTCCTCCCAATGTGTAGGTTTTACAGGGGCTGCAAACCTAAGATCGCCTACAGGAGGTGCTGCATAAGGAATACTTTTGAAACTGGAAATGCCGTTAACGGTTTTTCCTTTTACTTTCCCGGCTTCTGTTTGCACAACAGGATTTTTGTCTGTGTTATTAATGACTTGTGCATTTGCAGCATCAGATGCAAACACCGCTAACGCTATTAGAGTAAATATGTATTTTTTAAACATAGCAACTATATTTTGAAGGATCGGTTTTTATTTCAAATGTTGTGTAGTTAATTCCATTACTGTTCACCAAATAAAATTTCTTTGTTCCTGTACCATATTGCTCTGTCTACTAATTCTGTGGATTGTTTTCTAAAATGTAAGCTGCCTAGATTTAAAGCCAAACCTAAAACAGGGAATGCCCATGCACCCTTTGTCTCATTCTTTTTGAGTACGGCGCCGGTAACAAGTGCTGCTATGGAGGTAACAGTAAATACACGGCTTAGAATTAAATTACCCTTTGATTTTTTGTAAAGATCTTTTGCAATACCTGAAGTGAATTCCGGTTTTAAAGCTCCAAACGAAAGACTTTTACCTCCTTTAACATAAGACCTGCCAAAGCTGTGAATGGTTTGGTTGTTATAAACTCTTAACAAAGAATCTTTGGTTTGTGCATGACTGGTGAGAACTGCAAAACAGGTAAATAAAATACTAAGAATAACTAAGCATGTTTTTTTAATTAAGGGTTGCTTCATAAAGAGATTTTAATATTTGATAAATAGATTATATAAAGGAATGAAATTTATAACGATATTAAATTCTTTGTTTAATATTCTTTGCAATTCTTTTGTTTTTAGCTCAACAATAATTCCCTTCAAGAGGTTCTGTTGTTAGCTTCCACTGAAGTAGTTTTTCGCCAGTGCCTGGGTTTAAAATGTTGGATCATGGTGTTCCAATAAACAACTGGAACTTAAATAAAAACAAAAAGTGCTGTAGGGTGAAATAAGATGAGTGTTATAAATATGATCATAGCA
>JBDSIB010000191.1:0-10090 GCA_039918155.1 Ferruginibacter sp.
GTATCATAAACAAAAGGGTATGCTGCATCGAAAAACTTATAGCGCCCATCATCTTTCAGAAACAAAACACTTAGGTTTTTTATCTGCTCCGTAGAAAAGCACATAGACCTGAATGTTTTTTTTGCAACAGTGACCATATCATCATCATTATTTTCTGCCGCCATCTTTTTTCGCAACTTTAAAAAATCATTGTCATCAGCCTCAGCTTTACAATCAGAATTAAAACCGGCAGATTTTACTGCAGGTGGTATTGCCGTTTTAGGCGCATCAGCAATTGTTGATGTAGATTCTGCAGGAGTAACTGTTTTTATTGGTTGAGAAATTTGTGTAGTTGCAGGTTTCTTAACTGAATCGATTGATTTATTTGGATTTGGAAGTTCAATATCGAGGAATTTTTCACCAGTTTTGGGCTGATCCATTTTTTTTTCAGGCTCAGTTTTTACAACGGGTTGTGATACAGGAGCAATAACCGGTTCTGCTGGATTATCCTGTGGCTTAACATTTACTGCCTTGGGATAAGGAATAAATATTCTAACAGTATCATTATTGTTGTTGCTCCTATCTATATAAATGGCAGAACGGCCTGAATTATCCAGAACAGTTGATACCATATCAATATCACTTATTTTTTTATCTACTATTATTACAGGAGTTTCTTTTACTACTGTTTTTGTTTCGACAGGTGGTTTTTGTTTTGTTTCTTCTTTAAGAGAAGGAGTGTTAACTACATCTGCCAATGTATTTGAGAAAGCGTCTGTTTTAGTTTGAGTTACCGTATTATTGGTATTTGCAGATGAAGCCATTGTTACGTCCAGTGTCTGAATATTAAATAGCCCCCACCCTTTTTCGCCAAAATTTTTAAGCATATAACCGATATCTGCGTTATCGATCTTCACAGGAATTACCTGTTGAAGCCATTCATTTTTTGGAAAACCAAAAGTAAAATCATAGGTCCCATTCTGTAATTTGGGAACTACTATATAACCTGACGAAGAAGAACTGTATAATTGGTTGTTGAGTTTTATATAAAACGGTTGCTTATTATCTGTTTGCAGGTAAACAAAATGATTTTGCTGTGCATACAGAGAAATAAAAGACGATAAAAGAAAAAGGATTAAAAGAAAACGTTTCATTAAAGCTGTTTGTAAACAAAGCTAACTAATCTCCATGATTTGTCTTTTAGAAAAAAAATAACAAGACCTTTTGGAAACTGCCTTTACTTTTGCCAAAATTTTAAAAAATATGAAAAGGATTTTATTGTTTTTAGGTATTGCGGCTTTGCCTCTTTGTATGATGGCTCAGCAAAAGGAAGAAACTACAGATACAAACTGGAAAAACGTTTACCGTGAAAGCTATCCGAAAACAAATGAAATAGTACATACCAAATTACAGGTATCGTTCGACTATGATAAATCGTATATGTATGGGAAAGAATGGTTGACCTTAAAACCACATTTTTATGCTACTGATAGTGTATTGCTTGATGCTAAGGGAATGGAAATAAAAGAACTGGCACTTGTAAACGGTACTAAAAAGAAGCCATTAAAATATACTTACGATGGAATGCAACTTAACATCCATCTTGATAAATTGTACGCAGGATGTGAACAATACACTCTATATTTTGATTATATAAGTAAGCCAAATGAGTTAAAGGTACAGGGCAGTGCTGCTATTACAGATGCCAAAGGACTATATTTTATTAACCCCAAAGGAGAAGATAAAACAAAACCCACAGAAATTTGGACACAAGGTGAAACAGAAGCTAACAGCGCCTGGATGATAACCATTGATAAACCTGACCAGAAAAGTACAGAAGAAATTTATATGACTGTGCCAGCTAAATATGTAACCCTTAGCAATGGACTTAAAATAGGTGAAAAGATAAATGCTGATGGTACCCGGACAGATTATTGGAAAATGGACCTGCCGCATGCGCCTTATTTATTTTTTATGGGTGTGGGTGACTATGCTATTACAAAGGATAGTTATAAAGGAAAAGAGGTAAGTTATTATACCGAACCTGACCAACAACAATATGCAAGAAGAATTTTTGGAAATACGCCAGAGATGATCAAATTTTATTCTGACAAACTTGGTATAGATTTCCCGTGGGCAAAATATGCACAAATAGTAGGGCGTGACTATGTGAGTGGAGCGATGGAAAATACTACTTCTACTCTCCATGGATCTGCAGCTTACCAAAATAATAGAGAACTTGTTGACGGCAATGCCTGGGAAGATGTGGTAGCACATGAATTATTTCATCAATGGTTTGGTGACCTGGTAACCACTGAAAGCTGGAGCAATATTACAGTAAATGAAAGTATGGCTGATTATAGCGAAACACTATGGAACGAATATAAATATGGTAAAGATGCCGGTAATAAACATATAGAAGAAAACAGGCAAACTTATTTTGAAGACCCACAAAATGCAACAAAAAATCTTGTACGTTTTTATTATAAAGACAAAGAAGATGTATTTGATAATGTGAGTTACCCTAAAGGAGGAGCCATTTTACACATGCTGCGTAACTATGTGGGTGATGATGCTTTTTTTAAATCGCTCAATCTTTACCTAACTACTAATAAGTTTAAAACAGGTGAAGCCCATCAATTAAGATTGGCTTTTGAAGAAATAACAGGGCAGGATCTGAACTGGTTCTGGAATGAATGGTATTACGGTAGCGGACACCCGAAATTAGATATCAGTTATAGCTATAATATTCCTGGCTTGCCTGGCCTTGCTGAAGTAATTGTAAAACAAACGCAGGCAAATGGTAAATTATTCACCTTACCTATAGCAATAGATGTATATACAAATGGCAAAAGAGACCGCTACAATGTTATTTTAAAAAATGCTGCCGACAGTTTTTATTTTAAAGCAAGTGAAATGGCCGAGCTGATAAATGTAGATGCCGAAAAAGTATTATTAGCTGAAAAAGATGATTATAAAACAGAAGCCAATTATATAGCTCAGTGGAAATATGCAAGGAATTATTTAGACCGTAAAGAAGCGCTTGATTTTTTTGCAAAGAAAAATATGCCGGAGATAGCAAAAGGATTGTATGATAAATATGCTCCTTTAAGAGAATACACTATACAACAAATAGATGCAACTCCTTATAGAAAAGATGTAGCAGTACTTGAACAAATAGCTACAATGGCACAGAAGGAGAATGATAAGAAAACAAAAGCTGCGGCTATTGATTTTCTTGTAAAGAATGGCGATAAAAAATACCTGCCTATTTATGAAACTGCTGTAAACGATTCGTCTTACAGCGTTGCAGGTGCTGCATTGTATGGATTGGCCACATTAGATCCATCAAACGCTTACACGCTTGCAAAAAAATACAGTTCGGATGCAAAGGGAACTTTAGGTGATGTGGTAAGTGCCGTATTAATGGCCAATGGTAATGAAGAGGATTTTGATGTAATAGCATCAACCTATAAAAATTCCACTTCCGGTTCTGAAAAAGTTGCAGCTTCAAGTAGCTTTGCCAGCTACCTCAGTAAGATATCTGATAATACAAAAGTTAAAAAAGGAATTGATTACCTTCTTGAATATAGGAAAAGTATTCCGGCGCAATTCAAAGACCAAATAGAACCTGTATTTAAAGCAGGTTTTGATGAAATAATAAAAGCTAAAAGAAAAGAAATTGAAGATTATATTAATGCTGCTTTAAAATAAAGCAAAAGAATAAAAAAGCGGCTTCAATTGAAGCCGCTTTTTTTATAAGTTATATTTTCTACCAACTTCCGCTTGCTCCACCACCTCCAAAGCCACCACCACCGAAGCCGCCGAAGCCGCCACCGCCGCCTGAGCTTCCACCACCGCCACTCCAGCCTCCTCCTCCACGGCCGCCGCCGCTCAGCATATTAGCCAATAACCATGGAGCAACGCCACGACGACTCATAAATGATCCGCCACCGCCTCCGCCACGGGAAGAAAGTAATAGGAAAATAACAATAATTATAATAATAAAAACAAAACCACCCGATCCTCTACCGCTGGATTTTTGTTGCCGAGCAGTATGATAAGTACCCTGTACTGCTTTTATAATTGCATCTGTACCTTCATCTATACCACGGTAATAATCGTTGCCTTTAAAATTAGGTACAATAATATCATCAATTATTTCCTTGGCAGTTACATCAGGTAAAGATCCTTCTACTCCATAGCCGGTTGCAATATTTAATTTCCGATCATTTTTTGAGATCAATAATACTACGCCATTATTAAAATCTTTACCACCTACACCCCAGGCTCTGCCCAATGCTGTATTAAAATCACCTACTTCATTTCCGCCAAGGTCTGGTACTATTACAACTGCAATTTGAGTAGAAGTACTATCATCAAACGCAACCAGCTTATTTTCCAAAGCCTGGCGCTGATCTGCAGTAAGAATATTTGCAAAATCATTTACCAGTGTTTGTTTTGCCGGTGGTGATTTTAATAATGCGTTTGCATCAAAATTATTTTGAGAAAATGCAAAAACATTTACCAGTAATAAAAAAACTATAGAGAGAAATCTTTTCATTGATCTTTTTTATTTGCCAAACACTATATCATCCGGCAATTCATTTTTATCAGTTACAGCATCGTAAGGAAATTTTTCTTTCAGCGTTTCACCAATCATACTTACACACTCCTCAATGCCATCACTTATATTTTCTTTACTGAATTTTGAGGTCATTATTTTAACTGCATTGTTCCAGTAATCCGCACCTGCCTTTTGATAAATACCTTCATCTGCAAATATTGCCAGCTCCTGGTGATCCATTGCAATATAAAAAAGCACCGCATTGCGATGCTCTGTATTTTGCATTTTTAATTTAAAAAAAACTTCTGCGGCACGGTCAATTGCATCTACATAAGCATTTTTACTTTCTACATAGACCCTTATTTCACCACTGGTTTGCTTTTCAGCAAGCCGAATAGCTTTCACTATCTGTGCATTATCTGCTGCAGAAAAAAAGACTCTCTTTTTAAAAAAGGGAAATATACCCACGGGCTTATTAATTATTTAAAATTTTATTTCCTGCGCTTTATCTGTCCCGCCATCTGCCTGAAAACCATCTTTGGGTTTAAAGCCAAATATGCCTGCAACAATTTTTGTAGGAAAACTTTTTACCGAACTGTTATAATCTGCAATGGAAGCATTAAAATCTTTACGGGCTACTTTAATGCGGCGTTCTGTACCTTCCAACTGAGCCTGCAAACCAATAAAAGCTTTTGTGCCTTTAAGATCAGGATAATTTTCTACCGTGATCAATAATTGGTTTGCTGCACCTGCCAGTTCATCCTGCGCTGCAGTTTGCGAATTATAATTTTCTGCTGTCAAACCACCGCTCACATTTACACTGGTAGCTTTTGCCCGAGCAGTTGTAATTTTTTCCAAAGTATTCTGTTCATATTGTGCGCCACCCTTTACAGTATTTACCAGGCTCGGCACAAGATCCAGCCGGCGCTGATAAGAATTCTGCACTTCATTCCACTGCAACTTTACTTTCTCTTCTTTTTTTACAAGAGCGTTGTAAGTAACCATTAAATAAATGCCCAGCAAAATTACAATTGCACCTACTATATAGCCAGAATAGCGTTTATTGTTCATTTACTAAAAAACTTTTGGCAGAATTATTTTTTATTCAGGTCATCAAAATTTACATCCACTTTTTTCTCTGCACCCGCATCTGCTTTAAAGCCTTCTTTCGCATGAAATCCAAATAAACCTCCCAAAATGTTCATAGGGAAAGATCTTACTTTAGTATTGTAAATATTTATTTCGTCGTTGAAAACCTTACGGGAGTTTTTAATATTGTTCTCAATACCTTCCAACTGGCCTTGTAACTGCTTAAAATTTTCGGTAGCTTTTAAAGTAGGGTAAGCTTCTACTGTTGCCAATAAGCGGCTAAGCGATCCTGTTAATTGTCCCTGTGCAGCTTGAAATTCAGCAATTTTTTCCGGAGTAAGGTTATCTGCATTAATATTTACACTGGTAGCTTTTGCTCTTGCTTCTACCACAGCAGTTAAAGTATTCTGCTCAAAGTTTGCAGCACCTTTTACAGTATTTACCAGGTTACCAACCAAATCGCTGCGATTCTGGTATTCTGTCTGCACATTATTCCAGGCTTTTTTTACTGCTTCATCCTGTTTTACCAAACCATTATAGCCACTACATCCGGCAAAACCGACTATTGCAAGCACTACTATCAGAACTATTACACCAACTTTCATAATTTAAGTTTTTAAGGTTAAGGTCATAAAATTAATGATTTATATATCAATTAAAAGTATTTACCTAAATATAAAAAAGAATTATTGGTCCCGGCTTTAGTATTTCATAGCAGCATCCTTGCGTCGCACTCTTGTACAGCATAGCATGTGGCAACAGGCAACTTCGTCACAATACAGGTTTCATCATTTTCTGGCAGCCAGAAAATATAATTTTATTCCACAAATAAGGAATGTTATTCTACAAAAAGCGTTTATGTATTTCAATGTTTAAGACATTATGATTTCATCTTGAAAATAAATTGTTAACATAACACGTGTTTTTATAAGTATGCTGTTGATTTTTTTATACATAAAAAATAACGGGTATAAATTTTGGCATATTATTTCATAATATTAATAAAACAACATAAAAATGAAACATTCAATCAATTTATCTTTAGCAATTATTGCGGCAGGCTTTACAATTATTTCCTGCAACAACAACAGTAAAGACAGTTTAATGTCTTCAACAGACACTACAACAAATTCTATGATGGCTGATACAACTTCTGCCATGAGTACTACAACTGCAATGGTAACTCCTGAGCAGGAATTTATTAATTACGCAGTGCCGGGAAATACAAATGAAATGGACTGGCTGACTGCGGGCGTAAAATATGGCTCAAAAGATATAAAAACACACGCAGCTATGATGCTTAAAGATCATGATGCTTTGGGCAAAAAAGTAAAAGCTTATTTAGATGCACATACAAATCTTACTGTACCCGCTGTAGACACTACAAATGCAGTCACTATCAATGATAAAATGGGCAATGACTGGAATAAGGCTTGGTCAGATAAAATGGTTGATGACCATGCTGGCCTTTTAGATAAATTAAAAACATCTTCTACAACTGTAAAAGATCCTGAATTATTAGCCATTATTAATCCTGCAATTAAAACTGTTGAAGGACATTTGGAGATGGCAAAAATGTGTCAGAAAATGATGATGAAATAAAATTTCATGGCTCGTAATAAAAAAGCGGAACAAAAACTTGTTCCGCTTTTTACTTTGTAAAAAATTTATTTATTTATCGCACCAATCCCAGGCAATTCTTTTCCTTCAAAATATTCCAGCAAAGCGCCGCCGCCTGTACTTACATAACTTACTTTATCTGCCAGGTTAAATTTATTTACTGCAGCTACACTATCACCACCGCCCACGAGGCTAAAAGCGCCGTTGGCTGTACTTTCTGCCACAGCTTCCGCAATTGCTTTGGTACCGTTTTGAAATTTTTCCATTTCAAAAACTCCCATTGGGCCATTCCATAAAATGGTTTTTGATTTCTTTATTATTTCAGAAAAAATACCAATCGCTTTTCCGCCAATGTCCAGTCCCAACCAGCCATCAGGTATCTGGTCGCTTGGACAATCTTTTGTTTCTGCATCTGCAGCAAATTTATCTGCTATAATAGATGTTTCCGGTAAATGAATGCTTACATTTTTTTGTTTTGCTTTTTCTAAAATATTAAGAGCTGTTTCCATGCGGTCATCTTCGCAAAGTGAATTACCGATCTTTCCGCCCCTGGCTTTTATAAATGTGTAAGCCATACCGCCGCCAATAATAATATCGGTTGCCCTTTCCAGTAGATTTTCAATTATTAATATTTTATCAGACACTTTTGCACCGCCGATGATGGCACAAAATGGTTTTTCCGATTGATGCAAAACTTTCTCAGCACTCTTTACTTCTGCTTCCATCAGCAGGCCAAACATTTTTTTATCAGCCTGAAAAAAATCTGCAATTACAGCTGTAGAAGCGTGTGCTCTATGTGCCGTACCAAATGCATCGTTTACGTAAACATCTCCCAGCTTGCTTAATTTTTCTGCAAAAGCTTTATCACCTTTTTCTTCTTCTTTGTGAAAACGAAGGTTTTCCAGTAGCAATACTTCCCTTGGCTTCAGCATAGATGCAGTAAGTTCTGCCTGGGAACCAATACAATCATCTGCAAAAAAAACTCTTGTACCTGCGAATCCATTCTCATCTTTGCCAGTATTCAATAATTCATATAAGTGTTTAACCAAATGCTTCAAAGAATAATTATCTGTTGGTCCATCTTTTGGCCGGCCAAGATGACTCATCAGAATTACACTTCCTCCATCTTCCAATATCTTTTTAATGGTTGGTATGGTAGCTGTCATTCTTGTATCATCCGTAATATTAAAATTATCATCTAATGGCACATTAAAATCTACACGTACGATTGCTTTGTGGCCTGAGAAATTAAAAGAAGAGAAGTCTGTCATGAAGGTTTATTTTTTATTGTGATTGCTTTACAAAGTAACACAAAGAAAAACCGCAAAGACACAAGTGCTAAAAATTAATTTAATAATCAACAATCTCGAGGCTTTGCGGTCGGGTATAAAAAAAATTTACGAAATCAATTTTGCAAAATGGTGCACTGTACGCACCAATTGGCTAACATAGCTCATTTCATTATCGTACCAACTAACTGTTTTTACAAGTTGGTGATCGCCCATTTTCTGCACTTTTGTTTGCGTAGCATCAAATAAAGAACCGAACCGAATACCAATTACATCGCTGCTTACAATTTCATCTTCATTGTAACCAAAACTTTCGTTGGCAGCGGCTTTCATAGCAGCATTTACTTCTTCAATAGTTACAGATTTTTCTAAAACTGAATATAACTCAGTAACAGAACCTGTGATAACGGGAACCCTTTGTGCGCCACCATCTAATTTTCCTTTTAATTCCGGAAGTACCAGGCCGATTGCTTTTGCAGCACCAGTGCTGTTAGGAACAATATTAGCTGCTGCAGCTCTTGCTCTCCTCAAATCTCCTTTTGGATGTGGAGCATCTAAAGTATTCTGATCATTTGTATAAGCATGTATAGTGCTCATAATGCCGGTAACAATACCGAATTTATCATTCAACACTTTTGCCATTGGCGCAAGACAATTGGTTGTACAACTTGCACAACTAATAATGGTTTCGCTGCCATCAAGAATATTATGATTTACATTAAACACAACTGTTTTTAAGTCACCGGTTGCAGGTGCAGAGATAACTACTCTCTTAGCGCCGGCTTTAATATGTGCTTCTGCTTTGTCTTTATCCGCAAAAAAACCAGTGCTTTCAATTACCACATCTACATCATCTGCACCCCATGGAATTTGAGCAGGATCTTTTTGAGCATGTATTTTTATGTCGTGGCCATTTACTACAATGGAATTTTCAGTATGAGTAACTTCCTGTCCAAAGCGACCTTGTGCACTATCATATTTTAATAAATGTGCTAATACTGCAGGGCTTGTAAGGTCATTAATAGCCACTACATCAATACCTTCCATATCGTGTATCTGACGAAAAACAAGGCGACCGATACGGCCAAATCCATTAATTGCAACTTTTACTGTACTCATTGTAAATATTTAGGAGTGTTATATAATTTTTCGAGTGGCAAAATTACGCCATATGAGTATAATAACGTGTAAAAATTTTTATGAAAGAAGCCTGCTATACATTTTTTTCAAAAAGTTTTGGCTACAAAACTTCATCACATTATCTTTGCCGTCCTTTAAGAGGAAATGCCGTGTTGGTCAACCGGTTAAGACGCCTCCCTTTCACGGAGGAATAACGGGTTCGATTCCCGTACATGGTACAAAAAAAGCCTTTCAGAAATGGAGGGCACTGAAAAAGTCGTTTGAGACTTATTAACAAAAGGGGAGTAAAAAGACGAAAGTTTTTTTACTCCCCTTTTGTAATTTGTATCAGATTCAAAAAACTTAATGTAGATGCTGATTCAACAAGCAGAATTTCAACTCAGTGCTTATAGCTCCCTTTATAATT
>JBDSIB010000192.1:0-12400 GCA_039918155.1 Ferruginibacter sp.
TACAGCAATAAAGCACATGATGGATATCTTGGCGACAGCGTCCTGGGAGAATGGTGTAATCTTGGTGCAGGTACCAGCAATAGTAATGTAAAGAATACGGGCGGCCAGGTTAAGTATCAGTATAAAAAAACGGAAGCTGTTTCTGCAGGCAATAAGGCAGGTCTATTAATGGGAGATTACAGCCGTAGTGCTATCAATACTTCGTTTAATACCGGTACAATTGTAGGCGTATGCTGCAATATATTTCATAATGAGATGCCCGCAAAAAGGATTGAAAGTTTTTCGTGGGGGCATGAACGTTATATCTTTGAAAAAGCCCTGCAGGATATTACCAATTGGAAAAAAATGAAACAGCAACAATTAACAGAATCAGAAATAGAAAACCTTGAACATATTTATTCAACAAACCAATAATACCAAACATGCGTAAACAAATAGCTGCGGCTAACTGGAAAATGAATCTTACTTTAAAAGAAGCAGAAACACTTACAGATGATTTGCTAAGTAGCGACTTCTCTTTAAATGAAAACCAACTTGCAGTATTGGGAGTTCCTTTTCCTTACTTAATAAATATTCAGCAAAAGCTTAATGGTAAAGGAAATATATTTGTAGCAGCACAAAACTGTTCAGCAAATAAAAATGGCGCATACACCGGAGAGGTGAGTGTAACCATGTTGAAAAGCATCGATGTAGAATATGTAATTATCGGTCATAGCGAAAGAAGAGAATACCATAATGAAGACAATGCGCTGCTTGCTGCCAAAGTAAATATAGTACTTGAAAATGGGTTGAAGCCCATCTTCTGTTGTGGAGAGCCTTTGAAGATAAGGGAATCAGAAACACAAAATGGTTATGTAGAAACGCAATTGAAAGAAAGCCTTTTTCATTTGGATGAATCTGTAATAAAGGGATTTATAATTGCTTATGAGCCAATCTGGGCCATTGGTACAGGGCGAACTGCAAGTAGCGAACAGGCACAGGAAATGCATGCATACATTCGTTCAGTGATGGCTGATAAATACGGAAAAGAAATTGCAGATACTATTTCTATATTGTATGGCGGTAGTGTAAAAGCTGCAAATGCAGTTGAAATATTTGGGCAGCCAGATGTAGATGGCGGATTGGTAGGAGGGGCAAGCCTTGTAGCTACTGAGTTTGCTGCGATTATAAACAGTTTGAAGAAATAATGTTTTTTAAAAAATTATATAATTACAGTAAGGTTTTATTCTTTGCATTGATATTTTTTATCATGCTGTTTATCTATCTCAATTATAAATGGGGAATCACTGCTACTCCGATTCATCAGTTTGGAATGTTCAGCAGTGTAATGAAAGAAACAGATACACAGACCATCTACCATATTTATGCGGATGACCATTTGGTGGATATGAGTAATGTATATTTCTCCAAAAGAGACTTGCTTTTAAACTCAATTGCATTTTATAAAATTCAGCAGCAACATAATACTTCTGTATTTAATATACTTGACCCTCTTTTTTCGAAAGTAAAATTTCCAACATGGGATATAAATAATTTTTCAAATGATATTACAGATGATCAATTTTTAACCTGGTTTAAAAAAAGAGTATCTGTTTTTTTAGGCTATCGGGTACAGAAAATAGAAATATTCAGCCAGAAATATCTTTGGGCAAAAGAAGGTTTTGCACCAGTATCAACAGCTCAAAAAGAATTTATTGCAATTAACAGATAAACATATAAAGCAATTTCTGGGTTCGTACCTTGCATGGTTTATCATTTACTATGTGTGGATATTTTGTACCGGTTTATTATTTTCCCAGGTTCAGCCTGTTTTTTTTCTTAACCGCTTAGATCTTACCGGAAATATTTTAATGCTCGGCAATCTTCAGCATCTACTGATCAAAAGCCAGAGCTTAAGAATTATATTTGATCTACTCTATCTTTTGCTTCCATGCCTTTTGGTCTTTTTTAATCTTAAGAAAAGTAAGGCTGTTCCTTATATAGCAATAGCCACAGCTGTTTTTAGCTTTGTATATAATTACTTTTACACTTTAATGATCTTTGTAAGTCCCGAAGTGTTTGTAGTATGGATGTTTATGCCATTTATTTTTTCTACCTGTTCGATAAAGGGTATTTATTTCAGACTACATACGGTAAGAATTATTTTCCTTGTTTTTTTTCTATCCAGCGCATTGTGGAAAATAAGAGCCGGCGGTATATTCAATACTGATCAAATGTCGGGTGTCTTAAAAAGTCAGCATGCCCCACATTTGGTAAACAATATTTCTGACTGGTACGCAGCTATGATTTCATGGTTCATCAGTCATCCGGCTATTTCATACACACTTTATTTATTTGCTTTCCTGGCGGAGTTTTCATTTATTGTTGGATTCTTCACTACCCGTTTTGATAAATATCTGCTTATACTTTTTTGTATGTTTATTATAGGAGATTATTTTTTTATGGAAATTAATTATTGCAGCTGGTTCGCATTTGCGGGCTGCTTGTATTTCTCAAGATTTAACCTAATTGAAAGTAAAAATATCCCTTAGCTTTTATAAATTTTAAGCTTTATTTTCCTTTTTACAATCATAAAACAAAAGAGCAACTGCAAGGAGTGCAGCTAATACTATCCCTGAAAGAAGGCCTGTATTTTCTGGTAAATTCTTAAAAATAAAGTACCCTGCAGTCATTACTGCAAGGCACAAAAACATTTTGATCAGTAATTTTTTGAAAGGGAAGAAATAACTTATTTTTTTATTAATCAGCCTGGAAGTATGCCATAGATAATAGGCAAACTGGCAATAGGAAGACAAAACAAAAGCAAGGGCAAGCCCTGGCATTTTAAAGATCGGGTATAAAACAAACATCAATATTACAGCAAGCACAATATCCATCACAGCGCCTTTTACAATTAGATCACTTCTGTGATAAACCTGCAGCACTGTGGTAGTGTAGGTAATTCGCAATGGCAAAATAAAAATGCTAACAAAAAATACCGGTACAGAATCAATATATTTCTGGCTGAATATTAGTAGAAAAAAATCACTATGATAAAATAATAAAAAGCAAAAAGCCGGAAATACAATAGAGGCAAGTAATAAAGACGATTTTTCAAAAAGTAATTTTATTTTCTCAAGGTCATTGCCTTCGTTTTTTGAAAATTCAATCAGCATTATATTGCCTACCGCACCAAGCATTAAACCAAATACTGGTACTTCATATGCACCGTTAAAATAGATAGCAAATTGTGTTACAGATAAAAAAAGCAGGATAAGCCATTTATCCAACCAGGTAGCTAACACGCCTGCAATATCATTTACACCAAGATAAAACCATTGCCTTCCCATCACACTAAAGCTATTCTCAACATCTTTTGTAAATTTATTTTTGGGCCGGGTAAAAGTTATAATACTTTTAATAAAGAAGATTAATATTAATGATAAGATCAGTAACTGCAATGAGTATCCGAAATATAAGATCGATAAATGTGCTGCAAGAAAAGCAATTGAGAAAAATATATTTGAGGCAAACACTTTTTTATCTGCTTCGTTTTTTAATGCCGTTATTTCGGATAATATAGAAATATTCTGAACTACTGTTAGTAACAGTATTAATATTTTTAGTTGAAAGCTAAATGTATTAATTATAATAAAGAAAGTAATCGCTGGCAGAACACTTAAAATGATAAATGCTAAAACCGCATTTTTTTTGTTGTGCTTGATCCAGTTTATAATATTTGAATAATTGTTGGAAAGTAGTAACGAAGGCAAACCAAAGAGAGAAATTACGCTCATTATGTTGAGATAAAGCCAAACTGATTGATAAGTTCCATAATCAATATACAATAATTTGCGTGCATAAATAATTACAACTGCCAACTGAATACCCAGCCTTAGTATTTTGCCAAGTATCAGCAGAAATGACCTTTTGATCATTTTTTTTCCTGGTAATTCAGGAACCGTATTTAATGCTGCTGAATTGGCTGCACTCATTTTTATCAAGCTGGTTAATGATGGTTGCAGGATTGCCTGCAATAGTCTGGTAGCCTTCAGTAAAACTTTTTGTTACAACAGCACCTGCACCTACAATTGTGAAATCGCCCAACACTACGCCGGGAAGTATGACTGCATTCATTCCGATCCAGCAAAATTTTCCTATTACGATTGGCGGCGCAGGTTCGTATTTAGTGTTGTCTATTTTATTATGGTTGATTGACATTATTCCTACATTAGGGCCAATATTTGTATAATCTCCAATAACTATTCCATTAGAAGCATCAATAAAATTCCCGGGAGAATCACCTGGAAAAACATTTACGCCTCTTTCAATTTTGCCGGGTACGGCAATGGTACTTGTATAGTGTACTGCCCAGGATGTATCTGCATTTTGGCGTAATATTTTTCTAAAAAAAAAGTCGGCTACATAAAAGCCGAGGCCAACATCCTTTCTTAGTTTAAAAATATTTTGTAAAAATCTTTTCATTTTACGCTGAAGCAATTAAAGTATATACAATTAAAGTTAATGCTAATTAATTTGCTGTAAATATTTCTGTAGTTTCAGCTACACCCATAATAATTTTATCAGCCAGCCCGATAAACAATCCATGTGCTACAATACCGGTGATCTCATTTAATTTTCTTGATAATTCTTCCGGCTTTTCTATCAATCCAAAGTCAGCATCAATAATATGATTTCCCTCATCGGTTATAAAGTCAATGCCATTTGTGTTTCTTATTTTCCCAATACCATTTAATAATTTTATTTGTGCCAGTACATAATTTTCTGCAAACGGAATTACTTCAATTGGTAATGTGAACTTGCCTAATAATGCTACTTTTTTACCTGAGTCTGCAATAATAATTTCCATCTTCGTCATAGATGCTACAATTTTTTCTTTCAGCAAAGCGCCGCCACCGCCTTTTATAAGCATCATTGTTTCTGTAAATTCATCAGCGCCATCAATTGTTACATCTATTTCGGTTACATCATTGCTATCAATAATTGTAATGCCAAATTCCTCTGCTAATTTGCTGCTTGCATCTGAGGTTGCAATTGCTTTTATTTCCAAACCATCTTTCACCATTTGGCCAATTGCTTCAATAGCATATTTAGCAGTAGAGCCGGTACCAAGGCCGATAATCATTTTGTCTTTTACAAATTTCACAGCTTCCAATGCCGCCACTTTTTTTTCTTCCTCGGAATTTTTATTCATTTTATTTATTCTTTTTTTTGTCCCAGCATTATATTTTTACTCATCATTCTTGCGTCGCACTCTTGTACGGCATACCTTTAATCATCTTTTATCAAAGCGTAACAATTACTTTATGTATCCGAAAATTACAAATTCAGAAATTGCAAAGCTCATTAAACCACGCCAGGCAGATTCTTACAAAGGTACTTATGGACATTCATTATTAATTGCCGGAAGCAAAGGAAAAATGGGCGCCGCATTAATTGCCGCAAAAGCCTGCCTGCGTTCAGGCACAGGCTTGCTTACCGTAAATATTCCCTTTACAGAAAGAGCTATTTTACAAACTGCTTTGCCGGAAGCAATGCTGATGAGTAATAAAGATAAAGTAGAATGGGATAAATTTTCTGTAATTGGAATTGGGCCGGCTATGGGCATAAATTCCGGATCACTTTTGATTTTAAAAGATGTACTAGGCAATTTTAAAAAGCCTTTATTACTTGATGCCGACGCTATCACACTGCTATCTAAAAACAAAAATTTATGGAAGAAAATTTCGGCAGGCTCAGTTCTTACGCCACATATTGGCGAGTTTGACCGACTGTTTGGGAAAAGTGAAACAGACGAAGAACGAATGGAAAAAGCAGTGGAGCTTTCTGAAAAACACAATTGGGTGATTGTTTTAAAAAATTATAAAACGCTGGTTACTTTTCAAGGCAATGCTGTATTGAGTACCGCAGGTAATGCCGGCCTTGCCAAAGGCGGTTCGGGTGATATGCTGAGTGGAATGATCACGGCTTTTCTTGCACAAGGACATGAGCCTTTTACTGCCGCAAAAATTGGAGTACAACTACATGGGATAGCCGCAGATATTGCTATACAAAAACAAAGCATGGAAAGTTTATTGGCAACTGATGTTATAGAAAGTATCGGCAATGCTTTTTATGAACTCGCTGCTGTTAAATAGATTTTAGAAAAAATATAAGCTCCAAATTTTTAATGTTCATTTATATTTTGCTGTTGAATTTTTAGCCCCGATAGAAGCGGCTACCACGGTGAGGCTTTGTGCATTGGTTTGTGCCGGAGTAATAGCGGAAAGCGGGACCACTGTTGAGTAAAGATCTTTTGCTCAGCTTCAAAAAAAATAATTTAAAATATTCTCGTTTCCCATTCGTCAATAAAGAGAATCGATTTCTATTTGTTGTGAATTAATTGATAGCGTTCTGCAACAAGAAGTGGCCGCATTACTGCGGCCACTTATATTAAAGAAAACCCAAAATAGCCATTTCCCCTTACCCGGAAAATGCCAGTTCTTCATAGTGCTGCCACAACTACTTACTTAATAAGTTTTTGTGTGAATACTTTTTCATCTGTTCTTACAATAATGATGTACAATCCTGAAGACAGATTAGCAAGATTATTTAAAAAGATATTGTTATCACCTGTTTGAACAGCAACTTTTAAACTATTCATTTGTTTACCCGTAGCATCTGATATTGTAATGAATGCATAGCCGGTATTTTGGGCGGTGAAATTAATATTCAACCTGTCAGTAAATGGATTTGGTAATACAGTTAGAGCCGCTGCATTGTTGCAGGCGATAATCGGATTAATTACAGAACTGTATTGATATTTGCCATTATTATCATAGATAACGAGACGGTAATAATTTTGTCCTTTTATCGTATTTACTGGTGCGTAAGTGTAATTGCTTTCAACAGATGAATTTCCTTTAGCAGGAATGGTAGCCACAGGTAACCATGTTCTGTTGTCTTCTGAATTTTCTATAACATAATTTTTTGTATTGGTTTCCTGCTGGGTCGTCCAGTATAATTTTACACCACAATCTTTTACAATATATTTAAAATTTGTAAGAGTAACAGGAACAACGCTCAATGGCTTAACCAGGATGTGTAAAGTAGCATTAGCACATACTGAATTTCCAATTGCATTATCGCAAGTTGTATAAGGGATATCTACAGGACCTGAATAGCCTGACAAAGGTGTAAATGTAAACGAACCGTCTGCAGCAATATTGATATCTCCAACACCAGGTATGGTGGATGATTGAACAGTAACATTCTGTGCGTTTCCTTCCGGATCAGTATCATTGATTTTTACATTACCTGACACCGGGCTTCCCTGAATAGTAGTTACATAATCATCTGCAGCTAAAGTAGTGTTTGGTGCCGTAGGAGCATGTACAGTAATTATCTGCATTGCACTTGCGCACATAGCAGGAGATCCATTATCACAAACCTGGTATATCAATGTATCATTTCCGGTAAAGCCGGGATTGGATACGTAAGTAATATTTCCATTTCCTGAATTAATAAAAGCGATGCCATTTTTTGGCACAGAAAGAATGGTTACAGAGGAAGCATTTAAAGTACAACCATCATTTGAGCATTTATCATTCTGCAAACTTTTTATAATAACCGGTACTCCGGTTTGAGCATCAGCAATATCCGTATTTGCAACAGGTGGATTTGTAGTTGCTGAATTTGAAAGCACAGTAATTTTTAATTGTACGGGTGTGCATGGGCCAACTTCGCCGGGAAGGCAAACAGGAACATTGTATAAATAAACTCCCGGAACAGAAGCAGTAAAGGCATAACTGCCATCAGGTTGCATTGCAAGAGTTGCCACAGAAGGATTGCCAGGATTAGCAACAGGTGTACCATAGGTAGAACCTGCAGGTACTTTGTCATTTGTACTTGCATTACCGGATACAGATACATTTATATAAGTAACATTTACATCAGGGTTATATATAACACCGCAATTTTGAAAACCAAACATATAAGCCTTACCCAAGCCATTATCGCCGATTGCAAAACTTGTTAGTGTGCCAATAGTATTACCTAATTGAAAAATACCGGAGCCAAAATCGAGTGCCGCACCGGGTGCGCCGACCAAAGCACGAACCCCCTGCAAAGGCCCACGAACGTGCCTTGCGCCTGCAACACTGTACCCGAGAAGACTTCCGGCATTTATACCCACGTCGAAAGAAGTAACATTTTGAAGAGACCAGTATGGTGTAACATCGTACGTACCATCTGCTTTACCAAGAAATATATCTGCGGTACCGCCAACTGCATTTGCATTGATAATACCTACGCCGGTTGAAAGCGGTTCGCCTACTATGATATCATTAATACCATCGCAGTTTACGTCAAGCATATTATCAAGAGATGCACCAAATAAAGCAGATACATCTATATTTTGACCAGCTAAAATAGTTAATAATGAATTGCCTCTAGGGGATGGTATTTGTTGTGTAGGTTGTTGCGAAGTACCCGGTGTCATTTTGGAAACAAATACATCTACATTACCTGCCTTTAACCTAAGCCCCCCAACAAGATTACTTAAAATATTACCTGAAGGAGCACTTGCAAGAATATTTCCATTGCGTGCACCTGATGCATCTCTTACTCCTTTTACAGCATAGCCAAATAAATTTGCAGCCGTATTTATTAATGATGAAGTAGCAGTAAGCTGTGTGCCGTATGTTGTATTTACGCCAGCACCATTTCCGTTAAATACATAAGCACTTCCACCCAATAGGTTTCCTAAAGTTAGCGTTACACCTGCAGGCGCACCTACAACAATATCAGGTTTGCCATCCTGATTATAATCGCCTACACCATCTACACTAAATCCAAATAAAAGACCTGAGTTATCAAGTAAAGGAATGCCAAGTATTGTAGAAGAAGGTGCGGTTAATTGTACGGGTGTAGAAGGAGCTGTGGAATAAAAAACAAAAGCAGCTCCGCTTTTCACCGCAGGTAGTACTCCATTAAGTTCAGCATAGCCAGGTGATCCTACAACAATCTCTCCAAGGCCATCAGTACCCATATCTTCTGTAACAGCCACAGAAAATCCAAATAAGGCATTTTCTGATACGTTTCCTAATAGGCCATTTCCAAAATAAGTAGAGCCGCTTAAGAATATGGATAAGAACGGAGAAGGAGTTGCTGATGAGAGGTCTTCGCCACGGAATAAATAAACTTTACCAGCTGTGACATTTGCACTGAATGGAAGGGTGGCTATAGCAGTTGAGTATGCTTCGCCGGGAGCTCCGACAACAATATCGTTTCTGCCATCGCCGGTAAAATTACCACCAGCAATGCTAAATCCAAATAATGCGTTTGCAATAGGTGTGGTAGCTCTTAAGGTTTTAGAAGGAGTAGTGGATAATCCGGATGCGCTGCCAAGGAAAACAAATACCGCACCTGCACCAACGATTGTTGTTGGGCCAATGATGTCAACATCACCAGGTGCGCCGATAGCGATATCATCATAACCGTCGCCATTTATGTCTCCGAGAGAAGCAACATTAAATCCGTAGATGGCATCTACTTGCTGTGTAGGTAGTAAAGAAGAAAGTACACCGTCCGCTGAAGTTTCCCACTCAGGAACATGATTCAACGGATCTATCGTTATAGGATATATTGCATTTTTATCGTCAACTTTTATTGATAAAATATTATTATCCTTCACCTCCATATATGCATATAATTCCTGGCCTTTTGCATCCCATACTTTAAGGCCATCATACATTAGTTTCAAAGATTTTTCATTATCACCTGCAAAACATAAGAGCTTATTTTTTTCTCTTACGTCATACCGCATATTTTTCCCTAGTAGGATATCAATAGAAAGTGCATCATTACCTTCCTGCTTTTTCTTGATAATAAAATTCTGCCTAAGGCCATCCTTATCATTTATAAATTCCATATCAAAATTTTCATTTTGATATGTGAGTTTATTGTCTGATAGAGAGGGAGAAATATTTCCTGGCTTCCAGGATGTTGTTCCTCTTTTAATTTGTTTAAGGGTGAAATTGAGGCCCCAGGCGGTAGCATTTTTTTTGGTACCAATGTTCTTTACTGTATACCCCGTAGGCGAAACATCAAATCTCAACCTGTTGGCTGTATTGACTGCTGCATATTGTTTTCCGTTAAATGAACGGAAGGCATACTCCGATGTTTCAATGTTAGAAACAGCTGAATTAAACCAATTTTCTTCAACACCATCCGGCAGGCTCTTTTGAGGCTGCAATTGTTGCGGAAGAGTTGAAAATGAATTGAAAGATTTTGTTTTTTGCGAAAATCCCGTTGTGATAATTAAGATCATCGCTGCGGTAAGTAGAAATGAGGCTTTCATTTTTTTACGTTTTAGAGGTGAAATAAGCTTTGTTTTGGTTATCATAGTTATTTGTCAACAGCTAATTTACGATGGCCAATTAGGTTTGGAAGTGCCATTATTGTTCAAAAAAGTACCGCAGAGGTTCGAACAATTACTACATTAATAGCAGTATATATATTGTAGGTTTGTTATATCCAAACCAAAAATCTATGGCCTTACTGCATGATTTTAAGGGCGACCCACTTACCGGTTACCTTGTACATCTTTCAGAGAAATTAAATATTCCAATAGCTAATAATGCTATTCAGTTGCCACCCTCATTAGGTGTTGGCGTCATTAAGAATTTCCTTCTGGAAGAAGATTTCGGTGTCCGTTATTATAATTTTACTTTAAAAAGAGATTTAGAATTCAAAATGTTTTCAGAAGAAGAGTTGACCGTAAACTATAAGTTGCTTTATAATCTTGATGAGAAAAAACAAGAATCTTTAGATAAAACTGAAAGCAGGCATATCCTGATGTATTCCAATAATTTTCAAAAGAACGGATTCATTTATAAGGGGGAACCATTCTGTAAAATAGCTTTGATCTTTACTAATAAATGGCTAAAAAATAATTACCAGGAAGCCTGTACAAAAATAACAGAGTTGGCAGAAGGGTTGTCTTCCAAAAATGTACCCACTGTTATTTCTGAAGAAATGGATAGTAAAAGTTACTGTCTCTCGAGGGAACTTTCTGTAGGATTGAATAAATCTGTATTTCCACCCATTCATATTAAAATGGGATGTATGACTTTACTAAACGACTTTTTGAACAGACTTGTAAAGCGTGATAAAAAGGATATTTTTTCCGATCAGTCGTTGCATTATTATACAATGATACAAGTAGAACAACGGCTGATGTCCTGTTTACAAATGTCATTGCCCTGCCAGGAAGCTTTGGCGAAAGAATTTAATATTAGTATAAGCACTTTGAAAAGACATTTTCGTATTGTGTTTGGAAAAAATATTTACGAATATTACCAGGAAAAAAGAATGCTGTGGGGGAAAGCTGAAATTGAAAAAGGCCACAGTAATGTAAATGAAATTGCTACTAAATTGGGATTTATAAAAGTAAATAATTTCTCAAAAGCTTTTAAAAAGCAATTTGATGTGTTGCCACGGGAAATAAAGCACAAAAGTTTTTTTCTAAATAGTTTTTAGTATTTCTATCACTAAAAATTCTGTAACATATTCTTGTAATTATGTAATATTTAATCCCCCTACGCTTAGTACTTTGCATGCTGATAAAATCCGGCAGGTAAACTGATAATAAGCCTTACTTATCTGTCTTAATAATTTATGCCAGCCGGTAAAAAAATTATAGATGAACATTTCTTTTGAAGCCCTTGAACAATTTATAAATGATTTCAACCTTACTATTGAAAACGGTATAATAGCTTTTTCAGCAATTCTCCACATAAGGCTTAATGGACAACTTCAGGTGATTACTAGTGATGTTCAGGTAATAACCAGTGATAACTTAGGCACTATTTATCTCCTTGGATTGGATAAAAATGAAGGTTATGTTCCCGATATGTTTGAAGCCAAAAAGAATTTATTCTCTTATACAAAAGGCACAGGTTTAAAAATTACCGGGGCCTCTGATGCCGGCAATTTTATTATTTCTGTTTCTCCTAAATAAAGTCTACTTTGACAGTAGATAAATTTCTGCTTTATTTTTACTAAATCGCTTTACTTTTTTGCAATGAAAATATTTATAAAAAATATGGCTTGTGAAAGCTGTAAAGTTGTCGTAAAAGAAGAGCTTGAAAAAGTAGGAGCTCATCCACAGAAAGTGGAGTTAGGAGAAGCAGAAGTAAAAGAAAAACTTTCTGCCGAGCAGCAGAATAAATTCAGTCATGCTATTCGTAAGGCGGGCCTTGAATTAATTCATAACAAAGAAGGTATTTTACTTGAAAAAATAAAAAAGCAAATTCATGATTTTGTACATCATGATGACGAGAGATTACCTAAGAATTTTTCTAAATTTTTAAGTCAGAAATTAGAATATAGTTATGCGTACCTGGCCTCTTTTTTTTCT
>JBDSIB010000193.1:0-31537 GCA_039918155.1 Ferruginibacter sp.
ATTTAAAAAAGGTAGTCTTACTTCTACCCCATTCGCCATGCTGTTGCGGTCTGCATAGCGTAGTAATTCTTCCAGGCCACTCTCCATGGTATTAAAATACAGAATGTCGTTTAGCTTTGTTACAATAGGTTTGTGTATTCCGTCCCACTCTCTTCCTTTTAAATTTGAGAGCAGCTCTTTTGTAATATCATGATTGGTAATAATCTTATTATATTCTCTTTTTTCTAAAGCTATTGAGGCATGCAATGGTAAATATGTAGCCAGGATGTTTTTAGAATTCCATTTAAACGCAACATTGTTTTTGAGCAGCATTGCTTTTGATTTCAGCACAGAGGAAACTCTGAATTTGCTAAGGAGTTCCTGTAAATACCAATGCACATATTTGTGATAGCCTGCCATGGTTTCATCAGCCCCCTGCCCATCCAGCAATACTTTTGTACCATTGTTCTTCGCCAATTCAAACACTTTGTACTGAGCAAAAATACTGGCGGAGGGAAAAGGCTCTTCCTGATGCCAGCAAAGTTTTTCAAAGTCCTGTATAAGTCCCTCAGCAGTAGGAGTGACCGTATAATTTTTAAGCTCTAATTGATTTGCAACCTTGTTGATGTAATTACTTTCATCCTTTTCAAAACCTGGAAACACTGCGGAGAATGTTTTAAATCCGATAGCTATGGGATCAGCAGATGTGTTTTTGGCATCTATTAATTGTTTTACAAAAAATGCAATAGAAGAACTATCCAGCCCACCGCTTAAACTGCAACCTACGGGCACATCACTCCGTAATCTTCTGCTTATTGAAGTTTTGAATAAATTTTCAAAATTTTCTGAAGCATTTTTTTCATCTGGCGTTCGCCGGAATTTCTGATCAATATCCCAATATCGCTTTATTGACAGATCCATTTCTGCAAGATTGAAAATAGCATAATGAGATGGTGGAAGAGAAAAAATATTTTTAAAAAATGTTTGCGATTTATCTGTGGGGTTTTGCACATAACCCAAAGTTAAATAGTTGAGCAAAATTTTGTGTTCAACCTTTTTGTCAATACCTACAGCCCACAGTGCTTTCATTTCGCTTGCAAATGCAAAAGCAGTTTTATCAATAAAATAATAAAAAGGTTTTTCGCCAAAGCGGTCTCTTGCAGTAAAAAGTATTTGATGTTTTTCATCCCAGATTGCAAAAGCAAACATCCCATCAAAATATTGCAGGCATCTTTCTTTATAATGATCATAAGCAGCCAATATTACTTCAGTATCACTTTCTGTAAAAAAATCATAGCCGATCTTCTGCAGTTCTCTTTTTAATTCGATGTAATTATATATTTCACCATTGTAAACAATACTGTAGCGCTCCATCAAATGCATCGGCTGGCTAGCTGCTTCTGAAAGATCAATAATTGCTAACCGCCTGTGAGACAGGCCACAGGTGTTTCTTCTATTTATCCATATGCCTTCCCCGTCCGGGCCACGGTGTTGCAGGGTATTTGCCATGCTCTTTAGCAATGAATTATTGATTATAGATTGATTGGGAGTAATGATACCAGCGATGCCACACATGTTGTAAATATAATTATACTTACATTATATGAGCCAGTTCGTTCTTAAAAAATATTCTTATTTTGAAAATTCAATCGGCAGACTTGCCTTTACATTATCCCAGCCCATCAACAGGTTAGCCCCATACTTTGCAGGAGAAAAAACCATGGTGAAATCTTCTAGCGCAGGCGACTGTTCCATCACGGGAATATCTGTGCGGAAAATATCTTTTGATTCATCCATGTGCAGTCCCCAGGTATAAAGGTTTGTATTTAAAACAATGGTCCATTTGTCAGCTTCAGGGATACAGTAAATAATATAATTTCCTTTGGCAATATTTTTACCATTAATGCTTACATTTTTGAAAAAATTAATCTCTGTAGCCTCATTGGCACCAAGCCGCCACTCTTTACCATATTGACAAAGACTTTGTGGAGTATTTCCAAAAATGCTGCGCCCTTTTTTATGTGGCCTGCTATATATAACTCTTACTACAGGTGGAGTAGAATCTGTACGGTTCATTTTTTCCAACGGATAATCTACCGGAAAATAACTCATATCCATTTGTGACTGATCTTCTGCTGCATAAGGATTTTTTTCTGCAGCGGTAACTGAATCTATAATAGGTCTTGTAAGATCTGGTTTCTGTTTTTTATTGCAGGATGCCAAAAAAGAAAAGAACAGAACGGGCAGCAGTAAATTTTTAAACCTTGTCATAATTATTGTAAAGATATTGGTAAAGATACTTTGGCATTTTCCCAAATTGCATTTAAATTATATCCGTTATCTGCTTTTTCAAAATACATAGAAAATGTTTCTGTAGAATCTGTTTGTTTTTGCACTGGTAAAGTTACCCTCATTACATCTTTAGTACTGTCATACTTAAACGATCCCCAGGTATCCAGATCTTTATTTAAAATAATGGTCCAATTATCCAATTGAGGGATAGCGTATAAAGTATATCTACCTTTTTTAATTTTATTGGCATTGATAGTTGCATTTTGAAAGAATTCGATCTCAGTAGCTTCGTTTGCACCTAAACGCCATACTTTTCCATATTCTATCAGGTCACCAAAAATAGTTCTGCCATTCATTTGAGGCCTGCTGTAAATAATTCTTGCTAAAAGCGGGTCCGTATTTCTATCCTGCACTTTTAAAAGAGGATAATTTGCAGGGCAATAGCTAATATCAAGCGGTGATTTATCTGTAGGCGGAATTTTTGATTGCGAGAAACAAAAAGTGAAACTTAAAATTGCGAGGGCTGTTGTAACTAAAATTTTCATTTGCTGATTTTTTCAAAGATAAAAGATTCAACAATTCAATAATTGTGCTAATGTATCAGCGGCAAATTTTTTAACTAAAGGGATGAAAATAATAGCCCATTGTTCCATTTCAATTTTATGCTCAACAAAAATCGAAAATGCTTTTTCTGTTTCTTTGATATAAAGGGCTCTTCTTCTTACACCTTCAAAGCTTTTTTGTATACCGCTTTCAAATTGGTAATTGTACAGCCAATCCTGTGCTTTCATGTAAGGAAACATCATTCCGAATTTTTCGCCAAACCATTTTTCGTTATTTTCTAATAGGTCATAAGATGTTTGGGTAAATTTTTTTAAAGTGTTTTCATCTGGAAAAATACTTTTATCATTTGCCAGGAAGTAATCATACACTACGTCTGCAAATGCGCCGCCATAAAGGCCGTAGGAAGAAGAGAAATATTTTTTTATACTTTTTGTAGCAAAATGGGCATCGGTAAATGTATCAATAGCCCGGTGAAGTTGAATACCTGCCTGTATTTGTTTTGGGTAGTCATATTGTTTTTTCCCTTTTATAAAATCACTGATCATATTGCCAAGCAATACATCCGGATTATTGAAAGAAAGATAGGCATGTGCCAGGTAGTTCATACTTAAAGATAAGAAAATGCATTGTTGGATTTTCCGTTGCTAATTTTTAACAGTATTAACGCAAGTTTTAATATTTTTTTATGATATTTTTTGAAATGTAAGCTGGCATTGAATTCCAGAAGTATTTTTTTTCTTTTTCAACCCCAGATTTACCACTTCTCATAATCAACGAATATTTTCGTACTACTCATCCCAATTCTATTGACAAATATTAAGAGCGGTTATACTTTTAACTCTCAAAGCTGCAGACGCCATGCTGCGGTATTATTTAAAAACAAAAAAAGTATAGTCATGAAAAAATTAACAACCACAATGCTGCTTGCGCTGTTTATCAGCGTAAGCGCTTTTGCCACAGATGGCAAAAAAGTATCTACAGAAAAAGAAAGCAAAGTTTCTAAAAATGTAAGTATTTCGTTTTTGCAGGATTTTAAAAGTGCCAGCAATGTAAGCTGGAACAAAACTGCCGAATTTTATTTTGCTGAGTTTAAATTAAAAGAAGAAACAATGTCGGCGGCGTATGATGAAGATGGGGTTTTGCTTGGAATGGCACGTAACATTAAGTTTTCCGACTTGCCAATGTCAGCACAGGAAGCATTGGGAGACCGGTTTACTAAATACAGTTTTAAAGAAAATGTCACAGAAATAATGTATGATGGTGAAACAAATTATTATTTATTGGCAGAAGGGAAAAATAAAGACTTGAAAATAAAATGTTCGCCTGCAGGAAATATTACTGTAGAAAAAACAATAAAGAAACAAGTATTACCTGTAGTCTATTAAAATTATTCTTAGTTTGCAATAAGCCTTGTTTTTGAAAAGCAAGGCTTTTTATTTTATATTTTTATCTAACCATGTGCCGATTATTTCCAGCGCCTTCGGCGAAAAAGTTTCTTCCAAATCACCATATTCATCCGGGCTGCATTTTATACAGGTTTGAAAAAGATGATTGAGCCCGGGGATTTCAATAACATCATATTTGGGCGAACTACTTTTTTTCAAGGAAGCTTTAATACCCGTCAGGTTTGACTTTGCAATCACCTGAACATCTTTGCTTCCATTTAAAGAAAGCACTTTGCAATGTAATTTTTCTAAATAAGGCTGTGGATTAAATGCTAAAAAATATTTGTACCAGGGGTTTTTAAAAGTAGCAATTAGGCTTTCGACATGATTCTCTATTAAATCAGGTGTTGTCATTATTAATTCTTCAGCAGCCTTTGGATTTTTTTGAAAGCAATCCACAAGGCTATTTATCATTTTCTTTTTAAAAGTGCTATCGCCATCCTTTTGTGTAAAGTCTGCAATCATATCAAATATTTGCGCATTGAATTTACTTGCAAGAGGTGATAACCCCTGCGAAGAACCTACAGCTTCTAACTGTTCGCCCATTAAATTTTGAATAGGTATACCAGGCCCTGCAAGCAACACAATAAAATTTATTTCTTTTCTGGCATCTGCAACAACTGGCGCTATCATACCGCCTTCACTGTGGCCAAGCAGGCCGATCTTATTTTTATCTACCTGTGGTTGCTGCTCTAAAAAATCGAGGCTTGCTTCTACATCTTTTACAAAATCTGCTGTGGTAGATTTAGCAAAATTGCCGGTGCTTTTTCCAATACTCCTGTCATCTACCCGTAAAACTAAATAACCTTTTTTAGTAAGGTAATCTGCAATTACTGCAAAAGATTTATGGCCAAAAATAGTTTCGTCTCTATCCTGCTGGCCGCTGCCAGTAATTAAAATAACAGATGGGAATTTTTGCTTTTTATTGTTTTCAGCAGTTGTAGGATAAGTAATAGTGGCGCCATATTGTAAGGTTTTATCTGCATTGAAGTATTCTACATCTTCAGATTGATAAGGATATGGCGGCTTTGGTGTTTGTGGACGGTTCTGTTTTTTTATTTCAGCGGTTTCGCTGGTTTTATTTACATCCAACGCAAGAGAGCCGCCGCCCTGGTGCCAGGTGCCGGTCATTTGTTTTTTTTCAGCGCTAAGCTTGCCTGCATATTTTCCGTTGATGGATTCCATCATTAAAATAACGCTGTCTTCTTTTACAATCACTGCAGTACAAGGCAAATTAAATGCATGTTGACTTGGACTGTCGAAGCTGGCTGCTAAATTATTGCTACTGTCTTTTACAATATGAAATACAATTGGAATAGAATTGCCCTGCACATTTAAATCACCTTGCCAGGTTCCGGTAATATTTTGAGAATAGCTAATATTAAAAATAAAAAATACAGAAAGGGTTAAAAAAATCTTTTGCATAAGAACTGCATTTATTGCTCATTAAAGATATGCCGTACAAGTGAGTGACACAACTATGTTGCTATGAAAACCTACTGCCCGTAACATAAAAAAAATTACTTTTGCAGCCATAAACATTTTATTATGAGTAAAGGACCTGTTAGTAATTTTATTGAGCATCATTACCGCCATTTTAATGCGGCGGCTTTAATGGATGCGGCAAAAGGATATGTAACGCACCTGGAAGAAGGTGGAAAAATGATGGTGACACTTGCGGGTGCAATGAGCACTGCAGAACTTGGCCTGAGCCTGGCAGAAATGATTCGGCAGGATAAGATTGCGATCATCAGTTGTACTGGTGCAAACCTGGAAGAAGATATCATGAACCTGGTAGCGCATAGCCATTATAAAAGAGTTCCGAATTATCGTGATCTTTCGCCGCAGGAAGAATGGGATTTGTTAGAAAATCATTACAACCGTGTGACGGATACCTGCATTCCGGAAGAGGAGGCATTCAGAAGATTGCAACAGCATATTCATAAAATTTGGAAAGATGCAGAGGATAACGGGGAAAGATATTTTCCGCATGAATATATGTACAAAATGTTGCTGAGCGGCGTGCTGGAACAGTATTATGAAATAGATCCGAAGAATAGCTGGATGCTGGCTGCGGCGCAAAAAAATATTCCGATCGTTGTGCCGGGTTGGGAAGATAGTACGATGGGGAATATTTTTGCATCGTATATTATTAAAAATGAAATGAAAGCAACCACTATGAAAAGTGGTATTGAATACATGGTGTGGCTGGCAGATTGGTACCGACATAATTCCGGTGGAAAAGGGGTGGGATTTTTCCAGATCGGTGGCGGTATTGCGGGTGATTTTCCTATTTGCGTAGTGCCGATGATGTACCAGGATCTGGAGTGGCATGATGTACCATTCTGGAGTTATTTCTGCCAGGTGTCAGATTCTACCACATCTTACGGAAGCTATAGTGGCGCTGTGCCTAACGAAAAAATTACCTGGGGTAAATTAGATATTCATACACCAAAATTTATTGTGGAAAGTGATGCGACAATTGTGGCTCCATTGATATTTGCGTGGGTGTTGGGTTGGTAAGAATGAGTTGATAAAAATAAAAGGCCGCAAATTATTTGTGGCCTTTTATTTTACATTTTCATTTCTTTTATGACAATTGTATTGGTCCATTTGTCATGCCAAAGACTTGTTCCTAAGCCACTGAAAGGTTCAAACGGAACTATTCGTACAAGGGCTCTTTGTAGAGCATCGGACCAAGTGATGGGGGAACCATCAAGCTTTACTGCTCTTGTTTTTGTAATAAGTTTGCCTAATGTTTTTCCTTTTGTCAGACCTTCCAAAATTGCGTAATACAACCAGAAAATTACGTAAGCAAAAACATAAGAAAATAAAGTAAAAGTTGAACTGTCTGTAGAAAGACTTAAAATAAACTTTGGTGCTAAAATACCTAAAATAGCCCCCAATAAAATTGTTAAAAGATAATACCCGATAATATCAATGATGTAGTTTAAAAACCTTACTCCTTTATCAGCAGGGATTACATTTACAGCATTAATTTCTACAAGTAAATCAGTTTGAGACATAAGCTTTTAGTTTTATAGTTGTGAATTAAAAACTAAGTTATTCTTTTTTCTATTTCAACTAAAATATTTTTTAGTCTTGTATTTTTTTCTGAATTACTTTTAACGCACTTACAAACACTTTTATGAAGTATATAGTCTTAATCGCAAGTTCTTTTTTTTATATTTCTAATCTTAGCGCACAATCTCTTTTGCCTACTCCAACAAATATCCACGATGCTATAAATAAAGGCACCCGTAGTATTAGCGGATTACCAGGTAAAAATTATTGGCAAAATAAAGCTGATTATGATATTAAAATAAATTTTGATCCGGCGACAAGATTATTGACCGGCACTGAAGAAATTACCTATCTAAATAACAGCCCCGATACACTGAAACAAATTGTTTTTAAACTATACCCAAACCTTTATAAAAAAGGTTCGCAAAGGTTGATGAGCATTAATGCTGCGGATATAAGTGATGGTGTTTCTATCACAGAAATGAAAATTGATAATGAAGAACATGATGTAAGCACTTTAAGAACAGATGGTACAAATATGTCTGCTAGAATAAAGCCTGCAATGCCCGGTCAGCAACTTCATTTCTTTATAAAATTTTCTTATACTTTAAATAAAACATCGCATATACGTACAGGTGAGGTAGATGATGGTAGTTATTTTATTGCCTACTTTTTTCCACGCATTGCTGTGTATGATGATATAGATGGCTGGAATATGAACCCGTACCTGGGCATACAGGAGTTTTACAATGATTTCTGCAATTTTAAAACTTCTATTACCGTACCTGCAAATTATTTGGTGTGGGCTACCGGCGATCTGAAAAATTGTAATGATGTATTAAATGAAAAATTTTGTAAAAGGATAAAGCAGGCAGAAGCAAATGATGCTTTCATAGATATCATTGACAGCGCAGATTTAAAAGCTGGCAACATCACAAAAAATAATACTACCAACACCTGGAATTATGAGGCGAATAATGTAACGGATGCAGTGTTTGCCATCAGCAATCATTATATATGGCAGAGCAGCAGCTTGGTTGTAGATAAAGCTACCGGACGTAGAACGAGGGTGGATGCGGTTTTTAACCCCTTTCACAAGGATTATTTTAAAGTAGCATCTGATGCCCGTAAAACAGTTGAAGCGATGAGTTATCGTTTTCCAAAATGGCCTTACCCATATAATCACGAAACAGTTTTTGATGGCCTTGACCAGATGGAATACCCGATGATGGTAAATGATAACCCTGTAGAAGACAGAGCTGAAAGTATTGAATTGACAGACCATGAAATTTTTCATACAATGTTTCCTTTTTATATGGGTATTAATGAAACAAAGTATGGCTGGATGGATGAAGGCTGGGCTACGATTGGCGAGTGGCTGATATCACCGATGATAGATTCTTCGTTGGTAGATGAGTATGGAATGGCTGCGACAGAAAAATCAGCCGGCACAGAAGTAGACTTGCCTATTACAACTTTAACCACGCAGGAATATGGCGCATCTATGTTTTTAAATAGTTATCCAAAACCTGCATTGGGATATTTGTATGTGAAGGATATGCTTGGCGATGATCTTTTTTATAAAGGGTTGCACAATTATTTCCGCAACTGGGCTGGTAAACATCCATTGCCAAATGATTTTTTTTACAGCATGAATGCAGGTAGCGGAAAAAATTTAAACTGGTTTTGGCAAAAATGGTTTTACGAAAGTGGCGTGCCTGATGTCGGTATTGTAAAACTAAGCGGTTCATCAAATAAAAAACAATTGACAGTAACATTAAAAGGTACTAAACCAGTGCCGCTAGACGTAACAATTTTGTATAAAGATGGCAGCATGCAAAAAATACATCGCAGTATTGCCGTATGGGGAAAAGGCGATAAATTAGTTACCATTAATTTTACTGCAACTAAGCTTATACGGGAAATAACACTTGGCAGTACTTATATTCCTGATGTTGACAGAAGTGATAATACACTAAAAATAAAATAACTTATAATTCAGTTGCAATAGGCAAAGGCCCTTCAGTTTCTTTATCTTCTTTTACTTTTTTTGCAGAAGAAACTGTTCCTATCATCATTATCAATGCAGTTAAAATAATTACCTGAATCAGTACAGAACTATTAATTACCGGGATACTTAAAGCGGCTGGTACTGACAGAAAAAGAAGAATATTTATCAATCCTCTTGGTGCTACAAAAAGCAACGGCGTAAGCGGTAGTTTGGATGCCTTTAACTGAATTATTCTTATAAGAAAAATTGATACAGTAATGATAGCAGATACTGCAATGCTGTTGGTATCTAACAAATCGCTGGTATTAATAAGGAATCCAAAAAGAAGGAAGAACAGCGCTTTTATTAGAAAAGTAATTTCCATAGTAAATCCTAAAAATTTCTGGGCTTCTTTGTTTAATGAATATGGCTTTAATTTCTGTATCCATTTTATATGTTTTATTTCATCAAGGTTGCCTAAAAACAACCCGAATATCAAAATAAAAACAAGCGATGGCAGGTTGCAGATTTTTGAGATCTCATATATTAATATTACCAACAGGATGATGGGGACAAATTTTATATCATGCGAAATACGGCTTAACAAAAATGACAGCAATGCCGTAGCAAGAAAGGAAACCACTATTATAACCAATATCTGCAAAAGAAAAATACCAAAAGATGCTGCGGAAATAATTTCGTTTGCAATGATGAAATTAAAAAATACAAGACCGAGAATATCAGAAAGGCTACTTTCGTAAGTGATGAATTCTTTATCAAATGCAGGAAATTGCTTTGCACTTGGTATGGCAAGTGAGCTACTTATGATACATAGTGGGATAAGGTTTGCCAGTGCAACCCTGTACGAAAAACCATACATCATCGTTAACACCAAAGCGCCTGCAAATGCCAAAATCATCATTGGAAAAAAAGATGCAGCCAGCGATTTTTTTATGAGAGGGATCTTCGATTTATTGAGCTCCAGCTCCAACGATCCCTCCAGTACAATTAATATGAGACCGATGGTGCCAAGCAGCGGTAATATTTTTGACAGATCAGGGGTATAATAATTATAATAAACTACAACTCTTTTTACACCCCAGCCTAAAGCAAGTAGCAGAATAACAGACGGTATTTTTGTGAATACAGATGTAATATCAAACAGGTATGCAACCAGCACCAACACACAAAGAGATATAATAACTATCGACGTCATTGCATTTATTTAATAAGATAAAATTTATTTTCTGTAGTCGCTGCCGAAGATAAAAAAATAAGGGCAAACAATGTTGCCCCTTATTTTAATTAATTGTTTATTGTAGAAACTGCTTTTATTCTATTGAGCAGCAGCAGGTAATGGGATGTCTCTCTTCAGCATATCATCCCTGTTGGCAATTTCCCAGGCTGTGTAAAATATCATTTGAGCCCTGTTCTTATACAATTCCCAACTTATTTTTTCGATAGTATCAGTCGGTTTATGATAATCTGCCAGCAGCATTCCATCATAAAAGAACAAAATCGGAACTCCTTTTTTTGCAAAATTATAATGATCGCTGCGGAAATAAATTCTGTTAGGATCTTTTGGGTCATCAAATTTATAATCCAGCGTAAGATGTGTGTATTTATTATTAGCAGCTTCATTTATCACAGGCAGGTCACTGCTTAATTTATCGTGACCGATAACATAGACATAGTTTAAAGTAAACTCCAATTTTCTTTCGGTATCAATTCTACCAATCATATCTGTGTTAAGATCTACAGTTGTTTTTGCCAACGGATATAAAGGATGATCGCTGTAATATTCACTACCCCATAATCCCTTCTCTTCTCCACTAACAGTCATAAATACAAGCGTTCTGCGTGGGCCATGCCCTTCGGCTTTAGCCTTTGCAAATGCAGTAGCCATGGCTATTACTGCTGCCGTGCCACTACCATCATCATCTGCACCATAATAAATTTTGCCGTCATGCATACCTAAATGATCGTAATGCCCGGTAAGAAAAACATACTCATCTTTTTTATCTGTACCCTCAATTATCCCAATTACATTACTTGCATTAATAATGTTGCGGTATTTTTTATTGCTAAAAGAAACGCTGGCATTATTATCAATTGGCTGTAATGATAAAAGTTCACTGCCTTTTATTTGTGCTGCGAAAACATCATAGCTATCACCGATAATGCTTTTTGCAAAATCATTTGAAATTAATGCATAGTTTATCTTTTTACCGGCATCTTCCCTTGGATAATAAACGTTCGATTTTTTGGTATTATCAATACTGCGCTGGCTAAAGGTTGGCTGAGCAGGATTTATTACAAGTGCACCTACAGCACCTCTGGCTGCTGCTGCCGCCAGTTTTTTTACTATGCCGGGGAAAGTCCATTCTGAATAGCGGCCGGTTGAGTTAAGGAAATATTTACCTTCTTTTTTTGGCTCGCCTAAAAAGAAAACAACCACTTTTCCTTTTACATTTAGATTCGCATAGTCGTTGTAGTTAGCATCGTCAATTCCGTAACCAACAAAAACAATTTTATTGCTTTTGAAGGATCCATTTTCATTACTATTTAAAGGGGTAATAAAATCTTTGCCGTATTCTGCTGCTATTCCTTTTATTTTTAAAGTAGTTTCAAGCAGGCTATCCTGGTAAAGAGGATAAAGCTGCTGGTAGCTTTTTAAAGCAGCCGGATGTACAAGACCAACAGCTCCAAATTGCGATTCAATATATGCTGCGGCTTTGCGCTGTCCTTCAGTACCAGTTTCACGGCCTTCCATTTCAGCACTTGCAATAATGGTTAAATGTTTTTGCAACAGATTAGTATCTATGATGGATGCATATTTTGATGCTACATCATTTTGAGAAAAAGCCTGTATACAAAAAACAAGTAAAGGGAAAAGAAGAATTTTTTTCATTATATATTTTATTTGTGGAAAAATAAAGAAAGAAAAGCTGATGCAGCTTTTTTTTTGATAAATGGTTACAGATATAAGGCTAATATGATTTTTATATTTAAAGTTGTTTTTATAGATTGTCGTACACTATAATTGAAAATGAATGTAGAGCTTACCAAATAGAAAAAACCCGCAATAATTGCAGGTTTTTTATTTTGAGCAAAATTGCTTTTATAAAACTTATTGCTTTATAATTTTATAAACATTTTTGCTTCCATTTTCATTTATTACCTGCAACAGATAATTACCGGAAGCTAAATTATTGACCTGTATATGTTCAATTGAAGGACCGGCACCCTTATTAACTTTTTTTACCAGTATTTGCTTCCCGAATATGTCAGATAAGATCAGCCTGTAAGCACCTGCGGCTTCATCTTTTATCTGTACCTGGAATGAACTTACAAATGGATTCGGATACACATATGCTTCGGGTAATCTGCTGATCGTTTTTTCGGTAGTTGCGTCAGGCTGAATACTGTAAATAGCATTTGTCTGTGCTGCCTCAACAGCAATTTTTGAAGTGGAAGCTCCGCCCGATTGATCTATAATACTGAAGCCTGCAATATAATGCCACACATTTACACTGCTCAGAATTACACTTACTGTTCCTTTACTATCGGGAGAAATATCAGTAAACTGTGCATAGCTGTTTACATTATTGCCGGTAATCACAATATACTGCTGACTGTTTAGCTGAAAAAGTGTATTATTCCCTCCTCCTGAGCGACTGGCATACATTTCAAAAGTATATTTTTTTGATGGGTCAAGCCCACTAAAGCTTAATGTACGAAAGCTTGTTGCGGCAGAATTATAACGTAAAACTGCAGATGGCGGCGTAGTACTTGATGACGCATAACCGACACCGTTATCTATTACAAACCTATCTCCTGAAATTGAAGCAGATATTGTGCTTTGCGTTTTATCTTCATATAACATATTATTAATGGTATTTCCGGCATAGAGATTCCAGTTATTCCATTTTGAATCAGTAGAAGGATTAGAACCGCCATAAATATTTACTCTTATGTTTTTACTTCCAGAAGGTGGCAATGAAGCCTGGCTATTGTTTACAGTGATCTGCGTAGTTGCTACACCGGTAGCACCAACATTATCTGTTACTTTTAACTGAAAAATATATACCCCTGCTATCAAGCCATTTACAACTGTAGTGGCAGATGAAGCTTGGCTAAAGCTACTTCCATTTGGCCCTGAAATTTTCGACCATAAATATGATTTTACTGTACCATCCGCATCTGTACCACTACCAGTTAATGTAACAGAATTTACAGGGAGTGTTATTGTCTGATTATTACTTACGTTGGCAACAGGTGGTATATTTGCCAGAGGAGCTGTATTTACTGTAACAGTTACATTGGCAGTAGAAGTTGCACCCGCATTATCCGTAACTTTTAACTGAAAGGTATAAACGCCACTGACCAAATTCTTGATAATCGTAATTGCTGTTGCAGGGGTGTTGATAGTAGCTGTTGATGGGCCGGAAACCTGTGACCAAGCATATGAACTTATAGACCCATCCGAATCAGTACCGGTTCCCGCTAATGTAACAGAATTTGCAGGAAGTGTTATTGTTTGATTACTACCAGCGTTTGCAACGGGTGGCACATTTGCGGGAGGTGGTGTTGCGCCTCCTAATGTCTGCCTCGCCATCCACTGATAAATATTTTGTGTAACTCCATCCAGTAACCAGTTAGTAGGTACTGTACCCTGGCCTCCATAAAAAGAAGCCCAACAGCAATGTCCGCCACCTCCAAAATTTGTTTGAACATAAATAGCAGAATTGGGTACTGTTGAGTTCATTCTATTTACAACCGTTTTGGTATCACGGTTATCGTAAGCCTGTTCAAAGCCAAGGTATTTTCCTCCCGACTTTGCATAATTATCAAATAATTGTGGGTAAGGAGAATTGTCATCCGGTATAACACCTTCTACTGTAACAACCGCTGCCACCTGCGAGGCATAAGTGTAAGGCCCTCCATAAGCATCGCCACTAACAAAAGTACTACTGCACCAACCGCCATGAGACAGCCCTGTTAAATATAATTTTTTCGGGTCTACCCTATACATACTTTTAATTGTCTGTATCTCTGTATTCATTACATCTTCATGAGGATATGCATAAGGTGTTTGTAAACTGATTACAATAAACTCGACTGTTTTTCCGTCAACTGTGGTATTCCCATTCCACCCTTGTGTAATGTATGCACCAGGTCCGTTTCCTATAACAGCAGAAGCATTTGTTCCAACTTCGCCGAGACCAGGAAAGAAAATAATAGTGGGATAAGATGTGTTGCCAGAACTATAACTGGCGGGTAAATGAACGTAAGCATTCCACCCGTTTATTGAAACGAGGGATTGCTGGCTGTAAGATTTTTTAGAGATGCACAGGCAGAGTGATGCACATATGAGAACACAAATGTTCCTGGTATAATTTTTCATTATTAGCGGTTATTTATAAAATATTGAAACTTTAAAATCCTTGGATGTGGAAATTTTATATATTTTTAAAAGGCAATATGCATACCTTTTTTGTTGGTTAGACAAAGTTTTTTACATTTTAACTTTTTTAGGTGTACGCAAATATCAATATGTATTATTTTGTATATTGTAGTAAAGCAATATTATCCTGTGTAGTAAGAGTTTTTATTTTATAATATGTTAATGAAAAATAAATTTTAAATAATTAGTAATGCACAATCGAAACGGGCAATTCAAATATGTATAAGTTTAAAAAATATTTACCATAACAATTACTTGCTCAGGGTTAAAAAACGGTTTAAAAATTCTTGTTTGTAATTTTAGAAAAAATAATTAGAAAAAAATTTGTTTTATAACAGTCTTATCAGCCGGTTTCGGCCGTGAGTTTGCGAAAGCGGTTTTATCAAATGAATATGAATTCAATGGTAGCTTCCACAAATAAAGGGGATGTAACGGATATTGTAGAAAGTTATCCTCAAATACAAAGGCTGTAAATTAGATGTGAATGTAACTTCTGAAATAGAATCTGCAGTAAATACGGCAATGGAAAAATTCGAAATTATTGATGATATTTTAAATAATGTGGGTATTGAATATTCTGCTGCAATAGAAGATAGTGAAGAAGGATAGGATACGTGCAAGGCCTTATGCCGGCCTTGTAGCGAAGCAGGACCAATGTTGATGAATGATAAAATACCGGCGTACAGAAAATTATAAAGCCATCTTCTCTACACGGGTACCATGGCGACCGCCTTCAAACGCCGTATTCATAAAAATATCAAGCATTTTTTCTGCATCACCATCTCTTACAAAACGGGCAGGAATGCAAAGAATATTTGCATTGTTATGTTTGCGTGCAAGTTCTGCAAGCTCTTCGCCCCAGCAAATAGCCGCACGTACGCCCTGGTGTTTATTGGCAGTAATAGCTACACCATTTGCGCTGCCGCACAAGAGAATACCAAATGCAGCTTCGCCACTTTCTACAGCACTCGCAACCGGGTGTGCAAAATCGGGATAGTCAACAGAATCTTTATTGTATGTGCCAAAATCTTTGAACGTTCGTTTTTCAGCTTCCAGAAATGAGATCAGATCTTCTTTGCAATCGAAGCCGGCATGGTCGCAGCCGATGGCTATTGGTTTGGTGTCGCTGAATGTGTTCATTGTGATTATTTTAATGGGCTAAAAGTACGATTTCTGATTATTATGTTGCGTTAAAATAATTTGAGCAAACGGTTGCTTTATGATTATTAGTTATTGATGGGTATTTTTAGAATTATCTCTTATTTAAAATTATTATTATGAACAGAAAAGAGTTTGTCAAAGTAACAGGGATGGCTACTGCAGGGATTATGTTTGGGTCGGTAACAAATGTTTTTGCCCGTACTGGGCAAGCTAAAGTACGCATTGGCCTTATTGGTGTGGGCGCCCGCGGCATTGGCCATCTTGATCTCTTAATGCGGAGAGACGATGTGGACCTGGTTGCTATTTGTGAAGTAGAGTCAAGAGCACTTGAAAATGCTAAAAGATATATAACCAAGAATAATAAAAAAATGCCCCAGATATTTTCCGGCGATAAAGAAGCATGGAAAAAAATGTATGAAATACAAGGGGGCCTGGATGGAGTAGTGATTGCTACACCGTGGGAACTACATAAGACAATGATCATTGGCGCTTTAGAAGCAGGAATAAAATATGTCGGGACAGAAGTTATACTGGGCATTTCTCTGCAGGATCATTGGGATGTAGTAAAGGCAGCAGAAAAATACAATGCAAACGTAATGATGCTGGAAAATGTTTGCTACCGCAGAGATGTGATGGCAGTTTTGAACATGGTAAGACAAGGCCTGTTTGGAGAATTAATTCATTTGCAGGGAGGCTATCAACACGATTTGAGAGAAGTAAAATTTAATGACGGTGTTCACGAATACGGCCATGGGGTGGAGTTTGGCGAAAAGGGATATTCTGAAGCACATTGGCGAACAGATCATTCGGTAAACCGTAACGGTGACCTGTACCCGACGCATGGCATCGGGCCAATAGCACAATACATTAATATTAACCGTGGTAACCGCTTTACTTCTTTGTGTTCGTTCTCTTCCAAGGCAAGAGGGCTTCACAACCACATTGTCAAACAAGGCGGCGCTGATCATCCCAATGCAGCAGTAAAATTTAAACTGGGCGATGTGGTAACTACGAGTATTAATTGTGCAAATGGTGAGACGATATTATTGCAGCATGACACTGATCTTCCACGTCCATATTCATTAGGCTTTAGGGTGCAGGGCACTGAAGGATTGTGGATGGATGTTGCCAATGGTATTTACATTCAGGATAAATCCAAAGCAGCTGAAGAGTGGGATCCGGCGCAGGTGTGGCTGGATAAATATGATCACCCTTTATGGCAGAGGTGGAGTAAAGAAACCAAAGGTGCCGGGCATGGCGGCATGGATTTTTTTGTAATTCACGCTTTTATTGAATCTATTAAAAATAAACTGGCTACGCCAATGGATGTGTATGATGCCGCCGCCTGGAGTGCTATTTCTCCTTTAAGCGAAAAATCTATAGCAGAGGGAAATAAGACGCTCGAATTTCCGGATTTTACAGCCGGTAAATGGGTAGACCGCAAACCGGTGTTTGCTTTAACTGATAAATTTTAATTCTCTAGCTTCCTTATCTTTAAAACGCTATTAATGTAATTTTGAAAAAAAGTACAATATTTAGCAATTGAACAGCATAAAATATTTTAATAAAAAATTCAGGCTATTATGCAAAAAGAAAAAATTTTAGTGATCGGCGCTTCGGGGCAGATTGGCGTAGAACTTACATTGGCTTTAAGAAAATTATATGGTAATGCGAATGTAGTAGCGTCTGACCTGAGAGAGGAAAATCCATTGCTGCATGGTACGGGACCTTATGTATCGCTTGATGTAATGAATAAGGAGATGCTGCATGTGCAGGTGATCAGGCAGGGCATAACACAGATATATTTGCTTGCTGCAATTCTATCTGCAACGGGAGAAAAAAATCCGGCATTAGCCTGGCATTTGAATATGCAAAGTCTTTTGAATGTATTGGATATTGCTAAAGAAGAAACCCTGACAAAAATTTACTGGCCCTCATCGATAGCAGTTTTTGGACCGACATCCCCTAAAACAAATTGCCCGCAAAAAACAATTATTGAGCCGTCTACCGTTTATGGTATTTCGAAATATGCCGGTGAATTTTGGTGTAATTATTATGCGGCAAAATATGATGTGGATGTTCGGAGCCTTCGCTACCCCGGGTTAATATCATATAAATCTGCACCAGGTGGTGGTACTACAGATTATGCTGTAGAAATATACCAGGAGGCGCTGGATGAAGACGAATACACTTGTTTTTTAAATTCAGAAACTTACTTACCGATGATGTATATGCCTGATGCAATAAGGGCTACAATAGAATTGATGGAAGCACCTAAAGAAAAAATTGCTATTCGTACTTCTTACAATATTTCAGGCATGAGCTTTTCTCCTGCAGAGATTGCAGCAGAAATAAAAAAGCATATACCGGAATTTGAAATGAAATATAAACCGGATTATCGCCAGGCGATTGCAGATAGCTGGCCTCAAAGTATTGATGATAGTGTGGCAGCAACAGATTGGGGATGGAAACCAAAGTATACCCTGGGGACGATGACAAAAGATATGCTGGAAAATTTACAGAAGCAAGCAGAATAGTTTTGTGATTTTAAAAGTTAATGGATTGTTTACTGCCCTTTTCATGTTGTGGTAATTTTGTATTTTTATTAAATGCTGAAAAATAAAAAACTACCTCTCTTTATTGTTACATTTTTCTTTTTTGTAAATGTAATGGCACAGACTGAAAAACCATTTATAAAATTAGTAGAGCCTTTAAAAGAAAATAACAGAGTATCATCATCAAGACAATTTATAGTTGGAAGTACCTGTAAAACCTGTAGTGTAATTGTTAACGATAGTGCTGTAAAAGTGTATGCAACCGGCGCATTTGCTTACGAAATAAATTTAGCCGCAGGCGATACCTCCTTTAATATTATTGCAAAACCTCTCAACGGAAAATCTATTTCTAAAAAATTAAATTACACTTATATTCTTCCCAAACCTGCAGAGCCAGTAACCACTGTTAATATTGAAACGATACAAACTTTTCCTGAAGGAAACCTTGTATTACAAACGGGAGATAAAATTGATTTTAAAGTAAAAGCCCTGCCTGGAGCTACTATACAAACATTTAATAATACAGAATTATACGAACTTCCAATATCGCAAACTAATGGTATGCCCGGTATTTACCAGGGAACATATATGGTAAAAGCAACCGATAGTTTTGCAGCAATTAAATTTCCACTCACACTTATTGCAGCCGATGGACAATCTGTTACGAAAGAAACCAAAAATAGTTTCTCGATAATGTCTCCTTTGAGTTCTGATATTGCAGTAACAACAGGAAGACTGGCTTACCTGCTGTATGGCCTGGGAGAAGACCGGCTGGGCGGCGCCAAGATCGGCTATATTGATAGCCTCATTCCTCTAAAAATTATTGGTAAAGTTGGCGATAAATTTAAAATACAATTGGCAAAAGGCCGCACTGCTTACATTGAAGACGACAAGGTAACGCTGATGCCTAAAGGCAGTTATATACCAGATGTAATTAGTGGTAGCTGGCGTGTGTACGGAGATTCAGTGTACGACTATGTAAATATTGCATTGAACAGCAGGTTGCTTTACCAATCATTCCAGGAAATAAATCCATCCAAAATTGTAGTAGATATTTTTGGTGCAACCAGTAATACCAATTGGATAACCCAACTTGAAAGTGCCAAAGAAATTACATCAGTAGATTATCAGCAAATTACGGATGATATCCTCCGGGTGACGATACAATTAAAACATCCACAACATTGGGGCCACCAGGTTTACTATAAAGGCAATATGCTGGTGATAAAAATAAAGCAACAACCGAAAAGTCTTTTATTAAAAAATCTAACCATTGCTATTGATGCCGGGCATGGGGGAAGTAATACCGGTGCCGGTGGGCCAACGGGTTCTATAGAAAAAATGCTCACACTGTCAGTATCGTTAAAGTTGCAAAAAACATTGCAGGCGCTGGGAGTAAAAGTAATAATGACCAGGACAACAGAAAGATTTTTTGATAACAAGGAAAGAATACTTTTTTACCGGGACAATACGCCTGATCTTTTAATAAGTCTTCATCTTAATTCGGCAGGAGACCCGATACGAACTAGTGGTACGAGTACATATTACCGTTATGTAGGCTTCAGGAATTTAAGCCTTGATATTTATAAGCAAATGCTGCAGCTCGGTTTAAAAGAATATGGAAATACGGGCTCTTTTAATTTTATGCTCAACAGCCCGACGGAATATCCGAATGCTCTGGTAGAAATGCTTTTTTTAAGTAACCCTGCAGAAGAGCAGAAGATATTGGATGAGAGTTTTCAGCAACAGGTAGCAGATAAAATTGTTGCTGGTGTAAAAGATTTTTTGAAAGGTTGCAAATCAACTGATTGATTGCTACGCTCAAATGCGTATTTTAACTTAGATGCATTATAGTACTTTTGCACACTATGGCGTCTGCTAATAAAATAATCTGTATTGTAGAAGATAAAACTGATCTGCGGGAAGGCATGAGTCTTATGGTAGAGCGGAACGTTACATATATACTTGCAGGTAGTTTTGCAAATGCAGAAGAAGCAATGGAAAAAATTCCCGAGTTAAAACCGGATGCCGTGTTGATGGACATAAACCTGCCGGGCATGAGCGGTATTAATTGTGTGAATGCACTGAAAGCAATGTTTCCGGAAATGCTTTTTTTAATGTGTACAGCTTATGAAGACAATGATAAGATCTTTGATTCGCTAAAAGCGGGCGCAAGCGGTTACATTTTAAAAACGGAAGGTCCGGCCAAAATAATGGAAGCACTGGATGACATGATTGCAGGTGGCAGCCCGATGAGTAGCAATATTGCACGAAAGGTAGTAGCTAGTTTTCTGCACATGGGTACAGAAAACACTTTAATAGAAAGCCTGAGCGATCGGGAAAAAATGGTACTGGATAATCTTGCAAAAGGACTTATCGGAAAAGAGGTGGCGGATATTCTTGATATAAGTAGCGGTACGGTGAGAAAACATGTACAGAATATTTATAAAAAATTACAGGTGAATACGAGAGTGGAGGCTGTAAATTTATACTTGCGCCGGTAAAATATCTGTCACCACACATCATAAATTTTCTATTAAATATTTATTGCTGTCATGACAGAATTCAACAGATACCTTATCTATTTCTTTGAGAGTACTGCAGTGTTCATGGGCATGTTTTTTTTGCTTCAGTATATCATTTTAAAAAAGATAGAACATCTTTTTTACAGCATATACCTTATTGCTTTAGCTTTCTACTATCCGCTTGCTATTCCTGATCTGTTTTTTGGTGTTTCTCTTACCGATGCAAAAGTAATTGCACATTATGATCTTTTTAAAAGGCCGATACAATTCTTCTCCAGCCTTTGCTACACCAGTTTTATTATATACTACCTCGGGTTAAAACAAAATTCTTTTAAGCTTTTCAAGCTCTTCAGAATATTAAATTATTTGTATGCATCGTTGTCCTTATTGTGTTTGGTATTAAATTTCGCAAATGTAAAATATGATAATGTTTACCTGCTGCTAAGTTTATTAATGTTTCCATTACAGGTCTATGTACTTTTTACTTTGCTGAGGCAAAGAGTAAAGTATTCCATTTTTATTATTTGGGGTAGCATATTTGTGTTAATCGGAAGTTCTGTTACGCTTGTAAATTCAGTATGGCTTATGAAACCCTCTATCAGCTTATCACAGGCAAATGCTGAATCATATTTACCGGTGCAGGTAGCTATATTGATAGATATTTTCCTGTTTACAATTGCGTTGCAAAAGAAAATTGCTGATACAGAAAAATCACTGATCAATGCTGCTTATCAAAAGCAACAAGCCATATTGCTTGAAAGAGAACGCATCATTGCAGACCTGCATGACGATGTTGGCGGCGGCCTAAGTAGTATAAGAATGATGAGCGATCTGATGGCACAAAATGAACCAGGTGCAAACTCTTCTACAGTATCTTTTGCCAATAAAATTTCTTTAACTGCAAAAGAAATTGCCCAACGAATGCATACTATTATCTGGAGCCTGAATGCTGAAAACGATAACCTGCAAAATTTTGCAGAGTATGTAAGGCAATATGGAATTTCTTACTTTGAGAACAGCAATATTAAATTTGAGTGCAACGATGTAAGCAGTTTGCCTTCTAACGTGCAACTGAGTGGTGTACAAAGAAAAAATCTTTTCCTGATCATAAAAGAGTCTCTTCACAATATTTTAAAACACTCACATGCTTCACTTGCTGAAATAAGTATAAGCTTGCAGAAGAATCAACTTCATATACAGGTAAGAGATAACGGGACAGGCATTACAACTGAAAATAAATTTGGGAATGGCCTGAAAAATATGAAGAAGAGAATGAATGAAATTGAAGGAAAAGTAAAGATGTTTTCAGAAGATGGCGCTGTTATAGATATTTTGGTTTTACTCTAAAGCTATATAGCCTATTTTTACAAGGTGGAAAAAAGCCTGAAAGATTTTCTTGATTCAAAAGTAAAACAATACAATAAGCCGTTCTTTATAAAGGCGGACCCAATCTGCATTCCGCACTCTTTTACAAAAAAGCAAGATATAGAAATTGCTGGTTTTTTTGCTGCCATTTTTGCCTGGGGTAATCGTACTACTATCATCAATAAATCCCGGGAACTAATGCAATTAATGGATAATGCTCCACATGATTTTTGCCTCAATCATACTGACAACGATCTTATAAAATTATTATCTTTTAAGCACCGCACTTTTAATACAACCGACCTATTATATTTTGTTTCTTTTTTTAATATGCATTATCAAAAACATACTACACTTGAAGATGCATTTACAAAAAAGTTAAAAAAAACGGATAAGGATATTACTAATGCTTTGAATAGTTTCTACGAATATTTCTTTTCATTGCCGGATGTGCCGGGCCGAACACTAAAACATATTGCGTCGCCTAATAAGAACTCTACCTGCAAGCGAATAAATATGTACCTGCGGTGGATGGTGCGTAAAGATAATTGCGGTGTAGATTTAGGTTTATGGAAAAATATCTCGCCATCGCAATTACAGATACCTTTGGACCTGCATGTGGCAAGAGTTGCAAAGCATTTTAAACTGATAGAGCGTAAAGCTACTGATTGGCAAACAGTGCTTGAGCTAACCGATGCACTCAAACAGTTTGATCCAAAAGATCCAGTGAAATATGATTTTGCTTTATTCAGCCTCGGCGTATTGGAAAAATTTTAGCAATGAAAAATGATCTTCTGGAAAATATTAATCAACAATTTGCACTAAGTATACCTGAGAATACAGATGCAAAAAACCTGGAGCATTTATTGGCAGAGCGTATAAATTATCTAATCATAAATGATTTTAACTGGTTGGTGCAAGCGCTTTACCGTATTGATGTAAATGAAAAAAAACTTGAGTTGCTACTAAAAGAAAACAATAAATATAATGCCGGCAATATTATCGCAGCTCTGGTGATTGAGCGGCAGTTGCAAAAAATAAAATCCCGACAACAAAACCGTCGGGATGAAAATAATATTAATGATGCGGAAAGATGGTAAAAATTCAGATCATTTTAATTAATGCTCTAACTGTTTCTCTTTCCTTTCGAACATCAGTTCCTTCACTTTTTCTTTATCATCTTTTTCTTTTTTAAGATCGAACATGGTTCCAAAAACATGATCCCATAAAGTACTGCTAACACCAAAGCCCATGTCATCATGTTTGTAATGATGCAGGTGATGATTGCGCCACAAACCTTTCATCCATTTAAATGGCGGATTCCACGCATGTATTGCAAAGTGCATAGATCCATAAATCAAATATCCTAACATAAAGCCAGGGAAAAAAGGAAATGCATATTCACCCATCACTAAATAAAAGATCAAAAAGAAAGCAGATGCAATAATTAAACTTGGCGCAGCGGGCATAAATAATCTTTCTTTATCTCTTGGGTATTCATGGTGGTTGCCATGTAGAATATAATTTATTTTTCTACCTCTTTCTGTTTCAGGATGATGATGAAAAGCAAAACGATGTAAAATATACTCAGTAAGAGACCAGAAAAAAGCTCCGCCTAAAAAGATAAGAAAAGTATTTAAGCCTGTAAATTCCAATGTGTTGATAGCATAATAAGGCAACAAAACCAGTGCAGGCAGGTACATACCCCATATAACCAATGGGTGAGTTTTAGTGAGGTATTCTAAGTACTGATTTTTAAACAACTGGGCCTGCCCCTTGTTGTGTATCTTTTGAAATTCCATGGATCTGCTTTTTTATTACTGCAAATATACTAAAACCTTTTTTTTAGCTGTATTTGGAAGCCTAAATTTGCTTACTTAATAGTATAAATATGAAATTAGTTACTTATTTAAGAGATGAGCGTGATCAATTGGCTATGTTGGTATACGGGAATTTGTATGATATGGATCTTTTGCACCCTGATCTGCCGCCCAGTATGTCTATGCTTTTGAACTATTGGGAAGATATGCTTCCGTTTGCAAAAGCAGCAGAAGAGCGTATTAAAGATGGCTCTTTCAGGAAAGATGCAGGTTTTCCGTTGGAAGAGGCGCAGGTATTAGCACCTGTTTTACACCCCAGCAGTTGCCGGGATGGATATGCTTTTCGCCAGCATGTTGCTGCTGCAAGGCGCAACCGTAATGTGGAAATGATCCCGGAATTTGATCAATATCCAATCTTTTATTTTACCAATCATAATAGCATTCAGGGCCCGGGAAACATTTATTGTATGCCGGATCATTTTGAAAAACTTGATTTTGAACTGGAAGTAGCAATAGTTATAAATAAACCGGGCCGTAATATAAAAGCTGCCGATGCTGATGAATACATTGCCGGTCTGATGATAATGAATGATATGAGTGCAAGAACTTTGCAGATGGAAGAAATGAAACTGAACCTTGGCCCGGCCAAGGGAAAAGATTTTGCAACCGTAATAGGCCCAACACTTGTTACGCTGGACGAATTGGAACAATATGAAGTACCCTGCAAAGAAGGCCACACCGGTAAAAACTGGAACCTCGAAATGAAATGCAGTGTGAATGGAATTCAGGTAAGCCTCGGGAATGTAAAAGATATGGACTGGACCTTTGCAGAAATTATAGAACGCTGCAGCTATGGGGTTACTTTAATGCCGGGAGATGTTATTGGGAGCGGAACAGTAGGTACTGGCTGTTTTTTAGAGTTAAACGGTACGGGAAAATTTAATGATCCAGATTACAAAGAGCAATGGTTGCAGCCTGGTGATGTGGTAGAGATGGAAATAGATGAACTTGGTAAACTGAGCAATACAATTGTAAAAGAAGAAGAGGAATTTAGCTTGCTGGCACTGAAAAAAAATTAAAGAATGAAGATTGTTCCTGGCGAAGTAAAAACAAATGAATTGCATGCATACCTGTTGGGCGCTGTAGCTCCCAGGCCAATCTGTTTTGCAAGTACTGTTGATGAAAAGGGAAATGCTAATTTATCCCCGTTTAGTTTTTTTAATGTATTTGGCAGTAACCCAACTACATTAATTTTTTCGCCAGCCCGAAGAGTGAGAAATAATACGGAGAAAAATACTTTGCAAAATGTACTTGCTACAAAAGAAGTGGTTATAAATGTGGTGAATTATGCCATGGTGCAACAGGCCAGTTTAAGTAGTTGTGAATATCCGCAAGGCGTAGACGAATTTGAAAAAGCTGGCTTTACAAAACTTACATCAGAAAAAATAAAACCTTATCGTGTTGCAGAAAGTCCCGTACAGATAGAATGTAAAGTGAGAGATATAATTGCTACCGGTACTGAAGGTGGCGCAGGAAACCTGGTTATCTGCGAAGTGCTGATAATGCATATTAATGATGAAATATTAAATGAAGATAAAAAAATAGATCCTCATAAAATAGATCTGGTTGCCCGCATGGGAGGCGATTTTTATTGCCGTGCAAGCGGCAATGCTGTATTTGAAGTAGAAAAACCAAATACATTATTAGGAATAGGTTTTGATGCCCTGCCGGAAAATATACGTCACAGCAAAGGCTTGTCCGGAAACGATTTGGGGCAATTAGCTAATGTAGATAAAATGCCTGTTGTGGATCCGTCGTTTGATGATGACAGGCTTAAGAATATCGTGTTGTATTATTCTTTAAATCCTTTAGATATGGAAGAAGAAGTGCACCGTTATGCAAAAAAATTATTGAGCGAAAATAAAGTGCAGGAAGCCTGGCAGGTATTACTTTCTTTATAAATGTTTAGTTAGCATGACAAAATTATTTTTATGTGTTGGGTTATTTTTCTTCTCTTTTGCATCTAACGGGCAATACAAAAACCTGGTATTTGAAGGTGGTGGTGTAAGAGGGATTGCTTATGCAGGGGCGGTACAGGTATTGGAGCAAAGAAATATAATACCACAAATAGAAAATATCGGCGGCACATCTGCGGGTTCTATTATAGGCTTAATGCTTTGCCTTGGATATTCTTCTGCCGAAATTTATACCATCATGATTGATTTGAAAATACAGCATTTTAATGATGGCGCAGGTGGAATATTTGGCAAATATCAAAGAACCAAAAAAAAATTTGGCATACACAAGGGAGATACTTTTGCTGATTGGCTGGGAAATTTAGTGAAACAAAAAACAGGTAACCCCTTGTTGAGTTTTTACCAATTAGATTCATTAAGAAAAACAAACAGCAGTTTTAAATCCTTTTATTGTGTTGGTACCAATCTTACAAAACAACGGGCTGAAATTTTTTCTCTATCGACTACTCCCAATATGCCAATTAAAACAGCGGTAAGAATCAGTTCTTCTATTCCATTTTTTTATGAGCCAATCTTACTTGACAGCAATGGCGTACAGCCGGTGAACCCCATTCGTGGCTACCCTTACCAGGTATATGTAGATGGAGGGATTACCCAGAACTATCCTATAAATTTATTTGATAGTTGTGTTTCTGGCGGTACGCCGCTTTTCTGCGACAGTGTTATTTACAATCCACATACACTTGGCTTTAAGCTGGAGAGAGGAGCACAAATAAACCAATACAAAACTTCCATGGAACTTGCTCCTTATAATATTAAAAACATAAAAGAATATACAGATGCTTTTATAAGTTTTTCTCTTCATAGTCTTAATAATAAACCCGGACTTGAAAATGAAAAAGGCCGTACAGTTTATATCAGTTATGGCGATATATCTGCAAAGCCACGAAAACTAAGTAAGGAAGAAAAAGATATTTTGTTTAATAATGGGAAAGAAGCTACCGAAGATTTTTTTAAATAAAATGATTAATGAACTCAGTCGTATCAGGCAGTAAATAAAGATGCAGCAATTTCAATTGCTGCATCTTTATTATCAATTATTTTTTGTTTTTATATTCCTCCACCAAATACTTTTTTAAGAATATCAGTTGAACGGGCAGCAAAATTAGTACGTATATTCAACTCTTCTTTTGCAACTAATTCAAACAATGCATCTGTTGCTCTTTGAGTTACAAAGCCGGCAAGATCAGGATTTACTTTTCTAAACGTGGTCGGAAAATTATTATACTTGGTTACGAGATCGCCATAATATTTTGTTGCTTCCACTTTATCTAATGAAGATTTTATAACCGGTAAAAATGCAGCTATTAATTTATCGGTAGTTTTTACCCGAAAGAAATGAGTGGCACTTGTATCACCATTCCTTACCAGGCCAATGGCATCGCTTAGTGTCATGCTTTTTATAGCATCAACAAAAATGGGCTTTGCAAAACCGGCTGCATCTTCAGCACCACGGTTTATTTGTAAAATGGCTTTATCTACCATGCTGCCAAAGCCAAGGGTACGTAAAGTGTTTTCTATTTTTTGTGCATCGGGCGGTAGTAGTATTTTGTAAAATGCACTTTTAAAAAATCCATCGGTAGTATTTAATTGTAATACTGCTTTTACCAGTCCCTGGCTCAGTGCTTCTTTAATACCCTGGCCTGCTTCTGCCTGTGTAATACCAGAGCCAGCAGCTATGCCGGGCAATTGTTTCAGCGTATCGCATGAGTTTAAAAGAGCTACGCTACAAAGCAGTGTAATAATTTTTTTCATAGTATAATATTTATGTTTAATCCCAAGTTAGCAATTATGTTGCCAATAAGCGCACCCTATACGCTTTGATGAAAGATGATAGCTGTCACTTCTGTTGAACTGAGCACTTCGTATCTCAGTGTAAACTTTGCCATCTACTGTTGCATTATGCACTACTGCTGGTAACCAAAAAATACAATCTTGGCAAGCAGCACTACAACATTTACCTTTGCAGCCGAATAAAAAATTATGAGTACACAACATTTATCTGAACAGGAAATTATACGGAGAGAAAAATTAGCACAGTTGAACAGCATGGGAATTGATGCTTATCCGGCAGCGCTTTACCCCGTAAATACCACGGCATCTTTTATAAAAGAAAATTATAAAGGTGAAGAGAACAAGGCTGAGTTTGCAGATGTATGCGTTGCAGGCCGCATTATGAGCGTGAGAGATATGGGCAAGGCCAATTTTTTTGTGTTGCAGGATGGTAGCGGAAAAATACAATGTTACATAAAGCAGGATGATGTTTGTCCTGATGAAGACAAAAGCCTGTACCAAACAGTTTGGAAAAAATTAATTGATATCGGTGATATTATTGGCGTGAAAGGATATGTATTTACTACAAAAACCGGCGAGACATCTATACATGTAAAGGAGTTTTCAATATTGAGTAAATCATTGAGGCCATTGCCGATAGTGAAAGAAAAAGATGGCGAAGCTTTTGATGAAGTGACCGATCCTGAATTTCGTTATCGTCAACGCTACGCAGATCTGATCGTAAATCCTGCGGTGAAAGAAGTGTTTATTAAGCGTACAAAAATGGTAAATGCTATACGGGCATTTTTAAATGAACGTGGTGCTTTGGAAGTTGATACGCCGGTATTGCAAAGTATTCCCGGTGGTGCTGCGGCTAGGCCTTTTACTACACATCATAATGCATTGGACGTACCGATGTATATGCGTATCGCAAATGAACTTTACCTGAAAAGGCTTATTGTTGGCGGGTTTGAGTGGGTGTATGAGTTCAGCCGGAACTTTAGAAATGAAGGAATGGACCGTACGCATAACCCTGAATTTACTGTGCTGGAATTTTATACAGCCTATAAAGATTATGAGTGGATGATGGACACGACGGAGCAACTGCTGGAGAAGACAGCGATTGCTACTAACGGTATTGCCACCGTGCAAGTGGGCGATAAAGAAATAAGCTTTAAAGCACCGTACAAAAGAATTTCGATGTATGATGCTATAAGAGAACATACCGGTTTTGATATTAGTGAAATGGATGAAGATGCTGTAAGAGATACCTGCCAACGCTTAAGCATACATGCTGATGCAAAATGGGGCAAGGGTAAACTGATAGATGAAATATTTGGCAGCAAATGCGAAGCACATTATATACAGCCGACGTTTATTACAGATTACCCGGTAGAGATGAGCCCGCTGACAAAAAAGCACCGTAGCAAAGCCGGGCTGGTAGAGCGTTTTGAGCTAATGATAAATGGTAAAGAAATTGCCAATGCTTATACTGAGTTAAACGATCCGCTGGAACAAAGAGAGCGTTTTGAAGACCAGGTAAAACTAATGGAACGTGGGGATGATGAAGCAATGTTTATAGATCATGATTTTTTACGTGCCCTGGAATATGGTATGCCACCAACAAGTGGTATTGGCTTTGGTATTGACAGGCTTTGTATGTTGTTAACCGGGCAGGTAAGTATTCAGGATGTACTACTATTCCCGATGATGCGGCCGGAGAAAATGGATTAAAAAGTTTATTGTAATTTAGGATAATGAATAAGGAGACAATCATAGCGGAACTAAAAAAATTGAAACCTGTTTTGTCAGAAAAATACAGTGTTCACGACATTGCTTTGTTTGGATCTTATAGTAAAAATGAAGCACCAGTAAAAAGTGATATTGTTATTTTAATTCATTTTTAAGAATCTACTTTTAATTCTCTAAGTAGATCATTTGACATTCTACAGCATGTATTTGGCGACATTACAGTGCAATTTGTGAGTAGAGGAGGAATGAAATCACAATACTTTGAAGCAATAAAACAAGATCTTTTATATCCTTATACGTGATAATATCTTACGTGATATCTCTGATTGCGGCAAAGTCTCAATCCTTTATTTAAACAAAACGACGCAAACGATTGTGTTTGTTTTTTTTATTTTTTTTTATTAAATTTATTTCTTTAATCTTAAATTTTATATTATGAAACATTTAATTCTTTGTTTATTGGGGGGGGGTAATTTCCCTTTCCGCATTTTCTATTCCAGCTACCAATCTGTTGCCTGCCATTAAAAACCATGAACCAAAAGTTTTTAAAAAAGCTCCGGACCAAATTCTTGTATGCACTCGTACAGTAAGTCTATCCACTCCTAACTCTTATTTTTGCATCAATGATAATGTGACTTACACAACAATAATTTGTTCGTCAGCAACTGCGTCTGCAGTGACCTGTACTCAAGCACTGACAGATGCAAATAGACTTGCTCAGAATTATATGATGGCAGAATTTATTCATTGGACGATTGAACAAACTGTAGCGTGCGCAGCAGTACCTCCCGTACAGTAATAATTCGTAAATAAATATTTCTCAATAAAGGTATTTATGGTAGATCGTAAATACCTTTATAAACCTACATCTAATGAAAATATTATTATTTCTAATCATCGTAATGTTAAGTTCTGCGCAATTAAAAAGCCAAAGTCTGCTGGCAGTCTACGATGTGTCTCAAAATCATGAAGTTAGCCCTTCACCAGGTACTCCGCTAAAGATCATCACTTTAAATTACAAAGGGTATTTATACAAAAAGGATAATAAGTATATTTATTTTGAAAAGCCTGCCTATAAACAGACTAATTTATTGGATGGTGCACTTATTCTTTCCGGGGAAAACACAGATAATATTAGCTTGTTCGGTTTAAATCATGATAGCATACAATCAATAATTTATACCAATTTTGACAGCTTAGTTCAACGTATGGGAAATATCGATGCTACCAAACGAAACTTTTATCACAAGATTGAACAGGGTTGGTGGCTATGGAAATTTTTGCCTGATAAAAAAATAATAAATGGCTTAAATTGCCAAAAAGCAACCTATTCTGACGGAAATGGTATAATAATTTGGTCTGTTTGGGTTTGCCCTGATATCCCCTTTAAGGTGGGTGTTTCTCAATTATATGATTTGCCAGGCTTGGTTGTGGATGCAGAAAATATTCCTTTACAAAAACATTATCTTTTAATAAGCCAGGCGGCTGTTACTGATATTCCCGATACTATTTTTTGGCCAAATGAATTTAATACAACCGCTTTCACTATTGCCCGTGATCTAAAAAAAAGGTCGAAACAAGAAATGACTACCCCCACCAAATCTCAAAAAAGAGATGAACTACTTAAGAACAATCATTAAGTTTTTCTTATTGTCTCTTATTGGCTTACTCGTTTTTTATACAGAAGCCTTAGCACAATCCAAAACTATAAGAATAAGGGGCGAAATTTTAGATACCTCCGGTGTAGGTATTACCGATTGCTATGTAAAAGTATCAAATCAGCAAAGCG
>JBDSIB010000194.1:0-32399 GCA_039918155.1 Ferruginibacter sp.
AAGCGGCACGGGTTTCATGAGCTACATCGCAAGAGATCCGCAGGCAAGAAGCATTACCTTCTGGAACCTTGGTACGTTTTCAGGAGTCACCTGGCCACAGGTTGGTATTACCTGGGCAGTTGCTATAATTGTTTTTATCATTTCACTTCGCTATTCCAAACAATTAAATGCTTTAATTCTTGGTGAAGAAGAAGCCACACACCTCGGCATAGAAGCGGAAAAATTAAAACTAAGGGTAATGGTACTGTCAACAGCAATGGTAGCTGTGGCGACAGCATTTGTTGGCGTTATCAGTTTTATCGGGTTGATAGTGCCGCATATCCTACGGTTACTGATTGGCAGCGATAACAAGAAATTAATTCCGGCTTCAATTATCATGGGTGCTGTTATACTAACGGTGGCGGATATGGGTGCAAGATTATTAATTGCTCCCGCAGAAGTTCCTATCGGGATAATTACCTCGATTGCGGGAGCGCCTGTATTTATATTCTTGCTGAAGAAATTTAACCTGCTTCAGGAAAAAGGGGGTACTTATGATTGAGATAAAAAACGCAGGTTACGCTGTTGGTAAAAAATGGCTGCTGCAAAATATTTCTTACCAGTTCGTTCCGGGAAAATGCTACATGATCTGCGGTCCTAATGGCGCAGGGAAATCAACACTGATGAAACTTTTAAGTTTGCTGGCTGTTCCGGATAGTGGTGAAATTTTTTACAATAGTTGTAAAATCAATTATAGTAAAAAGCAGGCGTACTCTAAATACCGTGCGGTATTATCCCAGCAGGTGGATATAAGCTTTCCTATGGAAGTGGAGGAAGTGGTGATGATGGGAAGATACCCACATTTCAAAATAAACCCGACAAAAGAAGATATAGAAATTTGCAATGAAGTGATGGAGCTACAAAACCTGCAGTCATTTAGAAAAAGAAATTTTTTAACGCTGTCGGGAGGCGAAAGGCAAAGGGTGCAGTTTGCAAGAGTGCTGGCGCAAATATGGACGATGCCTGAACATGGCTCAAGAATATTATTATTAGATGAACCTATCTCATCCCTTGATATAAAATACCAGTTTGAATTCTTAAACCACATAAAACAATTTTTAAACGATAGAACAATTATCGTTGCCGCATTGCACGATTTAAATCTTGCTTTGAATTATGCAGATGAAATATTGCTTTTAAATAAAGGAGAGCTTTATGCAAGCGGAAAGCCTGCTGATGTTTTATCAACGGAAAATATCAGTAAGGTATTCAAACTTGATTTTGCTTTGCATCGGTTTAATAATGTACAGTTACTATGGCCTGCGGGTTAACTCCGGAAAACCTTGGGCGTTTTTAAACTTTCCAAAAATTATGCTATTCTCCGCATTTTTTAATTCCAATGCTGATTTTGATAAAAATGCCTGGCAAACTGTTTTTGCATGCTAACGCCAAAATAAAGTCTAGATAGTTATTATTTAAGGATAGGGTATTTGAATAGACTTCAAAATTCAACCACCGCATCGCCACCAACAGGGTAAGCTTGACAGGTTAATACTTTTCCCTTCGCCAATTCATCATCCATTAATACTTCATTGTAGGCCATCCAAATTTTACCAGATGTGCAGGTACCAGCGCAGCTTCCACAGCGGCCGGCTTCGCAACTGTACGGGATAGGTATATGTTCTTTTTTGGCTGCAGCCAGTATGGTTTGTGGGTATTTTATTATAAGCGGGTATTCCCTGCCGTTAATTTTAATAATAACAGTATGTGCATTCGTATCCGGTGGCTTTGGTACTACCAATCTTGGCAGGCTGTTAAAATTCTCTTTTATTATTTGTGGATGAATGATGCCGTAAGTTTTTAAAGTTATCTCTGCCATTTGCATGTACGAAAATGGACCGCATAAATAAAACAGCAATTTTTCTTTTGTCACAGCAATATATTCCTTTAGTAATAATTGAAGCAACCAGCTGCTCAGCCTGCTGTTATGTATATTGGAATGATCGCTGTATAAAAATCTTATAACAATCCTGCCAGGATAATTTTTTTCCAATGTTTTTAACTGGGTTAAAAACATAGTATCTTCTTCGGATCTGTTACTGTATATCAGTACCGCTTTTTTATCTGTAGAATGCAGTAATGTTTTTATCAATGAAAAGCAAGGCGTAATGCCGCTTCCGGCTGCTAAGAAAAAATATTGTTCTGTAATTTTATTGTTTTTGGGAAGCTGAAAAAAACCGCTTATACCTGTGGAGAATAAGAAGTCGCCTTCTTGAGCTTTAGTAATTAAATTTCGGCTGAATTCACCGTTTTCCACCAGCTTTACAGTTATGCTCAATGGCTCTCCCAATATTGGTGATGAAGTAATGGAAAATGATCTGCGCTTTTCTCCATATTCTGTAAAAAATACCAAAGTGATAAACTGTCCCGCATTGTAATCAGGTTTCCAGTTATCCTGTGGTTCCAAGACGAATGTTTTGGCGGCCGCAGTCTCTTTTACAATACTGACTATTTTTAATTTTCTAAAGTCGCTTTGCGTAATCATTTCTAAAACTAAATTACAGCAACAAAATTTAATGGCACAAAAAACAAGTGTAGCAAGTATTAAAAAAAAAAGAAAGAGGCTTACGATTTTTCTTTAACAGCTATACTTAAAGTTGGGCTTGAGCTTTTACTTTCTTACTCATGTCATCTAACCGCTCTTTTAATTCGGAGGAATCGTACTGCTGATTGAATTTGCTCAATCCTTTTATCTTTTGATAAGCTGATCTTAAATTATAATTAATACCTGCAAGCCTTTTATTTAATTCGGTATCCGTTGTCATTTGCACACCAGCATTAGTCCTTGCCTGGATGAATGTATTATACATCCTGGTTGCATTGTTTAACATTGCAACTGCATCGTTGTATAAATGCATATCCCTGTCTTCATAGATGAGCGCAACTTCCATATTGATGTAAGCGATACGGTTTTTCATCAGTTCAGTCACCGGGCCGGCATCGTTCATTCTTTTTGAGGCTGCCTGTAGTTGTTTTAACTCACTAAGTTGGTTATTCGCTTTTATGGAATCTACAAAATGATAATAAGTTTTATTACCTGCAGCAAAAATCCCTTTTCTGAATTCCGCATGTGTAAGCGCTTGATGCAATAATTGCCACATAGGATCAAAAGGCATATGCGTCGCAATGAAATCTTCAGGGCTTAATAAAAAGTAATGAAATTTTTCTTTTTCATCTTTGTCCCAGGTAGGATCACAGCAATACCATTCATTATTAAGCTGAATCACACACCAGGCATGCCCTATACGGTCTATAACAGCATTTTGTTTTGTGTAACCATTGACAACGTAACTTTCAAAACCGGCTTTATTTGCGATATCAGTAAAGATTGCTGCATAGTTTTCACAAACACCTTTTCTTCTTCGCATCGCATCGGTAATTCTCGCTTGCTTGCCTGTATTCCAGTTAATAGCATACATACTATCCTGGTCGTATTGTATATTTTTTGTCACCCACGAGTATATTGCTAAAAGTTTTTCCTGGTCTGTTTTAAAATTTATTTTTATATAGTTGGCAATATTTTCTGTTGAAGAGGTTACAGATGACGGAATAAAAGTATTTTTTAGATTGTTTGAATCATTTGAAAGCTGCTGGCTTTTTAAACCGCTGCTGATGCATAAAACAGCTGTAGCAAAAAGTAACTTCTTCATTATCCTAAATTACTACAAAAAATGGAAAACCCAAAGGCTGTAGATACTTAATTTCTACCGTAAAAAAAATCATAACCGCTTATGTTATCTTCTTAATCGTATAACTCATAAATCTCCTGCTACTCCTGAATATAATACTTCATTTTACATATTATTGTTTTCAATTTCTGATCAGCTATTTATACTTTTTACAATATTTCCAACTCCACAAATTAGCCTTCAAAGACATGAGAAACTGCATAAGCGATTTCCAAATTTAATAGTTCGTAGTTTTGCAACTGTCGGCATATAATTATGCGTAAATCTTATTTTAAATTTCAGAAAAAATGAATGCAAATAATGTATTGGCTTTAAGTAATTCACGAACAGGCAATGGTAATTTTTTAGAAACCGCAAAACCAATAATTGCTGATTTTTTAGGAAAAGAAAAAAAAGAGATTGCTTTTGTTCCTTTTGCAAGTGTTACAAAAGATTACGAAGAGTATGCGGCGATGGTAACCGAAGCGTTAAAGGATCTGCCTTATACTGTTAAAGTAGTGTTGCCGGAGAATGCAAAAGAGGTAATCACGAAAGCAGATGTAATAATGATTGGCGGCGGAAATACTTTTAAATTACTACATGATATTTATATGTTTAATTTGCTTGACCTGATACGTGACAGGGTGAATGCCGGCATGCTGTATGTAGGCTGGAGTGCAGGAGCAAATATTACCGGGGTCACTATTGGAACTACTAATGATATGCCTATTATTCAGCCCAAAAGTTTTAATGCGCTGGGCTTTTTGCCATTGCAGGTAAATCCACATTATTATAATCAAAAAATTGAACGGTACAATGGAGAGACAAGAGATCAGCGTCTGAATGAACATTTAATAATGAATCCTGGTGTGGCAATAGTTGCTTTGCCGGAAGGAACATTATTAAAACTGGCAGAAAATAAATTGACCTTTAATGGAATTGAGAATGGGATTGTTTTTATAAATGAAAATGATAATATAACCAGGACTGAGATTAAAGATGGGGATAATCTTTCTTATTTAATGTAATGAAAAATTAATTGGATTTAATAACTTTATGACTCATCAAAAAAAAGGAGGTATTCATGCAATCTACAGATAAATCATGGACGCCATCGGTTATTATCGTGTAACCGGGCTTTCTCCAAAAAAATAATCTGGGCTTTATAAGCCACGGCCGGCATTTAAAATGCCGGCTTTTTTTATGCATAAAAAATGGCCTGCTTTCGAGACAGACCATTAAGGATTTTTAATTATTCGCAGATAATGCCTGGGATGGTAGCGCAAAATAAAAGTTTAAATATTACTTGCTAATAATGTACAATCACCATCTGTGCTGAAGAATTTTTGAATAGAGTGTAAAAACTTTTTCATAATTGATAATTTTAATTGGTTAATTAATTTTTTAAATGTTACTTGTTAAAATTGAACATTCGCCATCTGTGCTGAAGAATTTCTGGATTGATTCAAAGAATTTTTTCATGATTGATAATTTTTAGTTGGTTATTAAATTCATTTCTATGACTGCCAGGGATGTCTTTTAATTTAATAGGGAATAACTAAAATATTGTTAAAGGGGTCTTACAACGCACGAACTGCATTTAAAAATGTTCAGGAATGATATGCTGATGAATGGCTGCCTGATAGAAGCGGCAGGCCGAAGAATGAGGACTACAGCGGATAGCAGGAAATAGTGCTGATAGAAAATTAATGCTGAACGCCCCTGGAAATTATAAGTAAATTAATCTTTACTTAATTGCTGCTGCATTCTCTTAACCCTATCCTCCAACTTTTCTGAAGTGAGATTTTCCCGCATGCTATCCACTTTTATTGGGAAGCAAAAAGGAGTGAGCCTTTCGGGAACCGTAATAATGATCTTACTTTTTTGAATGCGTTGCAACATATTTCTCAATCTTGGTTCATCCATTTGCTGCGACATTACTTCATTGTATGCCTGGCGAAGCAGCAAATTATCCGGCTCATAGGAGGCAAATACATTGAAGAGCAAAGATGCAGATGATTGAAGATGTTTTTGTTTTACCTGTTCACCGGGCATACCCTGGAAAATAAGACCACCGATAACAGCAATATCACGGAATTTTCTCCGTGCCATTTCTGAAGCATTCACACTGCGTTGTATATCTGCAAATAAATTTTCTTCAGAAAATAATTCATACACATTGCTATCGTCTAGCGGTATGGGTTGATCGCTGAGAAGTTCAAAGCCATAATCGTTCATGGCAAATGAAAAAGTGATTGGCGTAATACGACTTATGCGATAAGCCAGCAAAGCCGCCATCGCTTCATGCACCAACCTTCCTTCAAAAGGATAAACGAATAAGTGAAAACCATCTTTTGTTTCAATATGTTCTATCAGTAATTCATTTTCTTTTGGCACAGCTGATAATTCTTTCTGCAAGTCGAATAATGGCTTTAGCGCTTTTAATTCTCTTTCAACTTTGCTAAAGCTTTCGAGGTCTGCAGCTTCATTTAATTTTTTACGAAGCATTTGCCCAAGGTTTGCACTCAAAGGTAAACGTCCACCCATCCAGCTTGGTACAATTGATTTTTTTGAATTACTTTTTCTCACTAATGCCGTCATATCTTTTATCATTACAAACTCCAGGTTGCGGCCGGCCAGGGTAAATACATCTCCGGGATTGAGCCGACTGATAAACCATTCTTCTATCACGCCAATAAAACCACCACTCATAAATTTTACTTTGATCATCGCATCACTAACAATGGTACCAATGTGCATTCGGTGACGCATTGCAATTCTGCGGCTGGTAATTTTATAAAGGCCATCAATTATTTCTACTTTTTTAAAATCATCATATTGATTTAATGCAACACCGCCTGCAGTTGTAAAATGCAGCAGTTGCTGCCATTCTTCTTTAAGAATATCTTTAAAACAAAATGTCGACTTTATTTCTTCAAAAATTTCATCTGGATAAAAGCCGTCGGAAACAGCAAGTGTAGATAAATATTGGATCAAAACATCGAAGCATAACAGTAACGGCTGCCTGCTTTCAATAAAGGATTCAGCAATTGCTTCCTTTAAAGCAGCCGCTTCTAATAATTCCAAAGAGTGCGTCGGTAAAAAATATATTTTACTCACTGCATTTGGCTGATGCCCACTACGGCCGGCACGTTGTAAAAAACGGGCAACGCCTTTTGGTGAACCAACCTGCACCACTGTTTCTACGGGGCGAAAATCTACACCAAGGTCAAGGCTGCTGGTACATACCACAGCTTTTAAAACGCCTTCATGCAGGGCTTCTTCTACCCAGGTACGCAACTCTCTTTCGATACTGCCGTGATGCAACGCCAACACACCCGCAAGTTCCGGCGATACAGTGAGCAACTGCTGATACCATATTTCACTCATTCCACGGGTATTGATAAAGATCAGCGTAGTAGTGTGGTCAAAAATAATCGGTAATATTTTTTGCGCCAGCCTGATGCCTAAATGCCCGGCCCAGGGATATTTTTCTATCTCATCCGGAATGACAGATTCAATTTCTATTTTTTTATTGAGTTCAGCTTTTATAATGCCACCGCTTTTTTTTAAAGAAGATAAAAGAACATCTTTGGCTTCTTCCAGGTTTCCAATAGTTGCCGATATTCCCCAAACGGAAATTGGCTGATTAGCTGAATAGTTGAAAAGAAGTCCTTTATCAACTGGTGACTCATTATTAAGTTCGGATCTGTTTTTTAAATTAACCAATCTTGATATTGCCAGTTCAACCTGCACACCTCTTTTACTTCCTAATAATTCATGCCATTCATCAACTGCAATTATTTTTAATTTTTTAAAAACATCGGGGTAGTTTTTTTGCGCCAATAAAAGATGCAAGCTTTCGGGAGTAATGATGAGGACTTCAGGCATGTTTGTTTTTTGCTTTTGCCTTTCGCTCACAGGTGTATCACCATTGCGGATGCCAATGCGCCATTGCATGCCAAGTTCTGTAATAACTTCTTCCATGGCACGCCCAATATCTTTTGCCAGTGCACGCAAAGGCGTTACCCATAAAAGTTGCAATCCATTATTTTTTTTTGTATTAAAATCTTTTGGATGATCATTAATAAAACTGATGACAGCGCCCAGAAAAACAGAATACGTTTTACCGTAACCGGTAGGTGCATTTACCAAACCTGAATTTCCTGCGATAATCTGCTCCCAGGTTTGTTGCTGAAATAAAAATGGCTTTCTTTTTTTTGAAGCAAGCCATGATTTTATAACTTTAAAACCGGGTGAAGCATTTAGTGCTTTATTAGGCATTTATTATCATAAATTTTTATTTCTCGAATTTATCAACATTTTTTTAATTCGTGTAATTCGCAATAATTTGTGTAATCTTTTATTTGTTTCTTTCATCATTCTTTACCGCCGTATTGCCGTATTGATTATTGTAATGGTCTAAAATTGCCTTAAGATCATCAAGTGTATTGATATCTTCCGGCTTTTTATCTTTCCGCCAGCGGCTCATGCGGGGAAAACGTAAAGCTACGCCGGATTTGTGACGATTGCTGGCAGCAATTCCTTCAAAGGCAAGTTCAAAAACAAGTTCCGGCTTTACGGTACGTACCGGGCCAAATTTCTCGATAGAATTTCTTTTTACAAAATTATCTACCTGCGCAAACTCTTTATCAGTAAGGCCGCTATACGCTTTTGCAAAGCTTACCAGTTTATCACCATCTTTTACGGCAAAGGTATAATCGGTATACAAATTACTCCTACGGCCGTGACCTTTTTGGGCATAGATCATCACTGCATCAATAGTTAGCGGATCAATTTTCCACTTCCACCAATCGCCCCGTTTACGGCCAACCTGGTAGGTCGATGTTTTTCTTTTCAGCATCAATCCTTCGCTGCCGATATCCCGTGATTTTGTTCGTATCTCTTTTAACGCTTCCCAATCTTTAAAATCAATGATGGGTGAAAGATGAAGAAAGGGTAAATCTAAATCCGTGACTACCTGTTCCAATAGTTTGCGTCTCTCCGTAAGCGATAGTTCACGCAGATCTTCGCCATTGTATTCCAGCAGGTCATAAGCTAATAAGCCAACCGGTGCTTCGGTCAATTGTTTTTTTGTAATATTTTTTCTGCCGATACGTGTCTGCAAAGCAGAAAAGGGGAGAGGAGCAAATGTTTCGCCTTCTATCTTTGCCAGGCTGATGATCTCCCCATCAATGGCAATACCATCTGGTAGAACGGTTTCTAAAATTTGATATTCCGGAAATTTCTCCGTCATTAATTCTTCGCCACGGCTCCATACAAACAGCTCGCCATTTCTTTTAATGATCTGCCCACGGATGCCGTCCCATTTCCATTCAGCCTGCCATTCTTCGGGATTGCCTAATACATTCACGTCATCTTCAACTGCATAAGCCAGGTAAAAAGGGTAGGGCTTGGAATTGTCTGCAGCACTGTGTTCCGTGCTCATCAAATCGTCAAAAGTTATGTTGCCGGGTTGCCACGTTCCTATAAGCCGATGAGCAATAATTGATGGAGAAACTTCCGTCGTTTTTGCAATAGCATTCACCATCATCTTTTGTGAAATACCAATTCGGAACCCACCCGTCATCAATTTATTAAATACAAAAGTTTCATTTACACTCATTATGCTCCAGCTATCAGTCACAAACTTTTCTTTTTCTTCATCGGTTTCTTTTCCTAACAGCATTAATTTTTGCATGTACCAATCCAGCGATCTTTCGTCATCAGATAAATTTTCTGTTTCATATCTCTCTGGTAACAGTAAAGCAATTGTTTCTGCAAGATCGCCGACTGTATGATAGCTTTCTTCAAACAGCCATGGCTCAATATTGGTGATTTGCATACACCAGGTACGCAGCAAAGCCGAATTGACAGAGCGTTTTGGGCGCTTACCGGTAAATAAAGCTATCACCCATATTTTATCTTCATCAGCTGCAATAGAAAAATAATCCACAATGGCGTTAAGCTTTGCAGTTGTTTTTGTACTTGTAGCCAATAGCATTATCAATTGAGCAAATTCTTTCATAATGGTTCCTCAGTTTTGTCATCAGCACTGCTTTCTTCTTCATCATTTCCATAAGCTGTTTTTACCTCCCCGGCTTCAATACCAATTTCATTCAGGTAACGGCTAAACGCAGATTGAAAACCATGGGTGGCATACACTTTTTCTGCGCCGGTTGCTTTTACTGCATCCAGTAAACCCTGCCAGTCTGCATGATCGCTTAAAGCAAACCCTGCATCCGCATTTTTGCGCCGAACATTTCCCCTCACTTGCATCCAGCCACTGCAAATGCCGATTGCATAGGGTGAAAACCTTTTCATCCACGGTGAATTTTCTGCACTAGATGGCGCTATTACAATACTTTCTTTTAATTCTTCTTTTGTAGTCTCCGACATCACTCTTTGTACTAACGGTAAGTCCCAACCGCTGTTTACAAAAGCCTGGTGTACATTATAAACAGCGCCATGTGCAAATATGGGTAAGCCTGTTTCTGCCAATGGCTTTAGAATGCGCTGCGCTTTGCCGAGGCTATAAGCAATGAAGACACTTGTTTTTCCATTCGTTTTATTATCCTGTATCCAGCTTTTCATTTCATCAAATATCTGTTGCTGGGGTTTCCATTTGTAAATGGGCAAACCGAAAGTCGATTCTGTAATAAACACATTGCATTTAACGGCTTCGAAAGGGGTGCTGATGCCATCATCTTCGGTTTTATAATCGCCGGTAAAAACCCATACTTCGCCTTTATATTCTACCCTTACCTGGGCCGAGCCAATAATGTGGCCAGCAGGATAAAAAGAGATATTTACTCCATTCATCGTCACAGTCTGGTGCCAGTCAATACTTTCATAATTATTATCGCCGAGGCGTAATTGTAAAATGGGTTTGGTGAAATGGTGACACAAATAATATTTACTTCCCCAACGGGCATGATCACTATGGGCATGTGTAATAACTGCTTTGTCCACGGGTTTCCACGGGTCAATATAAAAACCACCCTGGTGGCAGAATAATCCTTTTTCTGTAAATTCTATTAATTGCATACTTACATTAATGCATTTATTGCACCAATGTTCGGTTACAATGTATTTTAATGATAAATGCATCTCACTCATTTTAAAAATAAATCATTTTCTTTGCACTCATGGTTCACTATGTATATTGTCCGTTGTGTAAATCAGGCCTTATTTCGCCAGCACTTTCAGTAAAAGATCATACAGTATCTTCTAAAATATTTGAAATAAGCAAATGTGGCAATTGTGGAGGAATGTTCACACAAGACGTGCCCTCACAGGAGGAGATTGGCGTTTATTACGCATCTGAAAAATACATTTCACATACCGATACCCAAAAGGGATTTATCAATAAACTGTATCATCCTATCCGTAAAAGAACACTCAATGGCAAATGGGCTTTAATTGATAATGAAACCAACATGAAAGCCGGAAATATATTGGATATTGGTTGCGGTACCGGTGCATTTTTAAATGTAATGAGAAACCGAGGCTGGCAAATAACCGGCCTGGAGCCTGATGAAACTGCCCGTAAAAATGCGATTGAATTATACAATATTTCTCCATTATCATCGCCGGAGCTTTTTAACCAGGAAGGAGAAAAGTACGATGCTGTAACAATGTGGCATGTACTGGAACATGTGCATCAATTACAGGAATACCTGGAGCAGATAAAAAAAGTGCTAACAAAAAATGGAAAGGCTTTTATTGCTGTTCCAAACTATACATCTTACGACGCATCTTATTATAAAGAATTTTGGGCGGCATACGATGTGCCCCGGCATTTATATCATTTTTCACCGGAAAGCATGAAAAAATTAGTAGAAAGACATGGTATGAAATTGGAGAAAATGAAACCAATGTGGTTCGACAGTTTTTATGTAAGCATGCTTAGCGAACAATATAAAAATGGTAAAAGCAATAATATAAAAGCTTTTATAACCGGGCTTATTTCAAATTGGAAAACTGTTTTCAACAATTCGAAATGCAGTTCCCTTATTTATATTATCAGTAAAAATTAATACTCTTTAATTCAGTTTTACTTCAAATAATTTAGGCCATCTTTTACCGGTAATGAACATTGTCTTTGTGGTAGAATCATAAGCAATGCCATTCAACACATCTGTTCTATCAGGAATAATATCACTAGGTTGTAATAAATTAGCCAAGGTCATTTTGCCAACTACATGCCCACTCTCAGGATCTATTTTTACAATAAAATTACTTTGATAAACGTTGGCGTAAACAAAGCCACCAATGTATTCCAATTCATTTAGCTGATCTACCGGGCCGTTGTTATCTACAACGCCTAAAGTATTTCTTACTTTAAAATCATCCGGGTTTACAAAATATAAATTAGCACTTCCATCACTTACAATAAGATCAGTACCATTATTTGTAATTCCCCAACCTTCATAAGGCCAGTTAAATGTTTTGATAGGTTTATCAACATTATTCAGATCATACACATACACCACATTACTTTGCCAGGTGAGCTGATAAATTTTATTTTTAAAAATATTAATGCCTTCACCAAAAATTTTGGCAGAACCCATCATATGTTTTTTTTCAACTTTACCCGTTTTATAATCGGTTACTCTTAGCGACGATGTTTCGAAATCACCGGTGCCTTCATACATTTTACCATTATAAAGTTGTAACCCCTGCGTATAAGCGCTGGTATCATGCGGATGCTGGGCAATAATATTGTAAGAGAGCTGAACAGGCGCTGCAATACCATAGGATGGCAGAGCAGCTTCAGTATCTTTTCTATCTGAATTGTTATTACAGGCTGATAATAAGAGTGTTAAGGAAAGGATCGAAAAGATTTGTTTCATTGATGAGTATTAAAAATGAGAGCCACAAAAATACATAACTGTGAGCGTTTTAGTAAACTGTGTTCTTATAAATTAAATAAAAATTTTGTTATTGTAGTATTTGTTTCTACATTTGATCTACCTCTGAGCTGATATTACCACATTTCCCCAAAAAATGGTTAATGCTGTCTCTTCTTCCAATCATAGTGATTTATTCACTTGTTCCTATTGTTTTATTGTTTCCATTATCTGCGGTAAAGACTATTTTTTTCACTTTTAGTTTTCAGAGAAATGAAATTTATAGCAGGGGCAGTCTTATTATTATTTTCCTGTGTGCAGGGTTTCTCTCAGCGTGTGTGCGGTACTGTTGTTACACCCGATGTTGCGATTACAAATACAATTAGCGTGACCAACGGAGTTGATGGTATAATGCGTGATACAGTACCCAACGAAGTGATCAACATACCGATTGTGGTTCATGTTGTTTTTAATACTGCCGGTCAGAATATCAGCGATGCTCAGATACTTTCCCAGATAAAAGTTTTGAATGAGGATTACCGGCTGAGAAATGCCACTGCATCAAATATTCCAGCTGCATTTAAAAGTTTTGCTGCAGACACCCGCCTTAATTTTTGCCTTGCTAAGGTAGATCCTACCGGCCATGAAACAAATGGAATTATACGGAAATATACGACAAGCCCATATTTTACAGATGAGAGCATGAAATACAGTTCTCAGGGCGGCGATAATGCATGGGATTGTAAGAAATATCTCAACATCTGGGTGTGCTATATTTTTGGCCGGAGCCTTGGGTTTGCAACTTTGCCTGGCGGGCCAGCAGATAAAGATGGTGTCGTAATTAATTATGATGTATTTGGAAACGTGGGCTCTTTGCGGAGCGAATTTAATATGGGTCGTACAGCAACGCATGAAATTGGCCATTGGCTTGGATTAAAACATATATGGGGTGATCAGGATTGTGGCAGTGATGATGTGGATGATACACCAAGACAACGTTTCTCAAATTATTATTGTCCTTCTTTTCCGCATGCTACCACCTGCTCACCAAATGCAGATGGCGATATGTTTATGAACTATATGGACTTTACAGATGATGCCTGCATGAGCATGTTTACACAAGGGCAGAAAATGAAGATGAGATCTCTGTTTGCAAAGAATGGTAGCCGTAGTTCTTTCCTCAATTCATTTGCATGTGATGCTTCCCTTGCAACTGCAGGGCCCTTGCCAATTGATACTACCACCACTACCATACCTACTCCGGTAGTAAAACCACAAATTCCTGCAACCATACAGGTATTTCCTAATCCGGCAAATGATTATATAAATATTAATGGACTTGAAAATGTAAATCTCAAAGGACAAACAATAACTTTAATTTCTACAACCGGCAGAGTAATGTTGCAGCAAACTTTGCAATCAAACACTTCTAAAATAAATGTAAGCCGTTTTACACCCGGAATATATGTACTTCAGATAGGGCAGGGTGCGGATAGAAAAATGTTTAAGATTATAAAGATGTAATGTTATTATTATGAATTTTTATTACATGAATTCATTAGCATTTTCTTGTAATTAGTGTAATCTGTTTTTAAAATTCGTTTAATAGTATTTTTATTAATGAATTGTTTTTTTATAAACAACATTTCTCTCGGCCAGATAATTTATAAAAAAGTCAAAGCAACCTTTTTCTTTTGCTACCAGCTCGGGTGGAAATACTCCTTTTGATGTAAACATTTTTTCATTTAAAAGATTTACCCCTGCAGTGCAGGTGTAGCCTGTCGTTCGGCTCATAGATGCTGTTTGTGTTGCACCATCGTATTCATCATATAAAAAATATTCTACGGTAGTTTGTTTACCGCCCATTTTTCCTTTCAGGATAATGGTCATCAAAGTAAATTCTGCTTCACCAGGCTGTAATTTCCATTTGTTGAATAACAAGGCGGATGTAAAATCAATTGCACGAATTTTATTTCCTTTTACTTCTATCATTTCTTCACTGAAAAAACCTGCTTTTTGCATCGATTTGATCAAGTCAATGTGCCCGGGATACCGCAATGTTTTTTCTTTCATGTTGGGAATATGCGACATGGTAAATAAAATGCTTCTGAGTCCGTCTGTATTGAAGGATTCTAATGTTCCTGCATATTCAAAATCTATCAACTCTGCATCGCTCAACGCTGGTTTTGTTACCACATGTCCATTCTCTACATACCTGGCTGGCCTGGTATATTCTTCTATTACATCCACCGGTGAAAAAGGTGCTTTGTATTCAAAAGGTTTTACTCTTGTCTTAGGTAAGCCACCTACCATGCATTCAAAACTTTCTATCTCCATCAGTTCATTGTAATAACCTAATATCAAATTACTCATCCCTGGGGCTACACCACAATCTACAATAGCAGTTATATTTTTTTCTTTTGCAAGTGCATCAAGCGCAAGCGCATCTTCCGGAAAAAATGAAATATCAACCACATTTTTCCCGGCATCTATAATTGCTTCCAAAGTTTTGTAACCCATAAAACCGGGTACCGCATTTACAACCATTTCAAATGGTTTCAGCAGCTCACCGTAACTACTAAAATCTTTCAGGTCTGCTTTTATTGTATTTATTTTTACGTTTGTCTTTAATAAACCCAGACTTGCATCGCTTATATCAAATGAGGTCACTTCAAAATTAGCGGAGAGCTCTGTAGCGATCGTTCTGCCCACCATACCTGCGCCTAATACTGCTATTTTCATATATGAATTTTTACTGCATGCAATGGTACATATTTTTTGTTAATATAATTTAACGCTTTTGTTCGCCTGCCTGCGGGTACTTTTGTAGTCTAACCACCTCAAACCACAATATGAAAAAAATTACATTCTTAATAATTGCTGTTATTACAATATCAGCGGCAAACGGACAGGGTATTCTTGGTAAACTTAATAAGGCAATTAATAAAGATAGCGGCAGCAGTGTGCTTTCATCTATTGGCAGAAATGCTGGTTCGCTCGGTAAAGGGCTTAGCAGCGATGAAATAATTAACGGTCTTAAAGAAGCATTAAGCGTAGGTGCAGAAAATACTTCCAAAAATTTAGGTGTTGCCGATGGCTTCTTTAAAAATGCAGCCATTAAGATTTTAATGCCGGCAGAAGCTGATAAAGCGGCTAAAACATTGCGCCAGTTTGGTATGGGTAATTTGGTTGACAAAGCGATTCTATCCATGAACAGGGCTGCAGAAGATGCGGCAACAGGCATATCTTCTATTTTTATAAGTTCAATAAAACAAATGACCGTTACAGACGGCTTAAAAATATTGCAAGCTGGGGATTTTGCTGCAACAGATTATTTAAAGAAGACAACAACGGCGCAGCTTACAGAAAAAATGCGCCCTGTTATTGAAGCTTCTCTTGCAAAAGTAAATGCAACTACTTACTGGAAAGACGTTTTTACAGCATACAATAAAGTTTCTTTTTCAAAGCAACCAGTTAATACAGATCTTTCTTCTTATGTAACAGAAAAAGCCATGACCGGTATTTTCTATTCTATCGGGCAGGAAGAACAGAAAATAAGAAAAGACCCTGCTGCGCAGGTAACAGATCTGCTTAAAAAAGTTTTCTCAAAATAGTAGTTTGGTGAATGGTTAAAGTCGAGAGCCCCGAATAATATTGGGGCTCTTTTATTTTAAATCACTTTGGTTAAAAAAACAATTTGTCCAAGGTGATAACAATCATGTTGTAATATTCCGTGAATATGTTCGTAGTAGCTCATATCATTGCCCTTGTATTTTTCTTCCAGATCTTCTTTATCAAATGCTTTTAAAAATGGTATCCATTTTTCATGCGATTGCTGCATTCGCTCAATGGTTTGCTGCCAGGCCGTTTCAGAAGTATCAAAAACAGAAGCCATATAATTATTTGTAGGGGTAGTGATCACTTCCCCTTTTAATCTTTTCAACACATTCTCCCGCCAGCTGATGATATGATTTGTTATCTGCCAGATAGAATTTAATTGTGGCTGCAGTTTTCTTGCAGCATGCTCTGCAGTAATATTTTTTAAAGTTTCGTGTGTTGTTACGCCAATCCACGGATCGCCATCATAAAGATCCTCAAAAAGTTTTACGGTGCGTTTTGTTTCTTTCATGTTCGTGTTTTAAGAGTATAAAAATAATCATTTTTAAAGATGTTCAGAACTGGTTAAAAGAATACAAGCAATTTCATTTAGTGAATGGTTTATTGCCCCGTCATTAATTGCCCCGTCCTTAAGGACGGGGTATTAAATTTGTGATAAAACTCCCTGGCTTTAGCCCAAAAAATATTTGGGCTAAAGCCAGGAAAGGAAAATAATTTTTTCATCACTGCGCTAAAGGACAGTGCAATTAATTTGCAATACTAAACAAAATAGAGCTGCACCGTACCGCTTCGGTAAAAGCTGAATATTGATCTGCTGTACAATTGTGCGACGCCAATGAAGCAGAATAGAATTACCAATGTTCGGCCAAAAAAAATCCCATCAAAATTGATGGGATTTTAAATAAGTATAAGAAGAATTAAACATCAGTTGCTTCTCCGTAAGCTACAGCTGTAGCTTCTTTCATCGCTTCACTCATTGTCGGGTGAGGGTGTACTGCATTTAATATTTCATGGCCGGTAGTTTCCAGTTTGCGTGCCACTACAGCCTCTGCAATTATTTCTGTTACATTCATTCCTATCATATGGCAGCCTAAAAACTCGCCATATTTTGCATCGTATATCACTTTTACAAAACCTTCCGTTGCACCTGCTGCTACTGCCTTTCCGCTGGCAATAAATGGAAATTTACCAACCTTTACTTCGTAGCCTGCATCTTTTGCAGCTTTCTCAGTATAACCTACAGATGCTATTTCCGGAGAGCAATACGTACAACCTGGGATGTTATTGTAATCCATCGGTTCTGGTTTGTGTCCACTTAAATGTTCAGCAGCATTAATACCTTCTTTGCTGGCAACATGCGCAAGCGCCTGACCTGGTGTACAATCACCAATAGCATATAAACCCGGTACAGTTGTTTGCTGGTATGCATCTACAATAATTTTTCCTTTATCTGTTTTTACCCCCAATGCTTCCAGGCCAACATTTTCAATATTTGCTACCACGCCCACAGCACTCAACAAAAGGTCCGCTTCCAGCGTTACTTCGCCATCAGCAGTTTTTACAGTTGCTTTTACGCCATTGCCACTTGTATCTACTTTCAGCACTTCACTGTTCGTCATCACAGTTATGCCTTGTTTTTTAAATTGTTTTTCCAGCTCCTTGCTGATGTCTTCATCTTCTACCGGTACTATTCTTGGCATAAACTCCACAATGGTAACTTTTGTGCCCATGCTGTTATAGAAATAAGCGAACTCACTACCGATAGCACCACTACCACAAATGATCATACTTTTTGGCTGTTCGGTAATCGACATCGCTTCCCTGTAACCAAGTATTTTTTTACCATCTATCGGCATAGTCGGCAATTGTTTAGCTCTTGCACCTACAGAAAGAATAATATTTTTTGCTTCCAGCACCTGCTTGCTGTTATCTGCTGCAGTTACTTCCAGCTTATTGGCAGCAATCAATTTGCCACTACCCATTATCACATCTATCTTATTTTTCTTCATCAAAAACTGGATGCCTTTGCTCATCTTATCCGCCACGCCACGGCTGCGTTTTATCACGCCAGGAAAGTCCTGTGTCGGGTCTGTAATGTTGATACCATAATCAGCCGCATGTTTTGCATATTCAAATACATTAGCGCTCTTTAGTAAAGCTTTGGTAGGTATGCAACCCCAGTTAAGGCAAATGCCACCAAGGCTTTCCCGTTCTACAATCGCCACTTTTTTTCCTAACTGGCTCGCTCTTATTGCTGCAGGGTAGCCGCCCGGGCCGCTTCCCAATACTATTACGTCGTATGCCATAACTTATATATGATTTTAGATTTATTAATTGGCTGCAAAATTAACCTGAAATGAGGGATTAGCCAAAAGCATGTTTTATATAAAAATATCAGGGCGTGCCAAAGGCCGGGCTATCCGCTACTACTCCGGCACAAAGCCAATGCACAAGCCTTCACCGGGGTAGCCGCTACTATCCCTCACGCAAAATGCAGTTTGTAATATTGCAAGTCTTTTAACGTCTTGAGATATAGTTTCCCATTATTTTTGTTGTTATGAAGTCAATTTTAGCAGCAATATGTTTTTGTATAATAAGTATTACATCTTTTGGTCAATCTATTCCAAAAATGAAAATTACGGATGTAGAAAAATATATTTCAACCGACAGCAGCAATATATTGGTCATTAATTTCTGGGCAACATTTTGTAAACCCTGCGTTGCAGAAATCCCTTCTTTTATTTCTACGGTGCAGAAATATAAAAATGATAAAGTGAAATTATTATTGGTAAGCCTCGATCTGCCAAACTATTACCCAGCTAAGATTGCAACCTTTGCAAAGCAGCATAATTTTAGTACAAACATTGCCTGGCTTAACGAAACCAATGCAGATTATTTTTGCCCAAAAGTAGATGAGAAATGGAGTGGTGCAATTCCGGCAACATTAATAGTAAATACCAAAACCGGTTACCGCAAATTTTTTGAAGATGAAATGAGTGCGGCCACTTTTGAAAAAGAATTAAAATTAGCCATTATCGGAAAACAGAGATCTTCATCAGATCATTCTATCGATAGTAACGAACCTGAATAAAATGATTAGAACAAGTATTTTTTTCTGAATAATCCTCCATTTTATTTTATCGGATGTTTAGAATAGGATTAGGTAGAATCGCAAACTGTCAATTTGAGTTTACGTAAGTTTCGAAAATTTATCAGTACCTGTATAAGGCATGCCTCCCTGTCTGCCGATAGGCAGGTTTTGGTTAGGTTCCGACGCAGTCGGAATTCAAAAAATGCGCAGCATATTTTTTGAAAGAAGCAAAAGCAGCGCCGGTACAGGTACGCAGCCTGCCGGCTGTGGAGGCAAATGCAATAAATTTTAATAAAGCTTAATCAACTAATAATTCTGCGAATAAAAGACTTAACAACTTTTAATTATATAGATTCACCTACTTTATTCTTTCTGCCATTCCCAACACTTCTTTTTCTAACATCTTTTTATAGTCAGCCAGTTTTTGCGATAGTGAATCATCACTGGTTGCAATGATCTGCGCAGCCAGTATTCCGGCATTTTTTGCCCCATTTAGCGCAACCGTAGCAACGGGTACGCCTCCCGGCATTTGCAATATAGAAAGTACAGAGTCCCATCCATCAATTGAGTTAGAAGATTTTACCGGTACACCGATGACCGGCAGAGTAGTATATGCTGCCACCATTCCGGGTAAATGAGCTGCTCCACCTGCGCCTGCAATGATAACTTTAAGGCCTCTTGCTTTTGCACCTAAAGCATAGGTACGCATACGGTCTGGTGTACGGTGGGCGGATACTATCGTAAGTTCGTATGATACATCAAATTGCTTCAATATTTCAGCAGCTGCCTGCATTACATCATGATCACTTTGGCTACCCATAATAATTCCAACAAGAGGATTCATGCTTTCTATATTTTTTTAATAAAGGATAAAAATACAAAATTGAGTTTTATAAGCTTAAAATAAAATAGCGCTATCCTATTCCTTAGTGTTTTATTTTATAAATTGTTACAAGATTAAAAAAGCTTTCTTAACCAACCGTTCATATATAAAATTGAACATCTGTTTAAATAACGGCATAACTTTAGCGGCCTGCTTAACCAATTAATTTCTAATGGCATATATGAAGAATGTTTTTTATCATTTATTGAAGCCGGTTTTAGTCATTTTATTATTTGCATCCTGCGGCAATAAAAAAGATGTTTCCAAAAAGCCCAAAGTAAATCCACCAATCATTGTAGATGTTATTGTAGCACAGGTGCAGCCTATATCAAATGTGATAGAAGCCAATGGTACCGTGCTGGCAAATGAATACCTGGAAATACATCCGGAAGTGAGCGGCCGCCTGACTTACCTAAACATTGCTGAAGGTAGTCATGTAGCAAAAGGCACCGTGCTTGCAAAAATAAATGATGCAGACCTGCGGGCACAGTTGATGAAAAGCCGGTCGCAATTAGAACTTGCCCAAACAACAGTAGGGCGTTATAAACAATTGCTCGATGTAAGCGGCATCAATCAAAGTGATTATGACCTTGCAGTAAATTCTGTAAATGGATACAGGGCTGATATTGCCTACACACAATCTCTCATTGATAAAACAGTGATACATGCACCTTTTAGTGGCGTAATGGGATTAAGACAGGTAAGCCCCGGAGCTTATGTTTCACCGGCCACTATTTTGGCCACCTTGCAGCAGGTAGCGCAGGTAAAAATAGATTTTACTGTGCCGGAAACTTATGGCGATTTTTTAAAGAAAGGAGATATACTTGATGTAGTGTTGGATGCAACAACCCAGGAAAAGGGAAGAGCACAAGTTATAGCCATTGAGCCGGGAGCAAATACCGATACCCGCAATTTAAAAGTGCGGGCTACTTTGCTGGCAGAAAAAGTGAACCCCGGTGCTTTTGTAAAAGTGATCATTAATGCAGGCAACAATAAAAGTGCTATTGAAATACCAACCAACTGCATTATACCAAATGATAAAAATAACCAGGTGATCATAGTGAAGAACGGGGTTGCAGATTTTGTAAATGTTGAAATGGGAATAAGGCAGGCAAATGCTGTAGAAATTACCAAAGGATTAAATGTGGGTGATACAGTTGTAGTGAGCGGCGTATTGTTTGCCAGGCCAAAAAGCAAAGTGAACATACGTAGCGTAAAAACGATGCAGCAATTGGAGGCAGCAGACTCTACTGAAAATTAATTATTAATATTCTACCAGCTTTTTTAAAAAATAATAAAGCTGGTATTTTTTTGTTGAATAAAAATATATTGCACAAGAGTGCGACCTGCCTACCGGCAGGCAGGCGCCAAATGAAGGTGAATATAAATTACTATTGGATTCAAAAAGATAGCCTTATAAATGAATATTTCTGAAATTTCTATAAAGCGGCCGGTGATGGCTACTGTACTCAACCTGATGATCATCCTGTTTGGTATTGTAGGTTACACTTTTTTGGCGGTAAGAGATTATCCTGCAATTGATCCTGCGATTGTGAATATCCGTACTTCGTACACCGGCGCCAATCCTGATATTATCGAAAGCCAGATAACGGAACCACTGGAAAAACAGATCAATGGTATTCCGGGTATTAAAACGATCACATCTTCCAGCTCATTGGGCAGCAGCAACATTACGGTAGAGTTTGAACTGGGTGTAGACCTGGAAGCAGCAGCGAGTGATGTGAGAGATAAAGTAGGGCAGGCCAGCCGGTCATTACCGCAGGATATTGATGCGCCACCAGTGGTTACAAAATCGGATGCCAACAGTGATTTTATTTTAATACTGGCAGTACAAAGCCGCAGTAAGGGCTTGATGGAACTGAGTGATTATGCTGAGAACGTATTACAACAACAATTTCAAACGATCAAACAAGTAAGTTCGGTAGGAATATTCGGGCAAAAAAGATACTCAATGCGGCTGTGGCTGAACCCTGATAAGATGACTGCATTTGGTGTATCGTTTACGGATATACGCAATTCACTTAATACTGAAAATATAGATTTGCCACCCGGCAAAATATATGGTGATAATACAGAGTTGACTATTAAAACGGTTGGCAGGCTTACATCAGAAAAACAATTCCGGGATCTGATTATAAAAGAAGATAGTAGTGGTATAGTGCGGCTAAATGATGTGGCAAGAGTAGAACTTGGCCCCGAAGACCTCGAGCAGAGCTGGAAATACAATGGCGTAAATGCGGTGGGGCTGGTTATTACACCACAGCCCGGTGCCAATAATATTCAGATAGCAGATGATTTTGAAAAAAAGTTAGCTGAAATAAAAAAAGACAATAAGTCGGATATTGAAATGAATGTATTGATTGATAATACAACCAACATCAGAAAATCGATCAGTGAGGTTAAGGAAACGTTAGTAATATCTTTTGCATTCGTGGTACTGGTTATTTTTATTTTCTTCCGGGATTGGCTCATTGCTATACGTCCCTTGATAGATATTCCTATATCGTTGATAGCGACCTTTTTCATCATGTACATTTCTGGTTTCTCTATAAATATTCTTACGCTGCTGGGTATTGTGCTGGCTACCGGTCTTGTGGTAGATGATGGTATTGTGGTAACAGAAAATATTTTTAGAAAAGTAGAAATGGGATTGCCGATAAGAAAGGCAGCCATAGAAGGTAGTAAAGAAATTTTCTTTGCAGTAATATCTACATCCATCACGCTGGCAATTGTGTTTTTGCCTGTAATATTTCTGGAAGGATTTATAGGCCGCCTGTTCAGGGAGTTCGGTATTACGCTTGCTGCAGCGGTGTTGGTATCAGCATTTGTATCATTAACCATCACCCCTGTTTTAAATGTGGTGCTCAACAGAAAAAAAGCCGGCCATGGTAAATTTTACATGAAGACAGAGCCTTTTTTTCAGGGTATGGAAAATGGGTATCAAAGATTACTGAAACGATTTTTAAAAGTTCGTTGGGTATCCTGGGTTATACTTATAACATGCGTAGTATTCGGGATCATCATTTTTATATCACTGCAAAGTGAGATAGCACCTCTGGAAGACCGAAGTAGTTTACGCTTGTCCGTTAGTGCACCGGAAGGAACCAGCTTTGGTAAAATGCTGAAATACACTGATGATATTTCTGATTACCTCTATGATTCTATACCGGAAAGAGATTTTGTATTTGCACGTACACCTACAGGTGCTGTAAATAGCTCACAGCCAAGGCTGGGATTGATTCCGCCCGATGAAAGAAAGCGCAGCCAGAATGATATTGCAAATGACCTGACCCGCAAACTTGCCCGTTTTAACGATACAAAAATTGGTGTTGTACAGGAACAGACAATTGCGGTGGGCTCAGGAAGAAGCAGTTCTCCAGTACAGTTTGTGTTGGAAAATCAGGACCTGGAAAAACTCAAAGCAGTAATACCAAAATTTCTGGAAGAGGCAAATAATGATAAAACATTTTCCTTCGTAGATGTAAACCTCAAATTTAATAAGCCGGAAATTTCTCTTACCATTGACAGGATGAAAGTAAAAGATCTCGGCTTATCATCACAGGATGTAGTGTCTGGAATACAGGCTGCATTTAGCGGTGGAAGACTTGCTTACTTTTTAAAAGGAGGCCATCAGTATGAAGTAATTGCACAGGTAGAGCGTACTGACCGGAATAAGCCGGATGACATCAGCAGGCTTTATGTAAAAAATAATAAGGGCGATAAAATACCTTTAAGTGCAGTGGTGCATTTGGAAGAGAGTAGTAGTCCGCCAAGTTTGTATCACTTTAACCGTTATAAAGCTGCAACCATTTCAGCATCGCTTGCAGAAGGCAAGACGATTGGTGATGGAATAAAAGCGATGGATGCTATTTCCAAAAAATTACTGGATGAAACTTATCATACAGCATTGAGTGGTGCCTCCCGTGATTATGCGGAAAGCTCCTCCAACATTGCATTTGCGTTTGGGTTGGCTTTGATACTCATCTACCTGGTACTGGCAGCACAGTTTGAAAGCTTCGTAGATCCGTTGATCATTTTGTTTACTGTCCCACTTGCTTTAGCAGGTGCTGTATTAAGCCTCTGGGTATTTGGGCAAACAATGAATATATTTTCAGAGATTGGGATGATCATGCTGATTGGTTTGGTTACAAAAAATGGTATTTTAATTGTAGAATTTGCCAATAAGAAAAGAGAATCAGGCCTGCCAAAAATGGAAGCAGTATTGGAAGCATCAGGACAAAGGCTTCGTCCAATTTTAATGACGAGTCTTGCAACCTCGTTCGGTGCTTTACCTATCGCATTAAGTCTTGGTGCCGCTTCTGCCAGCCGTGTGCCTTTGGGGATTGTGGTAGTTGGCGGATTAATATTTTCGTTGATACTTACTTTATTTGTAATACCGGCAGTGTACACTTACCTGAGTGGTAAGCACAAGCATGAGGCGAAAAAAATTGAGATCACAGAGTAATAATTTTGTTGTTGATGAAAAAAATATTTTTATTAATTGTGGCGCTTGTTATGTTTTCTGAGCTTACAAAAGCACAGGAAGTATTGCGTTTATCCGATGCCGTTAATATTGCTTTAAAGAATAGTTTGGATATTCAATTGGCACAAAACAGGATAGCCGGCGATAGCATACTGAATAATATTGGTGTGGCAGGCGGATTGCCGCTGGTTACTGGTAATGTGGCTGATAATGAGCAAATATCAAGTGTTAATCAAAAATTAAATACCGGCACAAATATTCAGCGGAACAACGCTGCTGCAAATGCACTAACTGCAGGTGTTACGGGAAGTATTTTATTATATAATGGCGGCAGGGTAATAGCTACAAAAAAGAGATTAGGTCAATTGGAAATGCAGAGCCGGCAATTGCTCACGTCCCAAATACAAAATATTCTGGCAGATGTAATGATCGGGTATTATGACGTGGTGCGACAGCAGAATTATATTAAAACGATCGGCCGTTCTATTGATGCATCCAACCAACAATTACAAATTGTAAAAGTTAGGCAAAGTGTTGGCCTTGCAAACAATGCAGACCTTTTCCAGGCACAGATAGACCTTAGCAACCTGCAACAGGCACAGCTTGCGCAGCAGTTGGTTATAGACCAGGCTAAAACAGAATTATTGCGTTTACTTACAGTAAATCCTGATTCATCGATAACCATACAGGATACAATTATTGTAGATAAAGATGTGTTACTTGAAACGGTAATGAATGGATTGAGTAAAAATGCGGATGTCATCGCTGCAGATGATCAGATAAGAATAAATGAGTTAATTGTAAAAGAAACAGATGCGTTGCGTTATCCTTCCATAAGAGCGACAACAGGGTATAATTTTGTAAGAAATAAAACTGCTGCAGGCAATATATTATTGAATCAGAATTACGGGCCAACCATTGGCGTTAGTGTCGGTATTCCAATTTACAATGGCTCTGTGTACCGGCGGCAAAAACAAGTAGCTCAGATAAATGTTCAGAATGCAGATCTGCAAAAGCAAATAGTAATAAGAGATTATAGCGCCAATGCAGTAAAGCAATACCAGGCTTATAGCAATACGATAAACCAATTAGACAGTGCTGTTGCGGCCTATTCAATTGCTGATAGGTTATTGCAACTAACGCTGTTTCGTTTTCAATTACGACAGGCAACTATTGTAGAAGTAAGAGATGCACAACAGAGTTTTGAAGAGTCTGGCTTTCGCCTGGTTAATTTAAATTTTGCTGCCAAAAGCGCCGAGATAGAATTAAAAAGATTAGCGAACACCCTAACTTTATAAAACTTCTGAAACCTCTTGAATCTCTTGAACCTTTGAAACATTGAACTCTTGAACTCTTGAACTTTCTCTACTCACTCACTACTTTCAACATATTTTTTATCTGATTTGCTTTGTGTACCAGTTCCTGTTTTTCATTGCTTAAGATGGTGACATGTCCCATTTTTCTGCCGGGCTTCGTTTGGGCCTTACCGTAAATATGTACAAATACATTGTCCATTGCAAGTACTTCATTAAGTCCATCATACTTCGCCGGTCCGGTATGATCTTTTTCACCAATAAGATTTACAATTGCAGCCGGTAAAATATGCTCGGTATTTCCCAAAGGATAACCAAGCATTACACGCCACAACATATCAAACTGGCTGCTGTAGCAGGCTTCAATGCTGTGATGGCCACTATTATGCACTCTTGGTGCCGTTTCATTTACAAAAACTTTGTCATCTATATCCACAAAAAGTTCTACTGCAAAAATGCCCGAACTTTTTAGGTCTTTCACTACTTTCAAAGCAATCGCCTCAGCTTTCCAGAAAACTTTTTCAGGTAATTCTGCCGGGGCTACCTGGTGACTTAATAAATTTAAACGGCTGTCAAAAACCATATCAACCGGTGAGTAAATAGCATTTTCTCCTTTATCATTTACAGCAATGATGATGGCGATTTCTTTTTTTAAAAAGACCATTTTTTCCAGAACAGCAGGGGCATTAAATCCATTGGAAATATCTTCTGCTTTTTTCAAAAGCTGCACGCCTTTGCCATCATAGCCACCGGTAGCAAGTTTATGTGCCGCTGGAAAAAAATCAACCTGCTCTTTTAATTCATTTATATTTTGTGTTACTACAAATGCACTGGTTGGTATTTTATTATCTGCATAAAATTGTTTTTGCAGGATCTTGTTTTTTATGATTCGCAAAGCTGCTGGCGATGGATAAACTTTTACGCCTTCCTGTTCTAGTTTTTCCAGGGCATCTTCATTTACGGCTTCTATTTCAATAGTGATCGCATCAAGGCCTTTGCCGAAATTATATACATCATCGAAGTTGGTAATGTCACCTTTTACAAAATGCTTGCAAAGATGCGCTGCCGGGCAATCTGCATCATTTTCCATTACAAAAGTTTCTACCGGGTAATTAACTGCCGCCTGTAATAACATTCTACCTAATTGTCCGCCACCTAGTATGCCTGCTTTTTTCTGCACTTTGCTGATTGAGATTGTTAAAGATCATTTACCCGGCAAATATATAATGATGCTGTGGAATGCGCCATAAGTTTTTATTACCTTTGATGTAGATGATTCCAGATTATCCACATAAAATATTTGGCGATAAGCGCAGTAACTACTCCCTGCTGATGAATGCGCTTGCCATGGACTCGAGAAGCTGCGGATGATTGCTGAGCAATGATATAATGTACAAAGGTGCGACGCAACGATGCTGAATAAAGATTTGTTGCCGGGTTCAAAAAAAAATAAAAAAAATATTTATGAATACAACAACACAGGCAACTGTAAAAAATGCAGAAGCAAATATAGATTTTTTGCCATTGCATGGAACAGATTATGTAGAACTTTATGTGGGCAATGCAAAACAGGCTGCCCATTTTTATAAAACAGCCTTTGGCTTTCAATCACTGGCTTATGCCGGGCCGGAAACAGGCATGATGGATAAAGTGAGTTATGTAATCCGTCAGAATAAATTGACTTTTGTGCTGACAACTGCATTGCGGCCAGACAGCGAAATTGCTGCTCATGTTTTGAAGCATGGTGATGCTGTAAAGTTTTTAGCGCTTAAAGTTGATGATGCAAAAGATGCCTGGGAACAAACAACAAAACGTGGCGGAAAAAGCTTTATGGAACCAGTCACTAAAAAAGATAATATCGGCGAAGTGGTGATCAGCGGCATACATACTTATGGTGAAACGGTGCATTTATTTATAGAACGTAAAAATTATTCTGGTGTATTTATGCCTGGCTTCAGAAAATGGGAATCAACTTACAACCCTGCAGATACGGGGCTTTTGTACGTTGATCATTGTGTAGGAAATGTGGGTTGGAACCAGATGAACCCCTGGGTAAAATTTTATGAAGATGTAATGGGCTTTAAAAATATTCTGAGTTTTGATGACAATGATATCAGTACAGAATACTCTGCTTTGATGAGTAAAGTGATGAGTAACGGTAATGGGTACGTGAAGTTTCCGATAAATGAACCGGCAGAAGGAAAAAAGAAAAGCCAGGTGGAAGAATACCTTGATTTTTATAATGGCGAAGGTGTACAACATGTGGCCATTGCAACCGCTGATATTGTAAAAACTGTGACAGACCTTATGAGCAGGGGAGTAGAGTTTCTAAAAATTCCATCCAGTTATTATGAAGATGTATTGGACAGGGTTGGTAAAATTGATGAAGACCTGCAGCCTTTAAGTGAGTTGGGGATTTTAATTGATAAAGATGAGGAAGGCTATTTGTTGCAGATATTCAGCAAGCCTTTACAGGATAGGCCGACATTGTTTTTTGAAATTATTCAACGTAAAGGCGCAAAGAGTTTCGGCAAGGGGAATTTTAAAGCCTTGTTTGAAGCTTTGGAGAGGGAACAGGATGCAAGGGGGAATCTATAAATAGTCATTTGTAATTAGTCAATGAGTGAAAAGCAAAATAAACAATGACTTTTGACTCATTGACTTGTTATTTTTAACACTGTTCCTTTCAATATTTTTTTTATTTTCACGTTTTAGATAAGTAACCCCAATTTTTTGATGAAGAAACCTTTTCTTTTTGTAGCGTTTTTGATGGTAACTCTTTTATTATCAGCAGATGTATTTTCTCAAAGTCCTCTGATGAATGTTCAGAGCGTTAAATACAGCCGTATTCCTGATGAGCTTTCCCGTACAGAAGATTCCATCAAAAAACAATTTGAAAGGCAACATCTTACCTGGCCTCCGCAGGAAATGTACGTACGCTCCTTTAAATACGACCGCCAACTGGAAGTTTGGGTAAAAAGCGATGCAAAAGAACCATATAAGCTTTTTAAAACATACAAAGTGTGTACGCAAAGCGGTACAACGGGGCCAAAACGAGCAGAAGGCGATTACCAAGTGCCGGAGGGTTTTTATTACATCAATGAGTTTAATCCCAATAGTAACTATCATTTAGCACTGGGCCTTAATTACCCAAATGCATCAGATCGTATTTTAAGCGATTCATTGCGCCCTGGCAATGCTATTTATATTCATGGAAGCTGTGTTTCTACGGGTTGTATTCCTTTAACGGATGCCTATATTGAAGAATTATATGTGATTGCATCAAACGTAAAAGCGCAGGGGGAAGAATTTATTCCTGTACATGTTTTCCCGGTACGATATAATGTAAAAAAATCAATGGAGTACCTGACAGAAAACATGAAAGATAAGCCCCAGTTGCAACTCTTTAATTCAAATTTAAAAGAGATGTTCGATTATTTTGAGGCCAAAAAACTACTCCCTATTGTGATGGTAAATAAAAGAGGGGAATACGTTTTAGATTAATAAAAATTGTAAAAATTTATCCTCTTAAAACCAATTGAACGGTATTTATTGTTTTCTGCTCCAGCACGACCACTTTATCTTTCACCAGTTTTTTTATGGTTTCCTCATCGTAATGGCGAATAGTTAAAAGCGATAGATTTCTTTCCAGTTCTACATCAAATATCACCGAAGCTTCCAAAGCCAATTGGTCTATCTTTTCATAGTGGTCATCGCAGCAGCATAACAAAGAAATAGCCGTATTCTGTGAAAGATTTGCTTTCGTTTTTACACTTCTGAATATTTCATGCAGTTGTGCAACGGGCTTATCTTCTACAAAAGAAAAATCTTTTGACTTAAATTGAATCAGCACTTGCTTTTCTTTAATTACAATAACTGGAGGGAGATTTTTTACAACAGCACTGCTGATGATAGTACCTGCTAATGCCGGATCTAAAAAACTTTTTACCAGTAACGATATTTTTTTATTTTGTAATGGCTTTATTGTTTTTGGGTGAATGACCTGGGCACCATAATAGGCCATTTCAATTACTTCATTGTAACTCAGTTCAGGCATGTTTACAGCATCTTTAAATTCTTTCGGGTCCGCATTCATGATGGCATCCACATCTTTCCAGATGGTAACACTTTCTGCATTTAATAAATTGGCAAAAATAGCTGCAGAATAATCACTGCCTTCCCTGCCCAATGTTGTGCTTTCATTTTCATCTGTTGCTCCAATAAATCCCTGTGTTATCACCACATCAAATTCTTCAAATAAAGGCTGCACATTGGCTTCAATATTTTTTTGTGTAAATGCCCAATCTACCCCGGCATCCCTGAAATTATTATCTGTTCTGATAATGTCTCTTACATCTACCCAGGTGGCTTTTATTTTTTCTTCTGCCAGGTAATTACATAGCATACTGCTACTGAATAATTCGCCACAGCATACAACTTGGTCGTAATAATAATCGTAAGGCCTTACAGGTTTATCATGCAGCATCCATTCTATTTCTGTAAAAAAATCCTTTAATTGGTTCTCTGCTTTTTGCCATTGTAATACTGTTAAGTATTTTAAAGTATTCAGATGGCTTTCTTTTACCTGTTCAAATAATTGTAAGGCCTCTTCTTTCTTTCCTTCAAAAAAACTATTCACCACTTTCTCCAGCGCATTGGTTGTTTTGCCCATGGCAGAAATTACGATCAGCAATTTTTCACCCGCATGATCTTTTATAATTTCCCCGGTGTTTTTTATCCTTTCAACATTGCTGATACTGGCGCCTCCAAATTTGTAAACCTTCATATATGTAAATGCTAAATTTTAAATACCAAATTCTAATCCCACATCATAATTCATAAATCACAAATCATTCATACTTTTGAAGCTGCAAATCTAACTTCGTAAAGCGTAAACATAAAATTGTTTTATGGCAATTAATAGAAAAATTCAGACACTGGATGAATTTACCCTTCAGCAGTTACGTGATTTTCCAAAAGCAACCGGAGAATTATCAAGTCTTTTAAGAGATATTGGCCTGGCGGCAAAAAGAATAAACGTAGAAGTAAACAAAGCCGGGCTCGTAGATATTCTTGGAGATCATGGTACTACCAATGTACAGGGCGAAGAAGTAAAAAAACTGGATATTTTTGCCAACAATCAACTTGTAGGAGTGTTAAGACATGGTATAAGTTGTGCTGGTGTTGGCAGTGAAGAAATGGATGAGATCCTGGTTTTTGATGATGAGACGAGTAACAAATCAAAATACGTTTGTCTTTTTGATCCTTTGGATGGCAGCAGCAATATTGATGTAAATGTATCTATCGGAACTATTTTCAGTGTTTTCAGGCGGGTGAGTGAATTAGGAAAGCCTGCTACTGAAGCAGATTTCTTACAACAGGGTAATAAGCAGGTTGCTGCAGGTTATGTTATTTATGGTTCTTCCACCATGTTGGTGTATGCTACAAGGCGGGGTGTAAATGGTTTTACTTTAGATCAGTCCATTGGCGAATTTACCCTTAGCCATCCTGATATAAAATGCCCGGAAGCAGGGAAATTCTATTCTGTAAATCATGGTAATTTTTTCCAGATGGACCAGAAAGTGAAAGAATATATTACCGGTTGCCAAAAGAAAAACAAGACTAACGGCGGACCTTATACGCAAAGATACATTGGCAGTATGGTGGCAGATGTACATCGTAATCTTATAAAAGGTGGCATCTTTATGTACCCCGGTACTACCGATAAACCAAAAGGAAAATTGCGATTGTTGTACGAATGCAATCCCTTCGCTTTTATTGTAGAAAAGGCTGGCGGTAAAGCAACCAATGGTGTGATAAATATTTTGGATGTTCAGCCATATGAGTTGCACCAGCGGGCTCCTTTTTTTATTGGCAGTATTAAAATGATGGAAGAGCTGGAAGATTATATTTCAGGAAAAATTTCTACCCCTTTAAAAAATTCAAATGGCTAATACTATTATTTCGGTAAAGGACCTGTGCAAGAACTATGGCAATTTTCAGGCTGTAAAATCTATTTCATTTGATGTGTTTGCCGGTGAAATATTTGGCCTGTTAGGTCCAAATGGGGCAGGTAAATCAACTACGCTTGAAATTATTGAAACACTGAGAGACAAAACCAGCGGAACAGTAATGGTGGATGGGTTGGACCTGGATAAACAACCCGGCGAAATAAAAAAAATAATAGGAGTTCAGTTGCAGACCTCGGGCTTTTATCCGGGTCTCAATTTAATAGAGTTGATCAATCTTTTTTCAGGTCTGTACAATCGGGATATCGACCCGATGGAATTGCTGAAAAAGGTAAACCTTGTAGACAAAGCAAAAAATAAAAGTAAAGAACTGAGCGGTGGGCAAAGACAGCGTTTCTCCATTGCCACCACTTTAATAAATAAACCAAAGATCATTTTCCTGGATGAGCCTACTACCGGCCT